>NZ_RQSN01000014.1:0-49038 GCF_003957265.1 Actinobaculum sp. 352 | reverse complement strand
CCGGGGCCGGGACACGAGGCACGGGTGTGCGTGGCGGGCAGGCACAACAGGCCGGTATGCGTGGCACCGGTGGTGCGCGGGGCGGCCAAGCCGCTAATGGCCGTGGGGCTGGTGCGGGCGGCGTCCGGGGTGGCCAAGCCCAGGGTGACCGTGGAACCGGTGTTCGTGGTGGACAAGCCGCTGGTGGTCGTGCTGGGACTGGCCGTGGAGCCGGTACGGGCGGCGTCCGGGGCGGTCAGGCGCAGCAATCTGGCCGTGGCACGGGTCGTGCTGGAACGGGTGTGCGCGGCGGGCAGGCACAACAGGCCGGTATGCGTGGCACCGGCATGCGGGGCGGTCAAGTACAGCAGTCCGGTACTCGTGGCGCTAGTGTGCGTGGCGGTCAAGCGCAGCAGTCTGGTGTGCGTGGCACGGGCATGCGTGGTGCTGGTCGGAAGAGGGATGAGCGGGAGCGGACGTGGAGTCCTGAGGTGTGGTGTGCTATGCGTGGTCGGGAGGTTCCGGACCCGCAGGAAGAGGAACGTCGTAAGGAGGAGGCGCTCAAGCGGTTGGATGCGGTGTGGTTGAGTCGTCATGGTGCGGAGAGTGTGCGTGAGCGTGAGCGGCGTGAGGCCGAAGAGGCCACCCGCCGTGAAATGTTCTCCCGCCCCCTCCTGTACTGGCGAGAGCCCCGCGAGAAGGGTCAAGGCCAATGACAGCTGTGCGTCGTGTTCACGCTGCCAGGTGCCTGTTTCCAGGCGTGATCTCCACACCAGTTGCACGGCTGGTTGATCCGACCGTGCGGGGACGACCACCGTAAGTGTGGTCGCGTGGGGTGTGCGGCATGCTGGCCTTGTGGCTTGATGGGTGGTAGCTATCCCGGGTGTGGGGTGGACGTTGACGTTGAGCATGGGCGTGCCTGGTCGACCGAACGGGTGGATCGAGGAGCGAGGAGAACTGCTGTGCGGCGGCCGTCGTTTTGGGCGGCGTAATAGTTCAGAGAATAGCGAGATACTCTCAGGAATCTAGAGGGAAGGAGACGAACCAGTGAGTATTGAGTTTGATCGTGATGCGGTGGGTGTGCAGGCGCAGGCCCGGTGGGAGGATGCGGCGGAGTTTGGTCGGTTGACGGGGTTTGTGCGGGGTATGCAGGTGAGTCGGTGTGTGTCACAGTTGCCGGTTCATGTGAGTTCGGCTGGTAGCAGCGAGTTACGGTCGGCGTTACGGGAGTTTAAGAACGATATGGAGGACGTGTTGGGTGAGTTTTCGGATACGTGTTCGATGCTCGGGTCGGGGGCCAAAGACGCTGCTGGCGATTTTGATGACTCGGAGAGGTTGAGTGCGGCGCAGTTTGAAGAGATGAACGCTCTATTGGGTGGAGGGCAGGACTTGTGAGGCAGCACAGTGTGACTGGAGAACTGGTGCGGGGAAGAGTTCCGGGCAGGCCTGTGCGGCCTGTGCGGCCTGGTGGTGTGGCCACGCGTGTGGTTGCTGTGGTGTGTGGGGGTGTGTTGTGAAGGGCGAGGATGTATTTTCGTTGCCGCCGGATACGTCCGAGGCGTGTTGTGAGGTGGCGGACCAGTTTGGTGGTGTGGGTGGTCAGGTACAGACCACGCAGGTGGCGATGATGTCGACTGCTGGTATGCCGGGCTGGTTGGGTGAGTCGGCGACGGCGTATCTGGATCAGGTGTGCCGGTTGAAGGGTATTGCGCAGGATGTCAGTGGCGTGTTGATGGATGTGGCCGGGCCGATTAAGGAGTATGGGGAGAAGGTTCGGGAGACGAGAGAGTCGATCAAAGTCCTCTGGCAAGACTATGACGATGCGTATGCCGCCTACGAGAGGAAGATGCACGACTTGCAGCAGGAGCGGGTTGATTTTGCGCGCACGGGTGTGGGTCCAATGTCGGATTACGATATCGACCGGGCGGAGCAGTCCTGTCAGGAGGAGTGGGAGGCGACTCAGGCAGAGTTGCGTCGTGCCCATCAAGGGTATTTGGAGGCGTTGGATGAGCAGGCGCGAGTCACAGCGGTGCAGATCACAGCGATTAAGGACCGTCTGTTTGACATGTCGAAACCACATGGCACGCGGGAAGAGATCGGTGTAAACCTGTTCGGCGATCTCGATCTGATCGCCGTGCAAAACGAGATGAAACACGCCGCCCAGATCGCACCCGAGATGGCCGCCATCATCACCAACCCCAACCCCTCCCCCGAAGACCTCGAAGAATTCTGGAACCAATACGGCAACGAACTCGGCAACCCCTTCGTCACCAACATGCTCCTCACCCACGTCTCAGCAGAAGAATTGGCCGACTTCGCATGGCGAGTTCGCGCGTTACCAGATAACAGTCCAGTGCGTTCCGAGCTTCTGCATGGGATCGGCACGACCATCGTTCTCGGTACCGGGGGAACAAACTTAGACGGAGAACATGCTGACGAGCAGGTCCTGTTTGAGAAGTACAAGGACCAGATCACTCTGAAACCCGGAGTCACCGCGTCATCGCAGACCGGGGCTTTCATTGAAGAGCTGAAGACCGTGGGTGGAGCGTTGTACAACCCGAACGACTATGGCTCATTCGCTGTGCCTTATTACGAGCCGATGCCGGGGTACGCGTTCATCTCTAACTTGATTGGTGAAGCCGGCCGGGACAATCCGAATCTCGCACTTGGTCCAGCCTTCTTCGAGAAGCCAGCCGACGATGGTCGCTCTCTTGCAGAAGATATCGTGGCCTGGGATGCGGAAACACTGCCGTGGGTGACAAACAGTCCCTATCGCGACACCTTGCCCTCGTTTGGTCCGGATGACAGCATGTACGATCCAATGCATGCCATGTACACACTCATGGATCAGCCGGAATGCTTAAACCCGGAGATCCTCGCAGAGCAGGGAAAGACGGCCGATCCCGCGTTGCTTGCGGTAGATCGCGAGCGATTCAATGCGGTCCAGGAGTTCCTGGTCAGCGATACACCTGCTGGCATAGATATCAATCATGACGGCATCGTCGATAGCAACGACGAACCGATGAACATGACACGCTACCTCACCGGCGGTCGAACCATGTTCGATGCGGAGAGCGCCTACGGTGGTTTCCAAGATGGTGGCGAACAGTTTGGGCGTTTGATAGCGGAGATGTCAATGCCGGAACTAACGCCGGACCGGTCTCAGATCAGCGACGAAGAATGGGAACAGTGGAAGATACGAGACAAGCGATCCACTGGCATTGCGGGCAATTTCCTCTACGGCTATCAAGATGCTCTGACCATGGAGAACGAAACGGACAAGCTGCACGGGCAAGATGTGTACGGGTACACAAACTCAAACCTTCGATCCTGGTCGGGCGAGATCCTAGCGCCCTATATGGAGGACATCGCTATCGCGCTCGAGAATCCAGGCCAAGACGTGGTTGTAGCATCCGAAGAAGGTGGACAACATCGGATTACCTTTGGCATTGACTTGCAAACCCAACTGCTGGGAAACCACGGGTATTTCGTGGATATCGGTTTTGACCGCTCGTCAATCGGAGGCCGTGCTCCTGCAGTGGAAATCCTATACGCCGCTGCTGAGCTTCAGTCTACAGCCGAGTACAACACGGCCTTTGACACAATGAATGATGGCGGAGACCCGGACAGGGTCATCGAGAAGTGGACACCGTTAAAAGAAGCACTATTCACCGCAAGTGCAGACTCGCATGACCAGGAACATGCTTTCTTCGACCGCGCCAATCGCGGGAAGAAAGATCTGATCAAAATGGTTATGGGTGCCAATCCCTTGCAATACATCATTGAGAGTAATCCGGGGAAGTATGTGATTGGCCAGGGTCAGTCAGTGGGCATTCCGGCGATCCTCGATATTGTCTTCCCAACCGATACCGTCATAGTTGGGAATCAGTCGCAGTCCCACATCGCTCTTGAGAAGGAAATGGAGGCCAGCATCTATGAAACCATCAGTACACGCTCAACATTCGAAGATGCCGACATGTCACCGCAGGAGTTCTGCTATGACGAAGACTTTACCGGAGTGCCATTTCTTGACGACGACGGAGCGGTAAAGCCGTGGCATGACATGAGTGATGACGAACGCGCGTCCTTCAAGGAATATCTCGAAAACCACACCGACTACGGTGAGCTTTTCGAACCCATCCAGGAGGAGATGATGCAGGCGAAAGATACGCGTGCAACCGCCTTCGCTGCAACAGGTGCGGAGCGAAGCAGCTAATGAAGGGTCTCTATCAGCTTTTCGCAGCAAAGGGAAAGGCTCCACTGGTCTTCACCGCAGTTCTCTGCTTAAGTCTTTGTGTTGGGTGTGCAGCGCCCAAGGCTGAACGTGCAACGGCGAGCGTGGAGTCGACATTTGTGGCGCGGGACCAGAGACAGGATGCTATGAGCGTGGATCTGCCTGATGGGTGGAACGAGGTACTTACCGATGGCTCGAGTTTCGAGTACCGAGGGCCGGCCGATGATACAGAAGGAAGCACTGCGGCCGCAGTGTGGGCATGGTGTCATCCACCTCGGCACATCGTATCCTCAGATTATCGGTTGACTGACACGACTGACACCTACAGCCTTGATGGCGCCTTAGCGCAGCATCTCAGTGCTGATTTAGCGGACGAAGACACGGCCGACTTCACCGTTTTGCCAGCGCGTACCATTGACGGTAATCCCGCCCGCGGATATTCCTATATCTACACCATTGAAGGCTCGCCGGAACGCCGCGAGATCTGGTTGGTTGGCAGGCATGACGTGCTATGGGAGATCACGTTGAGGGCAGCTGCGGGAGATACAGAGTTGCCACCGGAGTTGGATGGTTCGGTTTTGGACTCAATCAGGTGGACGACGCCATCGGCTTCGTCGACGTGAGAGGGTACGGCCGGTTGGCTCGACTTCTGTTTTTGTTGACAGGAAAGGCATTCTTGAGATGAAAGAACACCTGGCAGAAGGTACGCGCGGTCGCATATGCCCGTACCGGCAGGTAGTGGCTCGGATGCTTGCTTGCGTAGCGCTGATGTTTGGCGTACTCGTTTCCGCCTGTGCGCCGGGTGGCTCTGGCTCCGATGCGGCAGCAACACCGAGCGTTGGGAGGCTTTTCACCACTACCACGGACACCGCGGATGTGATGGATGCTGACGCTCCTGCTGGTTGGGTCGAGACAACTGACCGTGGTGAGACGGGCCTCGACTATATCGCTTCGGAGGATGGAACCACCGGGTTTGCGGGAGCATCGATCCGCGCCACCCGGCTATCACCGGATGTCTTGTTGGCCAGCGGTTACGAGTTTGCTGGTCGGGCCAACACCTATGACTTCGACGCGATCTTCACCTCATGGCTGTACGACGCCGAACGCTACAACCCGCAATCGGACGTCGCGGAGTTGCCTGCGCGCACCATTGACGGTGATCCCGCCCGTGGTTTCTCATACACAACAACTACCAATCAAGCAAAAGCGCGCTACCAGATGTGGCTTGTCGCCCGCTCCGATGGTCTGTGGCGCATCACATTAAACGCCGCACCGGACCAGATGGTCCTTCCGCCTGAACTCGACGGCATTTTGGACACGATTACCTGGACTACGCCGTCGGACGAGTCGACGAGGCCCTCGACATGAGACAGATGTGTGAGGGGAGGCACCTCGCATTCTTAGCCAAGTTGAGTGTGCGGTACCGACACGGCGGCACTCGGGGAGGCATCGACAGGAGAAGTCCATGATCACACAACGTCTAGTCAGGCAGCCTTCGACAGGCCGACGAAGAGTCGTCGCCTTCAGAGGGGCACGTCGGATATCTTGTCTCGCCATGTGCATCCTGTTTGCCGTGACTGGATGTGGACTACCCGGCATCGGGACGGCACCGCCGTCGCCGCCGTCAACATTCGTTGCGAACCTTAACCTCGAAGATGCCATCAGTGCCGATGTCCCCAACGGGTGGAATGCAGGGAGGCCTGAACGAATTCCGTATGACTACTGTATTTCGCCAGCCGAGGTGGGAGAGTGTACACGGCCTTCCTTCGGGGCGGAACACCTCGATCCGTCCTGGGTACGGGAATATACGGTTTTCGATGAGAAGGACACGTACGATCCGGAAGGAGAGTACACTTACAACCTGGACCGCTTAGTCTCGCGGTCACTGTCCGGTAAGGTACGGTACGAACCCCGCAGCGACTTCATGGTGCTCCCTGCCCGTACTATAGATGGCAATACTGCCCGCGGGTACAGTTATGTGCTGTCCTCGAAAGATGGACCGATACGCCTTGAGGAGTGGTTCGTTGGGAGACGAGACGGCGTCTGGATACTTACACTGCGCTCGGCGCCCGGGGAAACCACCCTTCCACCCGAACTTGACGGCATTCTCGACACGGTCAAGTGGACTACGCCCGCACCCTCGCCGAGCGCCTCGCCCACATGACCGCAGCCGATACGACGGCGGCCTGCGCGCAGCGTCGTCGCCAGGACTCTGCGCGCAGTGCCTCCACGAGTGTCTCGCCCACTTGGCGGCGCAACACCTCTCTTCGGAACCGCATGTGTGTCCATAGTGTTGCGTTCGTGGAACGGCGTCGGACCTGAACGGTAGGCTGGTGGCATGGCATCTTCGAAGAACAGCCGTCCAAAACGACGGCAGGATGGAGCCGGACGCCGAGCGGTCAACAGCGCGCGGCCGGCCGGCGGGTCGCCTGCCAGTACGGGTGCCGACGTAGCTGGTATAACCACCGAGCTTGAGGCGATTGTCGCGCAGGCAGGCCTGTACCTGGAAGGCGTCAAAGTTGGCCGTGCTGGTAAACGCAAAGTCGTGAAAGTCGTCGTCGACCTACCCGAAGGCCCGGGTGGCGTTGATTCCGATTCGCTCACCGAGGTATCACGTGCGATTTCCCAACGTTTGGATGATGTTGATCTCGTTGCTGGCGCGTACACACTCGAAGTGTCAACACCCGGTGCGCAAAGGGAGTTGACGGAACTACGGCATTTCTCACGAGCGCAGGGCAGACTAGTAGAACTGCGCTTGGCTGACGGATCTGAGCTTGTCGCTCGTCTTATGGAGCTGAGCGGTGATACCTTGAAGCTTCGTACGAACGATAGCGAAAGGCGTATAGGCCGGGGAGACATCGTGTCCGCTCGGGTACGTGTTGAGTTTGGTAAAGACGAAGGGTAAGACAGCATGGACATACAGATGAACGAGCTCCGCATTGTGGAGAGCGAGCTCGGTATCAGCGTCGATGTGCTCATTGGTGCCATCGAGGATGCCCTGTTGCACGCTTACCAGCGTGTGCCGGGTGCGGTGCGCGGTGCTCGAGTGGAAATGGACCGTTCCAGCGGAAAAGTCACCGTCTATGCGCCGGAGGTCGACGACGAGGGGAATGTCATCGGCGAATTCGACGATACTCCCGGCGACTTCGGAAGAATCGCAACCGCCACGGCGAAATCGATCATTGCCCAACGTCTGCGCGACGCCGAAACCGACCGCGTGCTGGGGTCATTCAAGGGCAAGCAGGGCGAGATCATCTCCGGCGTGGTACAGGCGAACGCCAACCATAAGGGAGATCCGCGTGATCTTCTGGTACAGGTCGGAGAACACGAGGCATTGCTACGCGCGGACGAGCAGGTTCCTACCGAGCATTTCCGGCACGGCGACCATATCCGCGCTCTGGTGCTCGAAGTATCTGTTGGCAGTCGCGGTGCCTCGGTGCGACTCTCGCGCACCCACCCTGACTTTGTCCGTCGCCTCTTCGAGCAGGAGGTGCCAGAGATTGCCGATGCAACAGTCGAGATCGTCGCGCTGGCTCGCGAAGCGGGGCATCGCTCGAAAATAGCGGTGTGGTCCGCGTCGCCAGAAGTTAACGCGAAAGGCGCATGCATCGGTCACAACGGGCAGCGTGTGCGTGCCGTCACCACGGAACTTAACGGTGAGAAAATCGACATCGTTGATTACGACGACGATCCGGCGAAGTTCGTAGCTGCGGCCCTCTCGCCCGCAAAGGTTGTGCGTGTGGACGTGTTGAACAAGGATCAGCGGCAGGCACGTGTGATCGTTCCTGACGGGCAGACATCGCTGGCCATCGGCAAAGAGGCACAGAACGTCCGGCTCGCAGCGAAACTAACCGGATGGTCAATCGATATTCGCAAGGAGTCTGAGTATCCCGTCGGTGCCACTGATCGTTGAGCAGTTACCGCAGGTAAGGCGCGCTGAGGGCGACGCCGGAAGCTGCGTCGTCGTGTCTCGGTTCACTCAGCTGAAGCGGAGCAGGAGACTGCGCTGCCGACAGTAACACGCTAAAATACTTGAGGTTCTGCTGACGGATGGAGTGTGTGTGACAACGAACCCGCGCATGTGTGTGGGCTGCCGCCGCCGAGATTCGCGAAAGAACCTCGTTCGCGTGGTGTGCGTCGATTCCACTCTCGTGGTGGACGAGGAGGCGCAATACCAGGGACGAGGCGCATGGATACATGCGGAGGCCAACTGTTGTGCGTTGGCCGTGCGTCCGGGAGTTCTCGAACGCGCACTGCGAGTCAGACAACTTGATTCAGGCGCACTGCGTCAGTGGACCCATACCGTACAAGAACCGGGAAGCCGCAACGGCGACCCGGTGTTGACCCGAGAAAAAGAAAGCGGGTAGGAAGCCGATGGGCACCCGATGAGTACCCAGCGATGAGCTGCCAGCAATAGAGGGTCTGCGCGAACCGCCCAGACCCTGAGAAGGAGAACTGTGGCCAAGGTCCGCGTCCATGAACTTGCCAAAGAACTTGGCATGCCGAGTAAGAAACTGCTCGAAGTGCTCAAGGAGAACGGCGAATTCGTCAAGTCAGCCTCTTCAACCATTGAGGCTCCCGTCGTGCGTAAGGCACGTGAATACGTAGAAGCTCATCCCGAGCTTGTTGAAAAGAAGTCTGCTCCGAAGAAGGCGAAGAGCAAGGCGCCTGCGAAGCCGAAGGCTGTCGGCACAGAGGCAGCCGCAGAGTCGAAGGCCCCGGCGCAGGCAGCGCCGGAAGCTACCCCGAAGCCGTCCGCTGCGCCTAAGGCCGAGGCGTCGGCAGATGCGGCGCAAGCAGATGCTCCGCAAACGCAGGAGCCGACTGCCGCTGCGCCGTCGGCTCGTCCCTCCGCACCCAAACCGGGACCGAAGGCATCAAAGGCCGAGCCTGCCCCTGCCGCGCAACCTTCAGCAGCGCCGACACCCGGTCCGCGCCCGGTTCCCACTCCTCGGGGTGCGCGGGAAGAACACGAACAGGCGGCCTCGGATCGTGCCCGCCGTGAGGCGGCGGCCAAGCGGCCGCGTGGTAACCGGCAGGGTGCGCCGCGTCCGGGCAATAATCCGTATGCCTCCTCGCAGGGGATGCCGCGTCCCGGTGGTGGACAGCGTCAGCAGGGTGGCGGTAAGTCCGGTGGGGCTAAACCGCGTGCGCCGCGTCCGGGCAATAATCCGTATGCCTCCTCGCAGGGGATGCCGCGTCCCGGTGGTGGACAGCGTCAGCAGGGTGGCGGCCGGTCCGGTGGGGCTAAACCGCATGCGCCACGGCAGCGCTCCGGAGGCGCTCCGCGGCCAAATCCGAACATGATGCCTGATCGTATGGGCACACAGAATGCGCCCGGTGGTCGTGGCGGACGCGGCGGTCGTGGCGGTGCACAGGGCCGTGGTGGTACGCAAGGTCACGGCGGCGGGGGGTATCGCGGTGGCGGTTTTACCCGTTCCGGCGGTCGGTCACGTGGTGGTTCCACCGCGGGTGCATTCGGTCGGCAGGGAGGACGCCCCTCACGTAGTCGTAAGTCGCGCCGCGCCAGGCGGGAAGAGTGGGAAGCACAGTCTTCGCCCATGGTTGCGGGTGTCGAAGTGCCGCGTGGTGACGGCTCGACCGTCGTGCGTGTACGCGCCGGCGCCTCCTTGGCCGATTTCGCCGAGCGTATTAGCGCCGATCCTGCTGCCTTGATCACCGTGCTGTTCCGCATGGGGGAGATGGCCACCGTCAACCAGTCGCTCGATGAGGACACCTTCAAGCTTCTAGGCGCCGAACTCGGCTACGACGTGCAGATTCTTTCGCCGGAGGATGAGGACCGTGAGATCCTCGAATCCTTCGATATTGATCTGGAGGCGGAGGAAGCAGCCGAGGATGACGAAGACCTGCGGCCTCGCCCGCCGGTTGTGACCGTGATGGGCCATGTCGATCACGGTAAGACCAAGCTGCTGGACGCCATACGCCATGCGCATGTTATCGACACTGAAGAGGGCGGTATCACGCAGCATATTGGCGCCTATCAGGTCCATCTGGAATACGAGGGCGAGGATCGGGCGATTACCTTTATCGATACGCCCGGCCACGAGGCATTCACACAGATGCGTGCCCGCGGTGCGGATATCACCGATATTGCCATCCTGGTGGTCGCAGCCGACGACGGCGTCATGCCGCAGACGGTAGAGGCCATTAACCACGCCCAGGCTGCGGGAGTGCAGATTATCGTTGCCGTCAACAAGATTGATGTTGAAGGTGCGAATCCGCAGAAGGTGCGCTCGCAGCTGACCGAATATGGAGTTGTTTCCGACGAGTACGGCGGCGACACCATGTTCGTTGATATTTCCGCCAAGCAACGGATCGGCATCGACAACCTGCTGGAAGCCGTGCTGTATACCGCCGATGCGGAACTCGACCTGCGGGCCAATCCGGACCGGACGGCCCGTGGTGTTGCCATCGAGGCGAAGCTCGACCAGGGCCGCGGTGCCGTGGTTACGGCGCTCGTCCAGACCGGAACGCTGCATATCGGGGACTCGCTCGTGGTCGGTACGGCGCACGGGCGCGTGCGCGCCATGTTCGACGAGAACGGTGAGAATGTCGAGGATGCCGGTCCATCGCGGCCGGTACAGATCCTCGGACTGTCTTCCGTTCCTTCCGCCGGTGATTCTTTCCTGGTGGCCGACGACGACCGGACGGCGCGTCAGATCGCCGACAAGCGAGAAGCGGCTCAACGTGCCGCAACACTGGCACGCCGTCGTAAGCGGGTCTCTCTCGAGAACTTGAACGACGCTCTCAAGCAGGGCACGGTGCAAACGCTCAACCTCATCATTAAGGGTGACGCTTCCGGCTCCGTCGAGGCGCTGGAGTCCTCCTTGTTGGAAATCGAGGTTGGCGACGAGGTGCAGTTGCAGATCATCCATCGCGGCGTCGGTGCCATCACTCAGAACGATGTCAACCTCGCCACCGTGGACAACGCAGTTATTATCGGCTTCAATGTGCGCCCCGCAGAGCGTGTGCAGGAGTTGGCTGATCGCGAAGGCATCGAGATGAAGTTCTACTCGGTTATCTACAATGCGATCGAGGATGTCGAAGCAGCGCTTAAGGGCATGCTCAAGCCGATATACGAGGAGGTCCAGCTCGGTACCGCGGAGATCCGGCAGGTCTTCAGGTCTGGCAAGTTCGGCAATATCGCGGGTTCTATTGTCCGCTCCGGTCTGATCCGCCGCGGTGCAAAGGCACGGCTTGTTCGCGAGGGCGTCGTGGTTGCACCCGACTTGGAGATCGCCTCTCTGCGGCGCGAGAAGGATGATGTCACCGAGGTTACGGAAGGCTACGAATGCGGTATCACACTCGGCTACAAGGATATTGCCGAGGGCGATATTATCGAGACCTTCGAGATCCAGGAGAAGGTGCGCGACTGACATTGGGATGACTCCCGCCTCCTGCCGGAGCTTCGTGCCTCGATGATGTTTCGATTTGGATAAGCCGATCTCTCATCTGGCCCGGCGGGACTCAACATGCCGTGGGCGGTGCTCGTATCATCGCCCACGGATTGCTACAGGAAGAGCGTTACCAGGAAGGAGGGCCGCATGGCCAACCCCCGTTCATACAAAGTGGCCGAGAGGATCCATGAAATCGTCGCCTCGATGGTCACAATGCGGTTGAAGGATCCGCGGCTGAATCTGGTGACTATCACCGATGTGCGGGTAACTGGTGACCTGCAGCATGCCACAGTGTTCTACACCGTTTACGGTTCGGATGCCGAACGCAAAGCAGCCGGTCGCGCCCTGGAGCGGGCCAAGGGTTTGATCCGTTCACATGTAGGCGGCCAACTTGGGCTGCGCCTGACACCGAGCCTCGAGTTCGTGCCTGATGCGCTCCCCGAGACGGCGAGATCCTTTGAGGATGCTCTTGTTGCGGCACGGTTCCGCGATGAGCAGATTCGCAAGTCGGCCGAGGGCGCGCAGTGGGCGGGCGATGCGGAGCCGTACCGAAAACCTCGTGAGATCGAGAAGGAAACAGACGCCACGGAGGTGGAGGAGACCGGGGTTGCGCGTCCCGGTGTCAATGACCCCGTCGGCAATGCTTCGACCGACGGCGAGGCGGCTCAGCGTGCGGATTCCGACGGCGGCCCCACAGCCGCAGATCCGGCGACGGAATGACCGGGCGCGCGGGCACCGACGGCAAACCCCGCCGCGCTCTTCCCTGGGGAGAGCTCCCGCAGCCGCAGTGGCCTGCCAACTCCGCACCGCCGAGCGGTCTTATCGTGATTGATAAGCCTGCCGGCGTCACCAGTCATGACGTTGTCGCCGCCCTGCGCCGCCTTGCCGGCACACGGAAGGTGGGCCACGCGGGAACGCTGGACCCCATGGCAACGGGAGTGCTGTGCCTCGGTATTGGGCGTGCGACCAAGCTTCTGCGATACGTCACCGGCGCGGATAAGGAATACACCGCTACCATCCGCCTCGGCATAGAAACAACCAGCGACGACGCCGACGGGCAGATTACGGCTCGACGAGGTGCAGCAGAACTTCTGCAAGAGCCCGACAAAATGTGCCAGCGCATAGCACAGGTGATCGGAGAGTTCCGCGGAGACATCGCCCAGGTCCCCTCCGCCGTCAGCGCGATCAAAGTATCGGGACGACGCTCTTATGATCTGGTGCGCGCAGGGGAAGGTGTCGAACTGCAGGCGCGTACAGTCCATGTAGAGTCATTCCAGATGCTATCTGAGCCACGGCGATGTACTGCTGCAGGGGTAGATGTCGTCGACGTTGATGTCGACGTCGTGTGCGGTGCCGGAACATATGTGCGGGCCCTGGCACGGGATGTGGGCAATCGGCTCGGGTGCGGCGCACACTTGACGGCGTTACGACGTGTGCGTCTGGGCGTGTGGCGCAGCGACGACGCCTATGAGATCCCGACTCTGGCGCGGCTCGTTGCGGGAGGAGGCGACGTGCCCCTGGTGAGTGTCGACCAGGTGTGCCGAGATCTTTTCCCCCTTGTTGATATTGATGCCGCAGAGGCAGCAGCACTTCGCCATGGACAATTCATTTCCGGGCAATGGCGCGAGCATGTTCCTATGGGTGCACCCGCCGCCGCCTTCTGCCAGGGCCATGTCGTGGCACTGGTATCGCGCCGGGGCGATATGTTGAAGCCCGATTTGCTGCTTCAGCCGTGATTCACCACCATCCCGGCGGATGATTATCTTCCGTTAACGCGCGGTCGACTCTGCGCGGTATGGTTGTCCTCGTGACTTCAGCGAATGATCTCTCGTCCGTGGCAGGCGAGTTGGAAGCGATACGGGAGTGCAGCGGTTTGATGGATTCGGAAGCGTGTTCGGCTGATCAAGCGCCGAGCCAGGAGGCCGTGCCGGGTGACTCGGCCTCCACAAGCACTCAGGCCTTCGGCTGCGGCTGTGGCGGAGCTTGCGGCGGGCACTCGCATAACCGCATGGACACACCCAAGGCACGGCAGGCCCGTACCGCCGGCTTCTCTGACCTTTCTGAAGGTCGTCCGAATCTTGGACTGCGGGCCCGTCGGTGAGTGACCTAGTGGAAATATGGCGTTGTCCGGAGGATGTTCCGGCAGATCTTGGTTCAACAGTTGTCACAATAGGTGTGTTTGACGGTGTGCATCGCGGACACCGCGCGGTTCTGGGAGAAACCGTACGCCAGGCGAAAAAGCGTGGGATGCGTTCGTTGGCTTTGACCTTTGATCCGCACCCGGTCACCGTCCACAACCCGGAACAGGCGGTACATTTGGTCACGACCCTGGATGATCGGCTTGACCGGCTGGCCGCCGCAGGGATCGACATCGCGTATGTGCAGCACTACACGCTTGAGTACGCGGCGGCCACACCGCGCGAGTTCGTTGTGAAGCAGTTGCTGGGCGAGCTGCATGCCGCAGTGATCGTTGTGGGTGAAGATGTGCGTTTCGGCCGGGATAATTCCGGCGATGGGGCACTTTTGCGCCGCCTGGGTGAAGAGCTCAATTTCGATGTCGTGCTTCTCAATGATCTGACGGAGGAGCACGGCCGCCGTTGGTCGTCGTCGTGGGTGCGGGAACTACTCGCCTGCGGTGACGTTGCGGGCGCGAGCCGAGTACTTGGCCGCCCGCACAGGCTTCGCGGAACCGTGGTACACGGCTTCCGCCGGGGCCGTGAACTGGGATTCCCAACGGCGAATCTGCAGGGCAATGACTTAGGTGAAGTGCCGGCCGACGGGGTGTACGCCGGGTGGCTGGTACGTGCGGTGCCCGGCACCCACGCGGCGGAGTACCTCCCGGCGGCTATATCGGTAGGTACCAACCCGCAGTTTGACGGCCAGCAGCGGACCGTGGAGGCGCATGTGCTGGGACGTGCCGACCTGAATCTGTACGACGAGCCGGTAGCCATCGATTTCATCGAGCGACTGCGCCCCATGCTGTCCTTCGACTCCGTGGAGGAGCTGCTGGTACAGATGGATGAGGACCTGCGGGGCACCGCTGAGGTGTTGGGTGTGCCGACGGCGGGTCGGGTGGATCCGGCGGCGGTCACCGCGCAATAGTCCAGGGCTGTCATACCGTCGCTTTCCAAGTGCATTGGGCGCGCCCTTCCGCTGAACGGGTCAGCAAGGTCACAGGCAGTGGAAAAGGGAAAAGGGAGTTCCCGTGCTAAGCTTGACGGGCCGTCGATCGGCCACGGTGTGTCATGCCCGGGAGAACATGCCCCGGCGCTCCGTGCAACGGACAAAGGAGAATCATGGCTCTCAAGCCTGAGGAAAAGCAGAAGATTATTGCCGAGTATGCTACCCACGAGGGCGATACGGGTTCGCCTGAGGTCCAGGTGGCACTGCTCTCGGCCCGGATCAAGGATCTGACTGAGCATTTCCGCTCGCATCCGCATGATCACCACTCACGCCGCGGTCTTATGCTTCTGATCGGTCAGCGCCGTCGCCTTCTTGCTTACTTGGCTGACGAGGACATCGAACGCTACCGTTCTCTGATCGCTCGTCTCGGCTTGCGCCGGTGACTTATGACGGCTCGGCTCTCAGCCGGGCCGTCCGTCGTTTCCACTTCGCATAGCGTTCACTGTTGGCGGAGCATTGCGCTTGCAGCGCGTCGTTTCGGCAGAAAGGCGCGATCTGAGTGGAGAACAACATATTGCCGTATGACGTTGGCCATGCAATGGCATACGGCGCCCGAAGACGTGAGGCGTCAGCCTCACAATAGGAGACCCTCCGGCCCGGTCCTCGGTGGCGACTTCCGGATGCTATCCGTGAGTTGTCACTGATGACCGCGCAGGGGGAAATCGATAGAGGAGGTCCTTGTGGAAGGTCCTGATATTCATTTCGCCGAAGCGGTTATCGACAATGGCTCGTTCGGCTCGCGTACGATCCGCTTCGAAACGGGCCGTCTTGCCCGCCAGGCCAACGGTTCCGCTCTCGCTTATCTCGATGGCGATACAACGGTATTCGCTGCGACGACGGCATCCAAGGCACCGAAGGAGCATTTCGATTTCTTCCCGTTGACGGTTGACGTTGAAGAGCGTGCCTATGCCGCCGGTCGTATCCCGGGTTCCTTCTTCCGCCGGGAAGGTCGACCCGGAACCGAGGCCATCCTCGCCGCGCGGCTCATTGATCGTCCGCTGCGCCCGGCCTTTAAGAAGGGCATGCGCAACGAGGTGCAGGTCGTCGCCGAAGTTCTGACAATCCACCCCGATGAAGCGTACGACGTCGTCGCAATTAACGCTGCATCCATGTCAACCTCACTCGCGGGCCTTCCGTTCTCCGGCCCGATCGGCGGCACGCGTATGGCACTTATCGATGGCCAGTGGGTTGCGTTCCCGCGGTGGAGCGAATTGGAGCGCGCCACCTTCTCCATGGCGATCGCCGGACGGGTTACCGACGACGACGTCGCCATCATGATGGTCGAAGCACAAGCCCCCGACGGTGCGGATGATGTTATCAAGGCCGGTGGAACGAAACCGACCGAAGAGGTTGTGGCCGCGGGGCTGGAGGCTGCCAAGCCCGTCATCCGTACGCTATGCGAGGCACAGCAGAAGCTGATCGACGAGTGTGGCAAGCCAACCGGTGACTACCAGTTCTTCCCGGACCATACGGATGAACAGTTCGAGGCTGTCACCGAACAGATCGGTGATCGTTTCCAGCCCATTTTGGGGATCGTGGCGAAGGCCGAGCGGGATACCGCACTCAACGATCTGACCGACGCCGTGGTGGAGGAACTGGCCGAGCGCTTCCCGGAGCAGGAAGACATGATTGCGGCGGCCGTGAACACGGCGTTCAAGAAGACCATGCGCTTGCACGTGTTGACCGAAGGCGTGCGCATGGATGGTCGTACGCCGGTGGAGATCCGCACAATCTCGGCGGAAGCGGGCGTGCTGCCGCGCGTGCACGGGTCGGCCCTGTTCCAGCGCGGTGAAACGCAGATTCTCGGCGTTACCACGCTGAATATGCTCAAGATGGAGCAGCAGTTGGATAACCTCTCGCCGATTACCCGTAAGCGGTATATTCACCACTACAACTTCCCGCCGTACAGCACCGGCGAAACCGGACGGGTCGGATCGCCTAAGCGGCGTGAGATCGGGCATGGGCATTTGGCGGAAATGGCGCTCGAGTCGCAGCTGCCGGGTCGGGAAGAGTTCCCGTACGCCATCCGCCAGGTTTCGGAAACCATGGGGTCCAACGGCTCGTCCTCGATGGGCTCGGTCTGTGCTTCGACGCTGTCGCTGTTGAACGCGGGCGTGCCTCTTAAGGCTCCGGTTGCGGGCATTGCCATGGGGCTGGTTTCCGCGACGGTAGACGGCGAGACGAGGTACTGCACCCTGACCGATATTCTCGGTGCGGAAGACGCGCTGGGGGATATGGACTTCAAGGTTGCCGGTACGCGCGATTATGTGACCGCGCTGCAGCTTGATACCAAGCTCGAGGGTATTCCCGCCGCGGTGCTGGATGCAGCGCTCGGCCAGGCTCGCGAGGCGCGCTTCGCCATTCTCGATCTCATGAATGAGGCAATCGATGGCCCGGACGAGATGGCAGCAACGGCTCCGCGCATTATCTCGGTCAAGATCCCAGTGGACAAGATTGGTGAGGTCATCGGCCCGAAGGGCAAGATGATTAATCAGATTCAGGAGGACACCGGAGCGGAGATCACCATCGAGGACGACGGTACCGTCTTCATCGGTGCGAGTGACGGCCCCTCGGCGGAGGCCGCGCGGGCAACGATTAACAGCATCGCGAATCCGCAGATGCCGGAAGTTGGCGAGCGCCTCATTGGAACGGTGGTGAAGACGACCACATTCGGTGCGTTTGTTTCACTCATGCCGGGGCGTGACGGCCTGCTGCATATCTCCCAGATTCGTCGTCTTGTAGGCGGCAAGCGTGTGGAGAATGTCGAGGACGTGCTCAACGTGGGCGACAAGGTTGAAGTGGAAATCGCCGAACTGGATCCACGAGGGAAGGTCTCATTGAACGCCGTCGTCGAAGGCGAGGAGAATAAGGCCACGGAAGAGGTGGAAGAGGACGAGCACGTTCGTCGGCCTCGTCGTGAGCGCGGCTCGCGCCGTGGCTCTCGGCAACGGCGTCGCACGCATGAGCGCGCTTCCAACTACGACGACTCGGAAGAGTGATAGCTCGGATCTGAGCTAGATGAGAGGGCCCGCGGCCAGGCATGGCGCGGGCCCTCGGTGTTTCGGACTTGGCGTTCCGGCACGAAACATCACCGACGAATGCCTGACCATGTGCTGTGATACCGTCTCGCCAGTTGGGTGGTGAGACAGGCGCACACCTGGCGGGGCGGTTTCAGGCCACGCGGAATTGCCACACGGGCAGTACTATCGTCTACGCTTGCCTGGTGACGAATTCCGATTTCACAGAGGTCGACCTGCCACTCGACTCGACGTCCGATCTTGTGCTTGTGGACGACGGCATGCCGGTGCGGCGCAGTGTTCTGCCCGGAGGAGTGCGGGTGCTGACGAAGAGCATCCCTCATCAGCATTCGACCAGCATTGGCTTGTGGGTTGGAGCAGGTTCACGTGATGAGGGTCCTGGGGCGGAGGGCTCCACCCATTTCCTTGAGCATCTCCTGTTCAAAGGTACCCGCCGTCGCAGTGCCAAGGACATCGCTGCCCGCACGGATTATCTAGGAGGAGGCTTCAACGCCGCCACGGCGAAGCAATACACCTGCTATTACGGGCATGTCTTGGAAGAGGACCTTCCCGCCGCCATGGATCTCCTCTCTGACATGGTCACGGCAGCTCGCCTCGATGCTGCCGATATGGAGATGGAACGCGGCGTCATCCTGGAAGAACTCGCGATGTACAACGATGACGCCTCCGAGGTCGCCCACGAGGCCATCGCACGTATGGTGTTTGGTGAGCACCCGCTTGGACGCCCGGTGGGAGGTACGCGTGCATCGGTAAGCGCGCTGCAGCATGGCAAACTGACGGGCCACTACCAGGAGAATTATCTGCCGGAGGAACTCGTGGTCACCGCCGCCGGCGCTGTCGACCACACTGCCGTATGCGAAATGGTTGTCAATTCCGTGCGGGCGGGCGGCTGGGTCCTTGTTGACGGAGTCCTGCCCGCTGCACGGCGCCATGCGGGCCGAATCAGCTACCCGGAACCTACCCGGCAGGCCATACAACGCCACGTTGAGCAGGCCGCCGTGGTATGTGCCATGCCGACGATTGACCTGTTCGATTCGCGGCGCCCCGCCCTATATGCGCTCAATGCGATTCTTGGCGGCGGGACTTCCTCGCGCCTGTTCCAGCGGATTCGGGAAGAACGTGGCCTGGCGTACTCCACTTATTCCTTCCCCGCCTCCTACCCGGAGGGAGGTATGTTCGCCCTGTATGCCGGTTGCGCTCCAGAGAATGCGGGCGTCGTGGCTGAGATACTGGGGGAGTGTCTGGATGACATGGCCGCGCACGGGGTGACCACGGAGGAAACGGAATCCGCCTTCCGCCGCGTGCGTGCCGATATTGTCTTCGACAGTGAGCGGATCTCCTCGCATATGAACCGGCTCGGCCATGCGGAGCT
This sequence comes from Actinobaculum sp. 352, assembly GCF_003957265.1. Classification (NCBI taxonomy): domain Bacteria; kingdom Bacillati; phylum Actinomycetota; class Actinomycetes; order Actinomycetales; family Actinomycetaceae; genus Actinobaculum; species Actinobaculum sp. 352. Next base: position 29,814 of record NZ_RQSN01000014.1, on the reverse strand, counting down.
GATACGTGGCACGCTGGTATCCCAAGATGAACAACTGCGCCGATCCGAAGAGGTAACCACCGCGCAGATCACCGAGCTTGCGCGCGAGCTTGCCGCTTCCTCCCGCTCCACCGTGATTGTGGGGCCGCAGGACTGAGTTCGGAGGGTTTTGCAGTGGTCGCCCTGTACCGTATGCGGCCGCGCGCGTTAGGCTGACGCTATGACAATTCGCGTGGCAGTAGTGGGCGCCTCTGGACGCATGGGCGCAACGGTTTGCAAAGCGGTGGACGACGCCGCAGACATGGAGCTGGTGGCACGCCTGGACGTTGGCGATGCGTTAAGCGCTGAAGCACTCGCAGGTGCCGACGTGGCGGTGGAGTTTACCGTGCCATCGGCAACCGAAGGCAACGTGTTGGCCCTGCTTGACGCGGGCGTCGACGTCGTCGTCGGCACCACCGGATGGACTCCACAGGCGCTGGATCATGTGAGAGAGCGGACACAAAAGACGGGGCGGTCGGCCATTATCGCCCCGAACTACGCTCTCTCCGCCGTGTTGCTTATGAGTTTCGCGCAGAAGGCAGCACCTTACTTCGAGTCCGTTGAGGTCGTCGAAATGCACCACCCGGATAAAGTCGACGCTCCCTCCGGCACGGCTGCAACGACGGCGCGGCGCATCGCCGCTTCCCGTGCGCAGGCGGGCGTAGCGCAGAGCCCGGATGCCACACAAACCGACGAACTCGGAGCTCGCGGCGCCATGATCGACGGCGTCCATGTGCATGCCGTCCGCCTTCGCGGCCTGAATGCCCACGAGGAAGTTCTTCTCGGTAACGTCGGCGAACAACTGCTCCTGCGGCAGGATTCTTTTGATCGGGGGAGCTTCATGCCGGGTGTGCTGCTGGCCGTACGAAGCGTACAAGGGCGGGGCGGTCTGACGTATGGCCTTGATGAGATCATGGGCCTGTAGCCGAGGCGCATGGTCGGCGCGGCGGCACCGCCCCTGCGGATGCATGGAACGGAGCGGGTGCGGGTATGCGTAGGCGCCTCAGAGTTCCGCACGCCAGCAGTGCTGGGTGGCGATCTCGCCTGCGATATCAAGGCGACGGCGCAGACCGCTGGGCGCGAATCCCGCACTTGCAAGAAAGGACGTGTGGGCGTCGTCCCCGGCAAGGACCCACAGCTGGACTTCGGTGGCACCTCTACTGCGGGCGATGTCAGTAGCCGCAGCGAGAAGCCGTGAGCCGTGCCCCTGCCGCTGATCGCTCTCCGCGACTTCAAGTGCGGTGAACTCATAGACCATGCGGCTCGCAGGCGGTTTCCCAGTTGGGTGATTGCCGTCGGTCGGTGCGGTGCGAACGCGGCCGGATACACCGGACGCCTCCCGTGAATGCCTGTCGTCCGCGTCGGCATGATCCCGCGTGGCCCCGTTGCCGGAGGAGGTGCAGTCGTCGGGGACGCGCGCGGTGGGAGCAACGGCTGTGAACCCCACGATTCTTCCCGCAGCGACCGCGCACAGTACGTGGATATCGGCCGTCTGTGGCGCCGTGATGGCCGCCGCCCACTGCGCCGCAAAGGCTGCGGGATCGAAACGAGAGGTGACCGCTGCCGGTAGTGTATGCCCCAATGCAGCCCGAACTGCGGCCTGCATGGTACCTGCATGAAGTGCACCAATGGCATCCGCATCATGCCGCGTAGCGGGTCGGACCAAGCTGTGTGCAGTCGGCTTTCTATCCACCCGTTCAGGCTACGCGGGTATGAGCACTCGCGCTATTCGACGAATGCGGTGAAGGCGTCTTGGCGGTGCGGGGTCTCTAGATACGTGGAGCGCGTCCCGGCATGCGAGAGTTCCAGCACTTTTCCGGCCGGAGAGGCTACAGTCCAGATATGAGTGAGACCACAGTTGGGCCCGAGCGGGCCTTTGGATCCGTTGCCGTTGCCATGGTGACTCCGTTCCATGAGGATGGGTCACTCGATATCGACTCTGCTGTTTCTTTGGCGTCGCGCCTTGTCGATGAAGGCTGCGACTGCATCCTGCTGTCCGGAACAACGGGAGAGTCCCCGACCACCCACCAGCCAGAGAAGGATGATCTTGTCCGCGAGGTGAAGGCTGCTATCGGTGGACGTGCGATGGTTCTGGCCGGAGCCGGCTCAAACGACACTGCTCACGCTGTGCGAATCGCACAGGGTGCAGCCGCTTGTGGTGCCGATGGCCTGCTCGTCCTTGCTCCGTACTACAACCGCCCATCCCAGGAAGGCGTGTACCAGCACATCACGGCAGTTACTGACGCCACCGAATTGCCGGTGATCATTTACGACATTCCGGGTCGAACAGGCGTCAAAATTGAGTTCGACACGTTGAAGAGACTCGCCGAACATCCGCGTATCAAGGCGGTTAAGGATGCCACCGGCGATGTCGCCGGTGGATTCGTCAAAATGGCGGCAACGGGATTGGAATACTACTCCGGCGACGACGCCCTCAATTTCGCTTGGCTTGCACATGGGGCCTCCGGTGTCATCTCGGTGGTGGGCCATGTCATTGCCTCCGGCCTGCGAGCGCTGGTCAATGAAGTCGATGCGGGTGACCTGCCCGCTGCCCGCGCGGAAGCGGCTCGGCAACGCCCCATTATTCAGGCGATTATGGGAGGCGGCCAAGGTGCCGTGATGGCAAAGGAAGCGTTGAAGATGATGGGTGCAATTCCTTCTGCGACGCTGCGGCTACCCCTTGTTGGGGCTTCCCGGGCAGAACTGGTTGAGCTGGCGAACTCCTTGCGTGCCTATGGCTTAATCTGACCATCGCGGAATCGGCTGCGGTGGTACAACGGTCGAACGCACACGGCAAGGCGACCGGAGCGTGTGCCGGTGGCTAACCCCGCGCGAGAACGCTTGAACGCGCACGGGACGGCCTGCACTCGGATTTGACACGGTGCTTGGTTTCCGGCTGCCGGGTCGGGCCGTGGGGTGCGCGGGCTGCTGGTACTGGGAAAAGGCAGGTCACGGACTCGCACTCTGCTTCGCCGTGAGAGAATAGGGCACGTGACTGACCATAAAATGCCCGTTGCCCTTGCTGATGACACCGTGCGTATCATTCCGCTCGGAGGCCTGGGCGAAGTAGGTAGGAACTGCAACGTCCTCGAATACCGCGGCCGGATAGTCGTCGTCGATTGCGGCGTGCTTTTCCCGGAGGAGAGCCAACCCGGAGTTGATCTCATACTTCCGGATATCGATTACCTTCGAGCTCGAATCAACGATATCGAGGCGATCGTTCTCACCCATGGCCACGAAGATCATATTGGCGCGGTTCCTTACCTGCTGCAGTTACGGCCCGATATTCCCATCCTCGGCTCGCAATTGACCATTGCCTTTACGGAGGCGAAACTGACCGAGCATAGGATCACGCCGCATTCACATGTGGTTGTGGAAGGCGATGTGGAGAAAGTCGGCCCCTTCGAGATGGAATTCATCGCCGTCAACCATTCGATTCCGGACGCGCTCGCGGTCTTCGTGCGCAGCGCCGAGGGAAACATCCTCATCACCGGCGATTTCAAAATGGATCAACTGCCATTGGACGGGCGTTTGACCGACCTTCGTGCCTTTGCCAAAGCCGGCGAAGAGGGCGTTGACCTCTTCATGTGCGACTCGACGAATGCCGAGGTACCGGGGTTCGTCGCTTCCGAATCCGAGATCGGCCCGGTCATTGACGACGTTTTTGCGCACGCCACCGGGCAAATCATCGTTGCCTCCTTCGCCTCCCATGTGCATCGCGTCCAACAGGTGCTTAATGCCGCCGCCCACCACGGCAGGAAGGTTGCCTTCGTCGGGAGGTCCATGGTGCGTAATATGGGTCTGGCAGCAGAGCTGGGATACTTGGAGATTCCCGCCGGCGTTGTCGTCGATCTGCGCGATATGGCTGTCATCCCGACGCGGGAGCGCGTCTATATGTCAACGGGATCGCAGGGGGAACCTATGGCGGTGCTCTCGCGAATCGCGAACTCGGCACACCCGAAGGTAAGCCTGGGGCCGGGGGATACGGTACTTATGGCCTCCTCCCTCATCCCGGGTAACGAGAACTCCGTGTACCACGTGATCAACGGGCTGATGAAACTCGGTGCGCGCGTTATTCACAAGGGCAACGCGAAGGTACATGTATCCGGCCACGCGGCGCAGGGTGAACTGCTTTACTGCTACAACATCCTGCAACCCGCCTACGCCATGCCCATTCATGGCGAGGTACGCCATCAGGTAGCCAATGGCGCCACCGCTGTGAAGACCGGCGTTCCGCCAGAGAACGTCATCTTGGCGGAAAACGGGTCCGTAATCGATATGCACGACGGCGTCTGCCAGCTCGTTGGTTCGGTGCCTTTCCACAATATCTACGTGGACGGATCATCGATTGGCGATATTACAGAGACCGAGTTGAAGGACCGCCGGATCCTCTCGGAGGAAGGATTTGTGGTTATCTTCGCCGCCGTCGATCCGAAGGAGGAACAGATCGTCACCGGTCCGCATATTCAAGCGCGCGCGATGGCGGAGGACGGTAACGTCTTCGACGACATCCTTCCCGAGGTCACCGCGGCGCTGCAAGACGCGCTCGAAAGAGGTCTGGATGCCTATGGGATGCAGCAGGCGATGCGCCGGGTGGTGGGCCGATGGATCTCGCGTAAGCTACGGCGGGCTCCAATGATTATCCCAACTGTGGTGGAGGTTTGATACGCCTGAGCGGATGCAGCGTTGCCGGTAATCGGTTGATCCCAAGGGGTGTACGCCTGTAACAAGCATGAGCCGTAGCGCGCGGTTCGGAGGTGGACGATATCGCCCACCGGATCGGTCCTCTGTCAGTGCCAGTACTGGGAATAACAAACAATCCAACTCCGCATACAACAGCCGCGTATGGGCCTCGCCGTGTTTTGCTGAAACAAGAACACTGACTCGTTATCATAATGCGCATGACAACTGAGATAAGTGGCACTGGCCAGACGACTGCACGCGTCGAATTGATTGCTGCCCGCGTGCGCTCACGCCTCGGAATTGACCGTGTTGACGCCGCCGTAGTGCTTGGCTCCGGTTGGGGCCCGCTCCTTGACTCGTGGCCCGAGCCGCTTGCCCGCGCTCCTTATGATGAGGTTGGACTACGTCCTCCGGTTGCCCCCGGTCACCGTGGGGAGATCGGGGCATTTGAACATGAGTCGCAGCGCATTGTTGTATTCTCGGGACGCACCCACCTGTTCGAGGGACACGGGCCGGTGGCTGTAGGAGAGAATGTGCGTGTCGCCTCCGCCTTGGGTGCCCGCACTCTCGTTCTCACCAATGCCAATGGGGCGCTCCTCCCGGACTGGCCCTTGGGCCAGATCATGGTGATTACCGATCACCTCAATCTCACAGGAACCTCTCCGCTTACAGGGGGAGCAAATTTCGTCGACCTCACTGACCTCTACGATCCGGCCTTACGCCAGGCGATGCATGCCGCCGCGCATGCACATGGCATCGCGCTGGTTGAAGGTGTGTACGCCATGCTGCCGGGTCCGCATTACGAAACAGCCGCCGAGGCCCGCGCCGTCGCCCTGCTCGGTGCGCAGGCACTGGGCATGTCAACGGTGTTGGATGCGATTGCAGCCCGTGCCGTCGGCATGCGGATTCTGGGATTATCTACGGTTACCGCGCACGAGGCGAGCGGAGAGGTTCTAGATCCTGATGAGGTAGTTGCGATTGCCGAAAAATCGGCAGCGCGCATCGGCCCGGCCGTACTCGACGTCCTGCACAAGACGGCAGCGTGCGAGGCCTAGGGCGACCGGGCAATCGGCAGCGTCGGCGCAAGCGAGTGGATGGCACTGTAGGGAACTGTTTCCGTGCTCCGGTACGGAATTCCTGTCATAGATTCGGGTCGATTGCGTGCCGTAATATCGGTGGATCGAGACGGCACATGATGTCTCGATGCAAGTGAGAATGAAGATTCGACTGGGTGTGGATGCCGTAATTCAACCAGTCGGTGTCCAACCAACCAAGGAAGGAAATATGAGCGACTCAGCTCTTGCCGAAAAGCAATCTTCGGCGCTGTCCATTGAGGAAACCGGAATCGAAGTAATCCGGGAAGAAGACCGGAAAGGAAAACCGTCTGACCTTTTCTGGCCGTGGTTTGCTGCTAATATCTCGGTGCTTTCAATCCCGTGGGGTGCCTGGATCCTGGGATTCGGACTGTCCTTTTGGCAGGCGTTCTGTGTGGCCTTGGTCGGTACGGTGCTCTCCTTCTTACTGGCTGGCATCATTGCAATTGCCGGTAAGCGGGGTTCCGCTCCGACGCTGACCCTGTCTCGTGCGCCCTTCGGCGTGATCGGAAACGGTCTGCCCGGTGTGGTCTCCTACCTGCTGACAGTGGGCTGGGAGATCATTCTGATGGTCAATGCGACCCTTGCAACAAACACCGTTGCCATTCGCATGGGCGCGCCGGATTCGAATCTCACTAAGGTGCTCGCCTTCGTTGTGATCGTTGCGATTGTTGTGGTGGCTGGCGTGCTCGGCTTCGACTTCATTATGAAGATTCAGACGTGGCTTACCGTGATTCTCGGCGTTATCACAATCGGGTACATGGCGTTGACAATCAAGGACATCGACCTGTCAGCCGTGTTCTCCGGCCCTAGCGGCGACTGGCGTGGCGTTCTCGGCGCCACAATCATGGTGATGACCGGACTGGGACTGGGCTGGGTGAATTGCGCAGCGGACTACTCGCGTTACCTGCCTCGCAGTGCGTCGTCCAAAGGTATTGTGGGATGGACGACCTTCTCGTCTTCCTGTGCACCGGTCATCCTCATCGTTTATGGACTGCTGCTCGCCGGCTCCAATAGCGATCTGGCGGCCGCTGTCAACGATGATCCGATCGGCGCTCTCGCCAACATCCTGCCCACCTGGTATTTGATCCCCTTCATTATCGTTTCGGTTGGTGGTCTGATCTCGGGTTCCGTGCTCGACATTTACTCCTCGGGCCTGACGCTGCTCTCTTTGGGTATTCCGATCAAGCGCTGGCAGGCGGCTCTGCTGGACGGCATCCTCATGATGCTTGGCACCATCTGGATCGTGTGGTTCGCAGCGAACTTCTTTGAACCCTTCCAGGCCTTCCTGATTACACTGGGTGTTCCGATCGCTGCCTGGGCCGGTATCTTCATCGGCGACATGACGTTGCGCAAGCGTGACTATGACCAGGAGGCCCTGTTCAATCCAAGCGGTCGATACGGGCGTGTGAACTGGATGAACTTCATCGGAATGATTGTATTGACTGTGATCGGCTGGGGGCTCGTTACCTCAACGACCGCAGGATTCACCTGGCAGGGCTACCTGTTCGGACCGCTGGGGCTGGATGTGGATGTGTGGGGCGGAACGTCCGTCGGAGTGCTCGTCGCACTCGTGCTGGGAATCCTCCACGGCTTGGGAGGCGCTCCGCGCGTTCGGCGGCAAGAGGAACGTGACTGACCGCAGTGACGCACAGCAACTCTAATCTGCGGGAATCCGTCGGTAGGTATGCGGCTTACCGGCGGATTTCCGCCATTTGGCGACCGCAGTGTGAGCCATTTCCACCTTCTGAAGGCGGCGTGCCACTATCGCGGGCCCACCTCACAGCGATAGGGTTCACAACGTGAGTCCACGCAAGCCTTCGAGTGGAAAGAAAGAATCTGCGGCCAACCGATCGCAGCGGGCCGAGAGCCAGCGGCGTGCGCCCATCAGTGGCGTGCGCCGCGACGGTGTTGCACTTGCCCTGCTTGCGCTGGCGATCATTGTGGCGCTGCGAGAGTGGTTCCAGCTCTCTGGCATTCTCGGTGCTGCCATCCACCATGCGACGGCGGGCCTACTGGGCTGGGTCGCCGTCCTCGTGCCGGTGCTGTTACTGTGGCTCGCGGTTCAGTTCTTCCGTAAGTCTCCCGAAGGTGCCAACCGCAGAGTTGCGATTGGCATCGCCCTTATCGTCGTATCAACCACCGGGATTCTGCATGTCGTGTTGGGTACTCCCAGTCCACTGACAGACTTCGACGGCGTCGAGCGCGCGGGTGGGCTGCTCGGATGGGCCGTTGGCGGTGCATTGACAACACTGCTATCTGCATACGGTGCCATTCCGGTTCTGGTTCTGCTGCTCGTCTTCGCCGTGATCTACATGACCAATACAACGCTTGGCGAGTTGTTCGGCCGGTTGTTCGGGAATCGTCGTCGGTCCGACGCCGGCGAGGCCCCGGCACGGGAGCCCAAGGCGAACCGCGGCACCTCGGCGTCGGTTCCCTATGAACAAGCACATGAGGTCGACGGCACCAGTTCCTCCACTCGGTTGCTGCCGCGGCGGCGTCGTTCGCAGCAGCCTGCAGCCACGGAAGTACTGGATACGCCGCCGCCTGACTCTCCCGAGCAGACCCCGCCGGAGGCATCCCGGCCACGCGGCAAGGGCAAGCTTCACGGTAAACAGGGTGGCGGCCTATCGGCTACGGGCACCGCGGCGCTCACACCGCCCACCGTGTCACATGCGGACGGTGACCAGGCGGAGCGGCAGCACGAAGCGACGCGGCCCATCGTGATTGGTTCGCAAGCCGCTTTGCGCGCGAAGGCCGCCGATTCCCTCCCGGCACCGGAGATCGCTCCGGGGGCGGTCAGCGGCCAGCAGCTGGCCTTAGATCCCTCGGTGGTGTACCGCTTGCCGGAGATGGCCGATCTCAAGCAGGGGGCACCGCACAAGGAACGCACTTCCGCGAACGAGAAGGTGGTAGCCCAGCTTTCGCAGGTATTCACCGATTTCAGTATCGACGCACAGGTCGTCGGCTTCTCCCGTGGACCCACGGTCACCCAGTACGAGGTCGAACTTGGCCCGGGAGTCAAGGTCGAGCGCATCACAGCACTGTCGAAGAACATTGCCTACGCCGTCGCCTCGGCCGATGTGCGTATACTCTCGCCGATTCCTGGAAAGTCCGCCATTGGTATTGAGATTCCGAACACGGATCGTGAGACGGTGCTGTTGGGTGACGTTCTCCGTTCGCCCGTGGCGCAGAAGGCATCCCACCCGCTGACAGTGGGTGTTGGAAAGAACGTGCAGGGCCAATTCGTGGTCGCGAACCTGGCCAAGATGCCGCATCTGCTGGTAGCGGGCGCAACCGGTGCCGGCAAGTCCTCCTTCATTAATTCGATGATCACGTCAATTATGATGCGTGCCACCCCCGACCAGGTGCGTATGATTCTTGTTGATCCGAAGCGGGTGGAACTGACCATCTATGCCGGGATTCCGCATCTCATCACTCCGATTATCACGAATCCGAAGAAGGCGGCGGAGGCGCTCGAATGGGTCGTGAAGGAGATGGATGCGCGCTATGACGACATGGCGGCATACCACGTCAAGAACATCAATGACTTCAACGCGGGTGTACGCGACGGAAGCATCACCGCACATGACCCGCATCGCACTCTTGCCCCCTACCCGTATCTGCTCGTAGTGGTGGACGAGTTGGCGGACTTGATGATGGTGGCACCGCGCGATGTGGAAGCATCCATTCAACGCATCACCCAGCTTGCACGCGCCGCCGGTATCCACCTTGTGCTCGCCACCCAGCGGCCGTCCGTAGACGTGGTGACGGGTCTGATCAAGGCGAATATCCCTTCCCGTCTGGCCTTCATGACATCGTCGCTGGCCGACTCTCGGACGATTCTTGACATGTCCGGCGCAGAAAAGCTGATTGGGCAGGGTGACGCGCTCTTCATGCCCGCCGGGGCCTCAAAACCGATTCGCTTGCAGGGCGCCTGGGTGGATGAGGACGAAATAGAGAAGGTCGTGCGGCATGTCAAAGCGCAGCTCTCGCCCCACTACCGCGACGACTTCGAGCAGGTGCAGGAGCAGAAGAAGCAGCGTGAGGAGATCGGCGAAGACCTTGAGGTATTACTGCAGGCAGCGGAGTTGGTGGTTACAACCCAGTTCGGTTCGACATCCATGTTGCAGCGCAAGCTGCGTATCGGTTTCGCTAAAGCTGGCCGAATGATGGACCTGCTGGAGCAATACGAAATTGTGGGGCCGTCGGAAGGATCGAAGGCGCGCCAGGTGCTTGTGAGCCCGGAGCAACTGGAGGACTGTCTGGCGATGCTGCGTGGCGAGGATGTGTCAATCCATGACAATGCGGCTTCTGGAGAGGACTCCTCCGATGAGACTACCGCGGACTACCAGGATGACTATGCGGATGCGTATACCGATTCGCACGACGGCGACGGCCACGTCGGCCCGGACGCGGACACTGCCGGGCGGACTCAGGTGCTGCCCACTTCCGACGGGCACGACGGTGCTGGTCGAATGTATGACCGGTACGCGGGTGATCCGGCCGCCCCAACGGAGCCCATAGCGCAAAACTGGTACGACGAGGACGATCCTGAAGGAGAATCCGGAGAAGACGCCTGGCAACTCACCGGACGTTAGGAGCAGGCTGTAAGGTGGAAGAGTGAACAAAACCCAGGGCGAGCCGGGCAGTGAATCGGCACCGCTGCTCAATATAGCCAACGTCTTGACCGTCATTCGGCTTTTGCTGGTGCCGGTGTTTGTTGCCGTGTATTGGGTGGCGACGCCGGGGCACGCGTGGGCGGCATGGGCCGTATTTGCCGTTGCTGCTGTAACGGATAAATTGGATGGTCATCTGGCACGCTCGCGTGGGCTCGTGACCAATTTTGGTAAACTCGCAGACTCCATTGCGGATAAGGCGTTGGTGGCTTCCGCTCTGATCATGTTGTCGTGGCACGGCATGTTGTGGTGGTGGGTCGCCATCGTAATGATTGGTCGGGAACTCGGCATCACCGCCATGCGCATGGCGATGGTGAAACGGGAAGTGATGGCCGCCGGACGCGGGGGAAAGATCAAGATGGTCTTCCAATCCTTTGGAATTGCCGGTCTGCTTATCCCATGGAGATCGTTTCTTCCCCACATCCTTGGCGAGGCCTTGGTATGGGCTTCCTATGCCTTGCTGGCGGTGGCGCTGTACTTCTCCATTGTCTCGGCGATCCAATATATTCGGGATGCGCAACGGATCTCACGCCAGGCGGGTTCCTCGCCTCGAACGGAGAGTTGAGGCGCATGGCACTGCCGGAGGCAACGGATACAGTTCGCGCCGTCGTCGAGGAGTTGGAGCGGCGGAATCTTTCGTTGGCTTGCGCGGAATCACTCACCGGTGGCGCTCTGATGGCGACTTTTGTTGCTGTGCCCGGTGTTTCTGCTGTGCTGCGAGGGGGAGTGACAACCTATGCGACGGATACAAAGGCGAGCGTTCTGGGTGTATCCACGAGCAGGTTGGAAGAGACCGGACCGGTTGACCGTGAGGTTGCGCTGCAAATGGCGCGTGGGGCGTGTCGTTTGCTGACGGCGGATGTTGCCTTGGCAACGACGGGCGTGGCCGGGCCGGGACCCGCCGAGGGGCATGAGGCCGGAACGGTGTGGGTTGCTTGTGTGGGTGGCCTGGGCGAGGAGGCCGAATTGCTGCATGTGCTGGGAGCTCGCGCAGAAGTACGGCAGGCCGCGATTGACGCAGCGGTGCGGATCCTTGCCCGCCGCCTGACTCTTGGCGCCTGAAGGGCCGTCTCGGCTGCGGATTGGCGGAGCCACGCTGTTTACGCCAGTGGTGAGATTCTGATTACCCTCGCGCTTCTTCCCAGAATCCCTCCAGGCTGGGCTGATAGAAATTATCACTGGCAGAAAGCGACTGAGTTGAGTCGTAGTGACTCAGCTTTCGGAGATAAGTTAAGATGCCGGGAACATAACAGAACCCGGCCGCGTTGTAGAAAGTGATGACCATGGAGCTACGTACCGGCGTAAACCGGAAAAATGACGGCCCAACACGCATTGCGCCTGAGGCTGCCACGCATGTTCCTGCGGGGCAAGCGCTGCTGCGGCGCGAATTGGGTGAGGTGCTGCGCGCATACCGTCAACGGCAGGGCCGCACCTTGCGCGAGGTTTCCTCGGACGCTCGCGTTTCGCTTGGATACCTTTCGGAAGTGGAACGCGGTCAGAAGGAAGCTTCTTCTGAGTTGCTCGCATCTATCTGCCGAGCGCTCAATGTGCCACTGAGCCATGTACTGCGGTTGGTGGCTGATCGGATTGATTTGTCTGAGGGCCGTGTGCCCCCGCATATGCGTATTCCCGATGAAGTGCCGGACGAACTCGTCCGCGCGGAGTTGGCGAAACGATAGTGCGCGAGTCGGAGTTTTGGACCGCGGTTGACTGGACCTTTCCAGGCGGCCGCGGTCGTTCGTTGATGCAAGATCTTGTCCTGTCTTCACTAGACGGTCGCAGCCCTTTGCAGGCCATTGACGCCGGTGTCAATCCGCAACGGGTATGGAATGAACTATGCACGGCCATGGACCTACCCGATTCATATCGCTTTATCCATCGTGTGAAGCCTGAGGATCGCGACGATCTGACGCACTGAGAGGAGCCTCGTGCGCTGAAGTCGGAGGTGGGCAACACGCCTCCCGACGTGTCGCTTTCGAACGTCTGTTCGCTGTAGCATTATCAACAGGTCGCCAGAGGTGAGACCTGTCCACAGTACATGGTTCACACCCTGAAATATGTCGGAGGTCGGGCATAGCGTGATCTCGGAAGGTTCCTCGGTGAGGGGAGCGCCGTGTGAAGACCTGTTCTGTCCAGCGCCGCGGCGAGCGGCATGAGTAAAGGAATAACGATGGCAGCAGCCAAGACTGAAGATCGTAGTAAGGCACTCGATGCCGCATTGGCACAGATTGACCGCCAGTTCGGCAAGGGCTCCGTCATGCGATTGGGAGATCGCGTGCAGACACGCGTACAGGTGATCCCCACTGGTTCCATCGCGCTTGACATCGCGCTTGGCATTGGTGGGCTTCCGCGCGGGCGTATTGTCGAAGTATATGGACCGGAGTCGTCGGGTAAGACCACCGTTGCCCTGCATGCGGTGGCTAACGCGCAAAAGGCCGGTGGCATCGCGGCCTTTATCGATGCGGAGCACGCCCTTGACCCGGAATATGCCAAGAAGTTGGGTGTGGATACGGATGCGTTGATCGTGTCGCAGCCGGATACCGGCGAGCAGGCCTTGGAAATTATGGACATGCTCATTCGTTCCGGCGCGCTGGATATTATCGTCATTGACTCGGTTGCGGCGCTGGTCCCGAAGGCGGAAATTGAAGGCGAGATGGGGGATTCGCACGTCGGTCTACAGGCGCGATTGATGAGTCAGGCACTGCGTAAGATCACCGGAGCATTGTCAGCCTCGGGTACCACCGCGATTTTCATCAACCAGCTTCGTGAGAAGATCGGCGTTTTCTTCGGTAATCCGGAGACCACAACAGGTGGCAAGGCTCTCAAATTTTACGCGTCGGTGCGCCTGGATGTGCGGCGGGGCGAGTCTCTGAAGGATAGCGGTGACGCTGTCGGCAATCGCACCCGGGTCAAGGTGGTCAAGAACAAGATGGCCCCGCCTTTTAAGCAGGCGGAGTTTGACATCCTTTACGGGCAGGGAATCTCGCGCGAAGGCGGTGTCATCGATATGGGGGCTGACCTGGGAGTGGTACGCAAGTCTGGTGCGTGGTACACCTACGAGGGTGATCAACTCGGACAGGGCAAGGAAAAGGTTCGTCAGTTCCTCAAGGACAATCCGGAGATGACTGATGAGATCGAGCGCAAGATCCTTATCAAGGTTGGCGTTATTCCGGATCCCGATGCTGCGCCAGAGGGTGGAGAAAGCGTTCTCGCAGATCAAGGGGCGGGTGAACCCGCAATGGTTGATTTCTAATGGTGGAGTCCACCCGACGTGCCAATTGGAAGAACGGCACGTCGAGCCGTAGTGGCGCGGAGCCTTGTAAACACGCCAACGGGCGCTGTACAGCGGCGCAGCCGCAACCCGACCTCCAAACGGGAGGCGAGGTAGAGGCGGAAACGCGTGAAGAGGAGAGATCGCGGGCGCATGCCATCGTCATGCGGCAGCTGGCAATGATGGATCGGTCACGTGCGCAACTAGCGGATGCATTGCGTCGGCGCGATGTGCAAGAGCAAATTGCCGAGGAGACTCTCGATCAGTTTGAGAGTATCGGACTGATCGACGACGCCCATTTCGCCCAGGTGCTCACGCGGAGCCGGTTTGCGGCTCGCGGGGCCTCCCGGCGTGCCATCCGGGAGGAACTCCGCCGCAAGGGTGTTGACGGCGACTTGGCCGAACGTGCCCTCAGCGCCATCGGTGAAGAAGATGAGGACGCGGCAGCGGTCGAACTGGCGTTGCGTAAACTGCGCGTCGGCACCGGTAATCCCCAGACCTTACGTCGGCGCGTATACGCCGCACTGGCACGGCGTGGTTTTTCTGCCGAGCAGTGCACGAATGCCTTACGGAAGGCGGAGGCGAGGCTCGCAAGTGCGGGCGACTCTGCCTGCGAGGACGGACTCGGCTAAACTTATTCGCGATGTCTGCACAACTTCCGCGTACCTACGCCATCCGCACCCTCGGATGCCAGATGAATGTCCATGACTCGGAACGTCTGGCCGGGCTTCTAGACTCGGCCGGCTATGTTCCGGTTTCCCTGGTCCCAGAGAAGGCTGCACGAGCAACCGACGCCGGCGACGAGGGCGCCGACGTCGTCGTTATCAACACGTGCTCGGTCCGGGAGAATGCGGCGACAAAGCTGTTCGGCAATCTTGGCCAACTGGCGGCTGTGAAGCGAGAGCGCCCCGATATGCAGATTGCGGTAGGAGGATGCCTGGCCCAGCAAATGCGGGGTAAGATCGTCGACCGCGCGCCCTGGGTGGATGCGGTACTCGGAACACATAATCTTGACGTGCTTCCTGCGCTGCTTGATCGGGCACGGCACAACAAAGAGGCCGCGGTGGAGATCGAGGAGTCACTGAAGGTTTTTCCCTCCACTTTGCCGTCCCATCGAGAATCGGCGTACGCGGCGTGGGTGTCGATCTCGGTCGGTTGCAACAACACCTGCACCTTTTGCATCGTCCCGCACTTGCGCGGAAAAGAGCGGGATCGGCGGCCCGCGGAGATTCTCTCCGAGGTGGAGGCGGTAGTTGCCGAGGGCGCCATTGAGGTTACGCTGCTCGGTCAGAACGTCAACTCGTATGGCGTTGGGTTCGGAGACCGGCACGCGTTCGCGGGTCTGTTACGCGCATGCGGCAGTATCGAGGGTCTGGAGAGGGTACGTTTCACATCTCCGCACCCGGCGGCTTTCACCGACGACGTCATTGCCGCCATGGCGCAGACGCCTAATGTCATGCCGTCGCTCCATATGCCGCTACAGTCGGGGTCGGACCGTATCCTGCGGCTGATGCGGCGTTCCTACCGTTCCGCCAAGTTCCTCGGCATACTCGACCGTGTGCGGGAGGCAATCCCGCAAGCCGCGATTACAACCGATATTATCGTCGGTTTTCCCGGCGAGACGGATGGTGATTTTCAGAGGACCCTTGAAGTGGTCGAGCAGTCGCGGTTCTCTTCCGCCTTCACCTTCGTGTACTCTCCGCGCCCGGGAACACCCGCGGCGGATATGAACGACCAAGTTCCAGCCGATGTTGTTGCGGATCGGTATCGGCGTCTCATTGAACTGCAGGAACGAATCTCGACGGAGGAGAACGAGAAACTGGAGGGGCACGTCGTCGATGTTCTTGTGTCGCATGGTGAGGGGCGCAAAGACGGCGCCACCGCACGCGTCTCGGGCCGTGCGGCTGATAATCGACTCGTGCACGTTGCTCTTCCGACGGCGCTGGCGCAACCGCCCCGACCGGGCGACATGATTCGCGCCGAGGTGACTCATGGTGCACCGCATCATCTGGTTGCGGACTCGGCACTGAGCGGAGGCTTGTTCGAGATTCGACGTACCCGTGCCGGTGATGCGTGGGAGCAACGGGAACGCCTCACCGCGCGCTTGACCGCCGAGGCGGAGGGCCGCGCGCCGGTCACAATCGGAATGCCGAGCCTGCGTGTGGGCGCAGGGTCGGCCTAAGGCGGGTAGGCGATGATTATCGCCCTGGTCGGGCCCACCGCAACCGGGAAGACTGCCCTGTCTCTCGAAGTGGCCGAGTTGCTCGGAGGTCCGAGTGGGGTTGAGATCATCTCGGCGGATGCCATGCAGCTGTACCGCGGCATGGATATTGGCACGGCCAAGTTGCCCGCTTCGCAGCGGCGAGGGATCGTTCACCATCAGCTCGATGTACTCGACATCAACGAAGCCGCTAGTGTAGCCGCCTACCAACGCAGTGCCCGCGCCGACCTGCAAGGCATCGTCTCTCGCGGCAAGATCCCGATTGTCGTGGGAGGCTCAGGCCTTTATGTGGCGGGCCTGCTTGATAAGCTCGAGTTTCCCGGGCACGATCCACATATTCGTGCGGCTCTGGAGGAGACTGTTCGACGCGAAGGATTGCAACCACTGTTGATGGAACTCGAGGAGAAAGACCCGGCGGCTTACGCTGCCGTGGACCACCGCAATCCCCGGCGTGTCATTCGCGCCGTGGAGGTTGTTCGCCTCGCGGGCCGCTATTCTCCGCGCTTCCCGCGGCACACCGCGCATTTTCCCGATATTCATTCCTTCTACGTGAGCCGTGCCGCCGACGTGCTGGCCGACAGCATTGCACGCCGCGCGGAGGCGATGATGACGGGAGGTCTGCTGGAGGAGACTGCCGCTCTGCTTGACGAAGGCTTACGCGAGAGTCCGACGGCAGGCAGCGCGACTGGGTACAGGCAGGCAATCTCCGTGTTGGACGGCCTGCTGAGCACAGAGGACGCCGTGGTTGAAATCGCGCAGGCGACCCGGCGGCTTGCGAAGAAGCAGCGGACGTGGTTCGGCGCTGATCCACGGCTGCGCCACCTGGACCTCACCGACACCTCGATAAACGATGCCGCTCGGCATGTGGTGGAGGCGGCCGGGAAATGAGGGCGAGGAAGTGGACGCGCCGACCGAGTACGACGACGGGGGAGGAGGCACGCGCGGATTCCTTAAATCCGATTTGTCCAGTTCGCGTGGATCCAGCTGCAGTGCTGTCTTTTCCCCATCGCGATTTTCCTCGGTCTGGCCCTCTCCATGCTGGTGTGGGGCAGATATGACCTGCCGCTGACACGCTATGACGCCATGCTGATCTACGTCATCGTGCTCCAGATCCTATTGGTACGGGTACGATTCGAGACATGGCGGGAACTGCTGGTAATCTGCGCATTCCACGTGCTCGGCCTGGCACTCGAAATCTTCAAGGTGAGTATTGGCTCCTGGAACTATCCCGATGCCGGTCTTATTCGGTTGGCCGACGTACCGGTATTCTCCGGATTCATGTACGCCTCGGTCGGATCATATATTTGCCAGGCCTTCCGCAGGTTCGATTTGCGGGTGACTAGATTTCGTTGGCTGCCGGTAAGCCTCCTCGCGGTGGCTGCCTACGCGAACTTCTTCACTCATCACCACATCCGGGACTCGTGTTGGCTGATCGCTATCGGCTTCTTCATCGCGTTGTGGAAAAGCACGATCCACTTCACAGTTGGAGAAGACCGATACTGGATGCCAGCCGCGCTGGCCTTTTTGCTCATCGGCGTCTTCCTGTGGTTTGCCGAGAATGCCGCCACCTTCCTCAACGCGTGGCGTTATCCGAATCAGAGCGCAACTTGGGAGATGGTGCATGTGGGCAAGCTCGGTGGTTGGGCGCTGCTGATCACACGTAGTTTCGTCCTGGTTGCAGCGGTGAAAGCGAAGGAGGGCGCGTTGTACGGCGACGCCGCCGTTCTTCGGGTCACTCGCTCGCAGTAGAGCCAATGGGGCGAGGACATAGCCAATGGAGCCGGTCTAGGTGATGGCGCAAGTGCCGTCGGGGCTGCACGGTTCGGCCCTAGAGTTGCGGTCTGACCTCGAAGACCCGATATCCCTTGGCGGATCCGAGTCTCTTGCAGG
This sequence comes from Actinobaculum sp. 352, assembly GCF_003957265.1. NCBI lineage: Bacteria > Bacillati > Actinomycetota > Actinomycetes > Actinomycetales > Actinomycetaceae > Actinobaculum > Actinobaculum sp. 352. The sequence goes on along the minus strand of NZ_RQSN01000014.1, from coordinate 11,958 downwards.
TAAATCCCTGTTCATGCAGCCATTTCTGGAGGGAATCCGCACCGAGGTTGCGCTGCACAACGAGGTAGGCAACACCATCGTCGGCAAGTAATGAGAGCCAGGTGGTGAGCAGCTTGTGCAATTCCTGCTTGCCAATCCGCACCGGCGGATTGGACCACAGCAGGGCGATCCGCCTGTCAGCCAGCCGCTCCAAGGCTGCCTGCGGGTCAAGAACAGTGCCGTGCATCCCGGCGCGCTGTAAGTTCTCTTCGGTGAGTTTCCGTGCACGCTCGTTAACGTCGACTGCCCACACCTGAGCATTCGGAGCCGCGTCGCACAGTGCGAGAGTCATCGGTCCCCACCCGCAGCCCAGGTCAAGAGCTACTGAACCATCTGGAATATCTGGGTTCGGTACTTTCGCCAGGAAGACCGCCGTTCCGCGATCCACTTTGTCGTGCGCGAAGACGCCGTTCGCCGTGAGGACCGAATAGTCTTTGCCGCGTAGGCGGACAGTGCGCTCCACGCGGGGAGAGTCGTCCGACTGGTGCTCCGAGAAATAATGCGGGGTAGTCACCCCTTAAGAGTAGCGCCTGCCGACGCCAGTGGCGGCTTTGGCTCCCGGCCCGGGGGCGGTTGCTGGCTCGGCAGCCCTTGCGTGTATCAGTGACGGGCCGATCACCCTATGTTTACCGGAGCAGTGCATGTCACTTCACCGTGTGCTGCCCTCCGTGGGATCATAGAGGAAAACGTGAGGAGCACATGAGCGAGGACTACACACAACCTGTGACAAAGCGAGGTTCACATACGGGCAGCCTTTTCAATCTGGTGACACCTGATGTGCGGACGGTATCGCAGGAGTTGCCGTCGCCGAACAGCCTTGATATCCACTCGCGCCGGGGGACCGTACTGCAGGCCGATCCGGCATACAACGCCCATAGCGGTGACGAGTTCGCCAGGGAGGAACGCTCCTCGCTGCGGCGCGTTGGCGCGCTTGAGGTTGGTGTCGAGCGTGAAGAAGGCGTCGATATCGAGTACCGGCAAGTTCGTCTGGAACGGGTGGTGCTCGTCGGGTTGTGGCAGTCAGGCGAACTGCGGCAGGCAGAAGAGTCTCTTCGTGAGCTGGCAGCGCTCGCGGAGACGGCCGGTTCCGAGGTGCTCGATGGTTTGATCCAGCGTCGCAGCCTGCCCGATCCGGCAACCTACCTCGGCCAGGGCAAAGCGCGTGAATTGGCGGATCTGGTGGCAGTGCGGGAAGCCGACACGGTGATTGTCGACTCAGAGCTCGCTCCATCGCAACGGCGCGCTTTAGAAGATATCGTTGCCGTTAAGGTTATCGACCGTACCGCATTGATCTTGGATATTTTCGCCCGGCATGCGAAGTCGAAAGAGGGAAAGGCGCAGGTCGAGCTTGCGCAACTGGAGTACCTCTTACCACGCTTACGCGGGTGGGGTGAATCTATGTCGCGCCAGGCCGGTGGTCGAGTAGCCGCCGGCGCGGGTATCGGTTCGCGCGGACCGGGTGAGACGCAGATCGAGCTTGATCGACGGCGTATCCGTACCCGTATGGCGAAGCTCCGCCGCGAAATTAAACGAATGGCGCCGGGGCGCGGCCAACGCCGTGCGGAGAGAAGACGCACAGGCATTCCGTCCGTCGTCGTCGTGGGATATACCAACGCGGGGAAATCCTCGCTTCTGAATAGACTCACCGGAGCAGGCGTGCTGGTTGAAAACGCGCTCTTCGCCACCTTGGATCCGACCGTGCGACAAGCCACGACGCCTTCCGGGCGCGCTTTCACCATCACGGATACGGTGGGATTTGTTCGTCATCTCCCCACGCAGCTAGTGGAGGCCTTCCGCTCCACCCTGGAAGAGGCGGGGACGGCAAACGTGTTGCTCCACGTCATCGATTCTTCGCATGCCGATCCGGTAGGGCAAATGCAAGCAGTTCACCAGGTGCTGGCCGATGTGCCCGGCGCCGCAAACGCACGCGAACTCATTGTGTTGTCAAAAAGCGATCTTGCCGATCCGGTGGATCTGACCGCGCTGCGCGGCCGATTCCCCGAAGCGGTGACGGTGTCCTGCCTGACCGGCGAGGGAATCGACGAGCTGTTGGAGAAGCTCGACGAAGCCCTACCGTGCCCCAATGTCGAAGTCACCGCTGTTGTGCCCTATAGCCGTGGCGATCTTGTTTCACGCATCCACGAGGAGGGCGAGATACTTGCGCCAGTGGAATATCGCAACGATGGAACCCGGGTCCGTGCGCGCGTGCCGGAGGACCTGGCAGGCGCCTTGCGTGGAGCGGGCTCACTCGAGGAAGAAAGACTTCTCGGCTCCGGAGCAGCGCTGTGAAAAGTGCGGCTGTCGAAGACGAGACGGCGCCCACGGATCGCGAAGCTGTTGACGAGATCCTCGAAGTGGTGATCTCCGCCATGGCCGGTGCGCGGCGCGAGGGCCAAGTGACAATGTCCCATCGGGTGCGGCAGGCTCTTGAAGGCAGTGAACACCTTCTGGTGCAGGCTGGCACCGGTACGGGCAAGTCAATCGGGTATCTGGTGCCAGTGATGGAGTGGGTGGCCCGTACGGGTATGCGGGCCGTTATCTCGACCGCAACGCTGACCTTGCAACGGCAGATTGTCACCCAGGACGCGCCTAGGGTAGCGCGAGCAGTGCGTGAAGTGACCGGCCGCGAACCGACGGTCGCACTGTTGAAGGGGTGGAACAACTATGTTTGCCTGCGCAAGGTCACCGGTGGCTATCCCGAGGAGGACGCGCTTCTTTCACGCGCTGCCGCAGAGTTCGGGGCGAGCGCTACCGGCGAGGAAGTGGTAAGACTACGTGAATGGGCAATGTCCACGGATACGGGCGACCGCGATGACTTGGTTCCCGGCGTGTCGGAACGAGCCTGGCGGCAGGTGTCATTGGCCAAACCGGAGTGCCTGGGTACGTCGTGCCCTTTGCGGGAATCGTGTTTCCCCGTTCTTGCCCGAGACGCCGCTGCCGAGGCCGATATTGTGGTGACCAATCACTCCATGCTCGGTGTTGAGAGCGCCGGTACTCCAGTGCTGCCTGGCGGTGCTGACGCCTTCGTCGTCGATGAGGCGCATGAGTTGGTGAACCGTGTGACGGAACAGCTGGCCGCGTCGCTGTCTCGCGTGGAGATTGCGGCCACCGCTCGGTTGCTGCGCCGGGAGCAGATAATGGTTCTGGATCTCGAACGGGCGGGTGAGGCGCTGGGGAGTGTTCTCGATGCACTTCCGGAAGATCGGCTGGTGGAAATGCCCGCCGAGCTGACCGACTCATTGCTCGCCCTACTCGGATGCTTACAGCAGGCATTGGACGATGTGGCCGCTCTACCCGGCAAGGAAGAGGCGGATGCCGCGGCGAAGAAGGTTGCTCGTAATCGTGTGCAGTCCGTGGTGGATGTGATCGAACTGCTCCTGTCCGATGGGGTGCAGGCAGGCTCCTTCGTTCCCTGGGTTTCACGTGATGGTGAGGACCGCTCATATCTGCACGTTGCGCCGCTGGATGTTTCCGCGTCATTGGCAGACATCCTGTTCGAGGACAAGCCGGTTATTCTGACCTCCGCCACCTTGGAGATCGGTGGCAGTTTCACTCACATCGCACGCCAGACCGGTTTTCTGTACCCGAGTCAAGGCCCGTGGGAGGGAATCGATGTTGGTTCCCCATTCGATCATGCACGGCAGGGAATTCTCTACGTCGCCTCGCACCTGCCGGCTCCCGGCCGTGAGGGGTACGGGGATGAGCAACTCGATGAACTGGTAGATCTTGTGCGCGCCTCGGCGGGTGGTGCGCTTTGTCTGTTCACATCGCGGCGCGCGGCGGAGGCTGCAGCCGACTACGCGCGGGAGAAGCTTGAAACGCCGGTTCTTGTGCAAGGCGAGGACCAACTTCCGACGCTGATCAGTCGGTTCGCCGACGACGACGCGGCCAGCCTGTTCGGCACGCTTTCTCTGTGGCAGGGCGTCGACGTGCCAGGGCGGACATGCCGCCTTGTTATCATTGATCGGATTCCCTTCCCGCGCCCCAATGACCCGCTAATGCAGGCCCGTACGCAGGCGGTGAACGCCTCCGGCGGCAACGGCTTCATGCAGGTGGCGGCAGCGCAGGCCGCATTGCTATTGGCGCAGGGCGTCGGTCGCCTGCTGCGCACAGTGGATGATCGCGGTGTTGTTGCTATTCTTGATTCTCGGTTGAGAACAGCTCGCTATGGGCAATTTCTCGCGGCTTCCCTGCCGCGCCTGTGGCCCACGAGTGATAGCGATACCGTCCGCGCTGCGCTGACACGCCTAGCCGACCCGGAATAGGTCCTATCGCGCGGGCGGAACGTTTTCATATGATGGTGACGCATCGAAAATAGATGAGTCGAAACAAAAGAGGAGGAACCGTGTCGGAGAACCATGCTGCAGAACCTGCGCTGATTCCGGAGTCGGAGGAGGACCTGGCTGCGGGCAACACCACAACTGCTTTCCCCAGCCCCGACGCCTCAAAGATCGCAGTTATCGGCGCGGGGGCGGTAGGCTCCGCGATTACGTATGCCTCGGTGATCCAGGGCGTCGCACGCCATTACGTCATGTACGACATTGCCGGCGAAAAGGCCCGCGCCGAGGCTCTTGATATTGCACAGGGTGTGCAGTTCGCACCTGTGGCGACCGTTGAGGGTTCCAGTGATGTGGAAATTGTGCGTGACGCCGATGTCGTGGTTATCACTTCGGGTGCCAAGCAGAAGCCGGGCCAGTCTCGCCTGGAGCTCGCTGGGGCCACGATCGACATTATGAAGTCGGTGGTCCCGCAGGTGGTGGAGCAGGCTCCTAACGCGATTTTCCTTATGGTGGCCAACCCCGTCGATGTGGTCACCTACGCCGGGTGGAAGCTGTCGGGGCTGCCGGCGGAGCGCTTCTTCGGCTCCGGCACAGTTCTTGATTCATCGCGTTTGCGCTATCTCATCGCGCGTGCATGCGGTGTCGCTCCGCAGAATGTGCATGCCTATATCGCCGGTGAGCACGGTGATTCCGAGATTCCGCTGTGGTCATCCGCCACCGTTGGGGCGGTGCCACTACTTCAGTGGGGTACAACGGCTGATGGGCAGACTCTGGATGAAAGCGTGCGTGATCGGATTCATCAGGACGTCGTGCGCTCCGCTTACGAGATCATCGAGGGCAAGGGGGCCACGAATTACGCCATCGGGCTGTCGGTTGCTTCGATCCTTGCCACGATTATGCGTGATGAGCATCGCGTGTTGCCGGTGAGTTCGTACTTGGAGGACTGGCTGGGTATCTCCGATGTTTGCATGTCCGTGCCGTGTATCGTTGGGCGCTCCGGTGTTGGACAGCGGTTGATTCCGGTTGTCACGCCTCGCGAGTACGAAGGATTGCGTAAATCTGCACGGTCCATTCGTGAGGTTGCGGCGAAGTTCGGCTTCTAGTTCCCTCGGCCTGGAGACCGGGAGTGAGCATTCGAAGGGGCGGCGGCAACAGTCATGTTGCTGCCGCCCCTTTGCCGTCGCGAGTAGCGGTTCTTGCGGGCTCCCTGCCCGCGCTGGACCGCAACTGTTCGGTGGCGATGCACGCGACACCGGCCAAGCGCGGCGCTTTGGCGACCGTATGCGGCTGACGCCCGGCTGTACTCGATGAGCGGTACCGGATGTTCGGTGGTACCGGGTACTTCAGCGGTATCAGAGTGCCCGGATCACAGTGACGACGCGTCCGAGGATCTCAGCGTCGTCGGCCGGGATAGGAGCGAAGGCCGTGTTGCACGGTAGCAGCGTGACGTGTCCATTTCTCCGGTCAAGCACTTTCACCGTCGCTTCATCATCCAGTAAGGCCGCGACGATTTCTCCGTTCTCAGCCACCGGCTGACGCCGAACCACCACCCAGTCGCCGTCGCATATCGCCGCCTCGATCATGGAGTCACCTTTAACCTTGAGGGTGAACAGCTCTCCCTCACCCGTGAGGCGGCGGGGCAGTGTGAAGACGTCCTCAATCATCTGATCCGCGAGAATTGGGTTACCGGCGGCGATACGACCAACGACCGGTACCTGAACGGGCGGCTCAACGGTGACAATCTCGTCACCGTTCTGGAACGTCACCTGCGAGGCCTGCTGAGCCTGCGCCACGGACGGTGCGGAGTCCGAATTATCGCGGGACTTGCGACGCCCATATTCCATCCCCTTCTCCGTCAAAACGATGGCGCGCGGACTGTGGGAGTCGCGGCGAATGTATCCGAGCCGAACAAGGGAGTCTAGCTGGTACTTGACTGACGACGTGGAGTTGAGACCCACCGACTCACAGATCTCGCGCACGGTTGGGGGATAGTGGTATTTGAGGATGCCGACGCGTACGCACTTGAGCACCGCCGCCTGGCGCTCGGTTAGCTTGGACGCCGTTGCCACGGTTACCTCCCAATTGGGCCTCATTTCGTGTCGGAGGCTCCTGATTGACTATGAACATCAGCGTAATTGGTCACTGTCTAATACTCAAACAAATGTTCGTACGGCATGTCGAACAGGTGTTCTGGACATTCTCCACTGTGCGCTGTATAGTTCAAACAAGCGTTCGACGAACACATGTTCGATGAACGATAGCTACTAACGCTTCAAGCGGGAGCGGCGACACGAAGGGAAGATTGTTATGAGTGCAGTTGCTGTGAGCGCTATCGAGGCCGCGCAGGCAAAGACCAGTGCATCGGTGAACCTTACGGGAAGAAAGCGCAGGCCGCTCCGAGCGGTGCCTACTGCAGCCAGTCCGCTTGAGAGCGACCGCAACGAGGCACAGCAGGCGATACCGAGTAGGCTGGACGCGGATTGGCGTTCTGAGTACCCGACGCTGGCACGACGTCGGCCGACGGTGCGCGTCGCGCAAATGGAGGAAGCTTGGACCGCGGCTATGAGGCCGTCATCTGTGCGGGCCTCCGAGGGGCGCGGCCGTGCCGCACCTGTCACAGCGGTTGGTGCGAATTCACGGGTAAGGCATGCCCATAGCGTCAATGTGGCTCATATGATTCTTGCTCTGCGGCTAGCATTTGGTGCTCTAGCCGCGGCAGCGCTTGTTGTGCTTGGGCTGGGAATTGGTTCTCTTTTCGTTCCTGCGCCGGGTGATAGCGTGGTTGTGCAGTCTGGTGACACGCTCTGGTCCATCGCCGCCACGCTCCCTGACGCTCCAGACACGGCAACTGCGGTAGCAGATATCAAGGCACAGAACGGGCTGACAAGCGATGCTATCGCGGTGGGGCAGGTATTGGAATTGCCGCGATACTAGGCGCAACATCGGGGCTGGTGTCGCGTTAGCGGGGTTTCGGTATCAGTGGCGCGATGAAGGCGGTGGCGCGATGAAATGAACTCGTGGCAATCGGTAACCAGACTGCAATGCGAAGGTATCAAAGAGGATTGCGCCAACGAGCGCCGCTAGCATGCAGCGTTCAGATACGTCGCGCAGATACTTTGCGCCTCCTCGATGACAGTAGTTTCCGGCTTCCCAGTCGCAGCACTGGACGAACGTCGAGTATTGACAGGTACATCGAGTGCTGGCACTGAAGTGCTCGACGCTCCATCTGGGTGACGCTGTGCGCCCCACTCATACCGAGCGCTGAGACGTGGAGGTTGAAGTGGAGTGTTTGCGGCAAGCCGTCTACACGATCTACGGTAATGGAATGCACTGTCCATTCTGCCGCCACACGGATTCACGGGTGATTGATTCCCGTACCAGCGACGACGGTCAATCGATTCGACGTCGTCGCGAATGTCCCAACTGCAAACGCCGCTTTACCACCGTGGAGAGCGCGAGCCTAACCGTTGTGAAACGCTCAGGTGCGACGGAGCCTTTTTCACGCGACAAGATCATTGCTGGTGTTGGCAAAGCCTGCCAGGGTAGACCGGTGGGCGAGGACGACCTCGCCCTACTCGCGCAGCAAGTGGAGGAGAAAGTGCGCAGTTCTGGCAGTTCACAGATCGAAGCGCACGAAATCGGCCTGGCGATCCTCGAGCCGTTGCGTAAGCTGGACACGGTGGCCTATCTGCGCTTTGCTTCCGTGTACTCGAACTTCGACAGTCTGGACGACTTTGCGTCTGCAATTGCGGAGCTCCGGGCAGAGAACGAAGATCGTAGCGCCGACGCGTAAAGGAAAGCCGAGAGCTCTCGCGCGGTAAGCGCGATGAGAGGGCGAAGATGCACGCGATAAACGGCGCAATGTGCACCTCCACCGCGCATTCTTCACCACGTCACATGAGGTGCGGATCGTCGCCAGCTGGGTTTCCTTCCCCGGCGTCTTGCGCCGCCTGAGCGTTCGCCGCGTCAGCATCTGCTACGGCCACGTTCGTGGCGTGCCGAGCGTTGCCACCTGCGTCGCTTGGTGTGGGCTCCGCTTGACCTACGCCGTCGTCGGCGAGGGGATCTTTCTGAGCCATATCGCGTTGTGTCGGCGGTCCGGCGAGTTTCTCCTGGATTGCTTCGCTTGATGACTTCAACGCCCCGGACACCGCTGCGCCGGAGCGCGAGAGCCAAGCGGAGAACCCCTCCCTGCTCAAGCCTTCCTTCTGCAGACGAGCACGGAGTTCTTCAGGAGTGACGCCCTTTTCCGCGAACCACTCGCGCACCTGTTCCGTTGAATGCTCAGATGTACTTGAGAGCCACTCCTGGACCTGTTCCTTCGTTGCACTGAATTGCTCTTGCAACGAGCCAAGCCACGTCTCGAAACGATCAGAGGCGTTCTCGCCCAGGGCGCCGGCCTTGCGGATCCACTGCCCGGACTTCAACTCGAAATTGTTCAGCTCTTCCCGAACAGCTCGCCGCATCACCTTACCAATCTGCGAGCGAGGCAGTTCATCAACGACGGCTATCGATTTTGGTATCGCATAGTGCGATAGTTTGTCCTGTGTCCACCGTCGCACCGAGTCGAGATCAACCATGGCGCCGGGTTCGAGCACAAGCGCTGCTACAACGGACTCTCCATGTGCGTCCTCGGGCATGCCGACAACTGCGACATCGCGAACCCCGGGCATATTGCGGATGGCGTCCTCTACCTGGGACGGGTAAATGTTGAAGCCGCCGTTAATGATGAGTTCCTTGCGGCGGTCCGCCATGACGAGGAAACCATCATCCCAACGTGCTAGATCGCCGGTACGTAGCCAGCCGTTCCACAGGACCGCGTCGGTCTCTTCCGGCATCCCAAGGTAACCCGCGAATACCTGCGGGCCTCGCACAAGCACTTCGCCGATGTCATCGGCGTCCTGACTGGGATCTTCTGGATCCGCGACGCGGATTTCGGTGGAAGGGAAAGGAAGTCCGAGAGTCGAGGGCCGCCTCTCCGGGGTCACAGGCGAGCCAGCGATAATAGGCGAGGCTTCCGTCATTCCGTAGCCCTCAATGATGTAACCCCCGGTGCCCTCTTCCCAGCGCGCCGCGAGTGCGGGATCCAATGCCATCGCTCCCGAGAATGCGAAACGGATCGAGCTGAGATCGACACTCTCACCCGATTCGCGTTGCCGGTCGGCCTCGTCCAGGACACGCTGAAACATGGGAGCAACACCGGGGAACAGCGTGATCGGATGTCGCTTTTGGCCGGCAAGCAGGGATGACACGTTGAAATTGGGCAGTAGCACAAGGGTGCCCGCCTGGCGGATGCAGATACCCAGGCATGTGCTCAGACCGAAGGCGTGGAAGAAGGGCAGAACAGCGGCGAAGACTTCCGTTCCATAACCCATCGTATGGACCCATTCGATCGTCTGTACCATATTGGAGACGACATTGCGGTGCGTCAGTTGCACGGCCTTCGGCACGCCGGTTGTGCCACCAGTGTGTAGAAGCACGGCGATGTCATCAAGTTCAGGCGGCTGCATCTCCATGCCTTTGGGCAATGAAGGTGCCTTTTTGACGATGCGGTCAAATGAAAGTACGCCGTGGGGAACTGTTCCTCGCAGTTTGGCACGCTGCTCCCTGGCGGAAGAGACGGGAAGGCGCAGTAGCATACGTGAAACATGAGGGAGTTCGCGCGACAGATCAACAGCAAGGTACGTGCGCCCGTGGAAGTCGCCGTCGGATACGAGCTTTTCCAGTGTCTGCTCCCATGCGATGACGACCACGGCGCCGTGCCGATCAAGTTGTTCGTGGAGTTCATTGGCCGGGGCAAGCGGATTATGTTCAGCGACGGTGGCGCCGAGCGCAAGTGCAGCGTAGAAGGCGACGACATGCTGCGGGCAGTTCGGCATGATGAGGGCGACGACGTCACCATTGCGAACACCGCAGCGATAGAGGGCAGAGGTTGCTTTGCGGACCTGGTGGTCCAACTCGCGATAGGTAATAGTGCGCCCGAGGAAATCGATAGCCACACGATTTGGGAAGTCAGCAGCGGCGTGAGGGAGCTGCTGATCGAGCGTTTGTGTGACGGGTTCTATCTCAGCGGGAACTCCGGGGGCGTAGTGGGGGCGGGCTGGAACAGTCGCGTCCATTGTGCGTCCTCTCGGTCATAAACAGGTGCCGAAGGAATTCTATGTTGCCCTGCCCAGCAATCACACACTTTCCACCTTGATTTCTGCCGCATTTCGCCACGAGCGCCATGAGGATCGCGAGACAAGGAGGGAGTTCATAGGCGTGGCGAGTGTGGGAATGCGTGGCGAGTGCAGGAAAGCCGCGTGCGGGTGGTTCCATGTGCGTCAGCAGGAGGACAGTGACACGTAAGAAACCGCATCCTGTCAGTGACGGACTGCTCGATACCGAGCACTGCGGGAAGAGTACGGCTTGGTTTCCTCTTTCGCATCATCGGTGGCGGGTTGCATCACCGGACTTGTTGCGTTGTCCGGCTCCTCTTCCGCATCCTCGGTGGACGAGAGGGATCTTGTAACGCGGACGGTCAGCAGAATTACTCCGCCGAGGGCTAGCCCTGCAAGGAGCGCAAGCAGGACCCACCGCGTGCCTGCGTCCTCGTTGGAGACGCCTAGCTGAGCAGCGATCCTCCTGTTCTCGATATAAGCGCGTTGCTGTACCTCCGAATACAGTGAGCGAGTCGAGTCATTAGCGTCGCCCGGAAACGGTGCGTTATTGAACCAGGCGTGGTAATCGTTGATCCGTTGTTCGTCCATGTTGTCGTAGTCCACTATCTTCCCGTCTCAAATGAAGGAAGCGTCGGATGCTTGGACGTCGGCTAATTGCTCGGGCTGGGTGTTGGCCCACTCGGCATAGGCAGCCGCATTGAGGGTGGAAAGTCTGCTGTTGAGCTTACTGAGGTCAGGGGCGGTAATGCTTCAGGTGGTGGCGTGGTTAAGTGTGACGAAGAGGGGGACGTAGCGCATGACTGTGTTCTCGACGTTGGTTTCTGTTTGTCCGTCCATCGCTCGATGTAAGTGTCAAGCCCCGGGTTTTGTGGAGGCTGTTTTATCTGGCGCCGGCGGTTGCCGGCTGGGGTTGGTTGATGGTGTTGGTGTCTTCTTGTGGTGGTGGGGTGTAGGCCTGCTCGTGCTTGATCGGAGTGTGCATGTCGATGGCGCAGTGAGGACGGGTTGTGTTGTACCAGTGCACCCACTGGGCGGTAGCGAACTCGACATCATCAATACCCTGCCAGGGGCCGTGGGAGTCGAGGTAGTGGTGGTTACGGATAAGTTCAGCCTTGTACAGGGAATTCAGGGCCTCGGCCAACGCGTTATCGTAGGAGTCGCCCTTCGACCCCACAGAGGCCACAGCATCGGCCTCGGACAGGGCCTGCCCGTAACGGATTGCCCGGTACTGCACACCCCGGCCGCGTGTGATGAATCAGCCCCTTCAGGTCCGCGCCCTCGCGCCTGCGCTGCCAGATCCCCATCTTCAGAGCGTCCAGGGCCAGGTCAGTGTACGGGCTCGTGGAGGTCTGCCAGCCGATGATCCGACGCGAGTAGACGTCAGCGGGCGAAGGCCACATAGACCCAGTCGGACAGGGTTCGTACGTAGGTGATGTCCGCCACCCACAACTCGTTCGGCCTGAACGCGCTAAAGTGCC
>NZ_RQSN01000013.1:0-55446 GCF_003957265.1 Actinobaculum sp. 352 | reverse complement strand
TTGCGGCGAATCGGTTTGGGCGGGCTGGTAACGAGGTTAATGCGACGCAGGTCGGAGCAGCGTCGTCGTCTGGTGTTGCGGGCTGGGCCGGTGAGGCTGCCGATGCGTATATGGATCAGATTGAGGGATTGCATTCTAAGACGATGACCTTGTATGACGTGTTGCTTGACGCGGCGACGGCGTTGCGGACGTATGGGGATGCGGTGTTGGAGGCGATTGCGGATGTTGGCCGGGTGCAGAGTGACTATGACGCGGCAAAGGAGACGTATGAGCGTGGGTTGGACGTGGTCGATGGGTTAGAAGCCGATCTGGCTGCGAATCCGCATGTGGGTTACACCCAGTCGTATGTGGATACGCGTCGTGAGCGGTGTGAGTCGGAGTGGGAGGCGGAACAGTCGAGGTTGCAGGATAGGTATCGGGGTGTGTTGGAGGTTTTGGATGAGGCGGCGTCTACGGCGATGACGGCGTTGGCTGCGGCCCAGGACAAGATTGTGGATCCGAAAATGCCTTCTGGTTCGCGTGATGAGGTGGCGCTGAATGTGTTCGGTGATCTGCCCTATGTCTCGGGTGAGGCGGCCTGGGACCTTGCGCAAACCGATGCTCTCGAGATGTCGGACTACATCCTGGATGAGAAGGTGACGGCGGAGGAGGTTGCCGAGTTCAACGAGAAGTATGGCGATAAGCTCTCCGATCCCTTCGTCGCCAACGCGTTGATGCAGTACGTCACCCCGGAGGACCTGGTGAAGTATTCCCTGCAGGTGGAAGGGTTATCGCAGACCGTGCCGATTGACTCACAGTTGGTTGATGACACACTGGCTAACATTGGTGGGGCGATGGTGTTGGGTACTGGCGGGATGAATCTGCACGGTAGCAATGCCGAGCGGCAGGCGTGGTTGGAGGCCGTGCGGCCCGGGCTAAAGAACTCCTCCGGCCAAACGCTGGACCAACAGAATGACGCTTTCTTGCAGGCGATGAAGAAAACAGGGCGGACACAATACACACCACTCGGTCGTCTTGATCCCGGCTACACTCCGACAAATACATCACGGGATCCGGTTGATGGGTATTCACTGATAACCCAGATGATGGGTGAGGCGGGACGCCGGAACCCAGACCTTGCCCTCGGTTCCGCCTTCTTCCAGGAGACCAGTCGGGGCGTATCTGTCGCGGACGATATTGTGGCGTGGGACGCCGAGACTCTCGAAGACAGAATGGGTGGTAGAAATGCGTACGGCACCGGCTACGGCGGTTTCTCTACCTATCCCGAGCCAGTGGAACTGTTTGATTCCAGCACCGGCATGTATGACCCGATGCATGCCTTGTATACGTTGATGGACCGACCGGAGACTTTTGATGCCGATAGTGCGACTCCTGTACTCGCAGACTTGGAGGAGGGGCGGTTACGCGCGGTGCAGAGTTTCCTTGTCTCAGACACCCCTGAGGGTATGGATGTCAACCATGACGGAGTAGTGGATGCCGAGGACGAGCCAAAGAATATGACTCGCTATCTCACCGGTGATCGCCTGTACGGGGATTACTGCGGCTTCCCAGATGCTGGGGAGCAGTACGGCCAGGTTATTCGGCAGGCATCAATGCCGGAGGAAGCGCCGGAGTGGGGGCAGGTCAGCGAGGAGGAATGGCAAGCGTGGCGAACTGTGGACAGGAATGTCACGGAGATCGCTGCGAATTTCATGTTTGGATACCAGGATGGCTTGGATGCTCACGCGGGTGATTATGTTGATGGTCAGAATAAGTACGGTTACAACAATGCGGCGCTGCGATCATGGTCGGGTCTTATTCTAGCGCCTCATGTTGAAGGAATTGCCCTGTCATTCCATGGAGCTGGAGCATACAGCAGTGAGGGAATCTCGGCCTATGAGGACGGCTATGTCATTGCGCTTGACAGCGAGATGCGTGACAGCATATTCGGTGCCAACGGTATGATCCGTGACTTGGGTTTTGATTCCCCTGTGCGCAACAATAACGGTACCCCCGGCAATTTGACTGATGACTATTGGGAGGGTGGCCGTGCGCCGGCCATCGACAATCTGATCTTAGCTAGTCAGGCGCTGTTTGAAGAGCAGAGTAACGAGGCCTTCGCCGGTACTGGGAATGACGAACCGTCGACCGTTGTTGAACGCTGTACGCCGATGTTCGAAGCACTATTCACCGCTCCCGAGGATGCTACAGATCAACAGAAAGAAGCATTCAACCGGGTCAATGCGCGCTGGAGCGGGCTTATCGAGACTGGGATCAACCTTCTCCCCTACGGTCCCGTTATCAAAGGAGAATGGAACCAGTATTTTATCGAGCAGGGAGGTAAAAACGGTGTCGCGCCACTCTTACAGTCCTTTTTCCCGGAAGACAGTAAGGTTGTTGGCAATCAGACGGGGGCGCAAGTGAAGGTGGAACAGTATATGCAGGACACCTTGTACCAATCCATGACCACGTATGGTTCGTTTGATGGTGCTGCTATGTCGCCGGAAGAGTACTGTGAAAGGCTAAGTGAAGGTAGCGAAGACAAAAAAGGTGAAGATAGAGAAATATTTGTCGACGCCGACGGCGTCGTGATCCCTTTCAATGAGATGACTGATACTCAGCAGGAGACTTTTCGTGGCTATATAACCGCAATGTCGGACACGTCGGGAGGCTATGACGATGCGGTAGATTCAATCCGTTCATCGATGACAACCTCAGACGCCCACCATGACAATGCCTATGCAACAACTGGGGAAGAGCGGGACAGTTGATGTTCCGCAGATGCCATGCGACTCCAATAAGGTTGATCGCGGTGCTGGGCGCGGCGGTGTTCGCTATGTCATCGGCGGCGTGTGTTTCGGGTGGTCAGGACGCTGCGACGACGTCGTCTGTGCCGTCGTCGTTTGTGGCGACGGATGAGGTGGCGGATGTGATGGAGGCGGATGTGCCGGATGGGTGGGTGGAGTTTCCTCCTGATCCGCCGTTGGAGTATTTCGCGTCGTCTGATGGGTCGTATGGGTTGGATGCGCCGTCGATTCATGTGACAAGGTTTGCGCCTGCAGCTCTTCGGGCGAGTGGTAGGGACGGTTCCTTTGGTCTTGAGAGTCGTCTGATTGATGTGTTGCAGTCTTTGGTGGGTGAGCATGATGCTACGGATGTTGAGGTGTTGCCTGCGCGCTTTATTGATGGGAATCCAGCATGGGGCTATACGTACATTGAGACGGGGATGGAGACGGGGCGGCCAAAGCGGTGGGAGTGTTGGATGGTTGGTCGGCATGATGGATTGTGGAATATCAAGTTGAGATCGGCGCCTGGTCAGACGGAATTGCCGTCGGAGTTGGATGGGGTGTTGGACACGATCACGTGGAGGGAGCCGTAGATGAGCGGGCTGAGACCATGCCGTGTTCTGGAGGTGACAGTGGTTTGCGTGCTTGCGGTGTGCTTGGTGGCGTGTGGGGTGTATCGTCCGAAGGTTGCGGAGGTAACGCCGTCGGTGCCGTCGACGTTTGTGGCGGTGGAGGAAGAGGTGGCGGATATTGTGGAGATGGATGTGCCGGAGGGATGGGCGGCGGATAGTAGTAAAGGAAACGAGAGGTTGCCGGTCGTTCTTGTGTCACCTGACGGGGTGTATGACGGGGCGCATCAGGGGATTTCTATCCGTCTTTGGTTGCCAGCTGTCATATGGCCAGAATATGCGGTGGCTGAGGATACGTTTGATTTGGATGAGTTCCTTCGCCCCAGGATTCTTGGTGATATGAAGGATCATGAGTATACGGATTTAGCGTTGTTGCCCGCGCGGTTTGTTGATGGGAATCCGGCTCGCGGCTACACCTACGTTCAGACGGATGAGGCGACGGGGTCGGCGCAGCGTTGGGAGTATTGGGTTGTTGGTCGGCATGATGGGTTGTGGTCGATTGCCTTGTATTCGGAGCCTGGTCAGACGGAGTTGCCGCCGGAGTTAGATGGGGTTTTGGATACCGTCACGTGGAGCGAGCCGTAGATGCTCTGGCCGGGTGTGTCAGTGAAGCATGAGCGCGCGACGCCGCAGCAGGTGAAGGGATGGGAGTCGTGATGGGGGGTGTGTGTTCGCGTCGCGTGGCGGCGGTACTTTTGGCGGTGTGTGGGTTGGCCGTGTCACTGGTTGGGTGTGCGCCGAGTGTGCCCGGGGGCGGGCAGACTCCGACGGTTGTGAGTACTGCGACGTTTACACCGACGGAGCGAGACGCTGATGTGATGGATGCGGATGCGCCGCGGGGGTGGACGGTGATTCCGCAGGATCCGGATCCGGGGATGGATTATTTGGCGTCGGAGGATGGGAGCCGAGGGTTTACGGCGGCGTCGATCAGGGCAACGCGTGTTCCCGGAGACGTGATGTATGGAGTTGTCAAATTCGCCGATGAGCCAGGGACATACAGCTTGGATGTGATTGCAAAGGCGTGGCGGAGCCAGATCGAATACCATGGCGATCGGCGTGATGTCTCCGAGGTTCAGAGGCGTGTGATTGGTGGGAGTGAGGCTCGGGGGTATTCGTATGTGGAGACCGCTGGCAAGAATGGTGACATGTATTACGAGGTGTGGCTGGTGGGGCGGCATGATGGGTTGTGGCGGATCACGTTGACGTCGGCTCCGGGGCAGACCAGCCTGCCGGAGGGCCTCGCCGACGAGTTCCTGGACTCGATCACCTGGACTACACCGGCGGGTGCTACGTCGAGTGCGTCTGGTTGATGGGAAGGGGTGCCGTGGTGGGGAATGAGCCTGGTGTGCCCGGTGGCACGATAGGCTGGCGGTTTGTGGTGCTGGTAGCGGCGGGCATGCTTGCAGTGTCACTGACGGCGTGTGTTCCGGGTGGTCAGGGCGCTGCGACGACGCCGTCGGTGCCGGGGACGTTTGTGGCGACGGATGAGGTGGCGGATGTGATGGAGGTGGATGTGCCGGAGGGGTGGGTGGAGTTTCCTTCTGATCCGCCGTTGGAGTATTTCGCGTCGCCGGACGGTTTACATGGTTCGATGTCGGCAGCGATTGTCGTGACACGATATGGGCCGTCTGCTATTGGGGTGGGGACTAATGAGTCTTATAGTCTTGAGAGTCTTCTCATTGATACGTTGCAGAGTCGGATAGCGGAGCATGATGTTACCGATGTTGAGGTGTTGCCTGCGCGTTTTATTGATGGGAATCCGGCTCGTGGCTATCGGTACATTGCGACGGATGTAGAGGTAGGAGAGCCTGTACGGTACGAGTATTGGGAGGTTGGTCGGCATGATGGATTGTGGTCGATCACGCTGAAGTCGGCACCCGGGGAAACGGAGTTGCCACCGGAGTTAGATGGGGTGTTGGACACGATCACGTGGAGGGAGCCGTAGATGCTGTGGTCGGGTGTGTCAGTGAAGCATGAGCGCGCGGTGTTGTTGCGTGTGAAGGGGTGGGGGTTGTGATGGTTGGTGTGTGTTCGCGTCGCGTACTGGCAGTGCTTGTGGCGGTGTGTGGGTTGGCGGTGGCTCTGGTTGGGTGTGCGCCGGGTGTGCCTGGTGGTGGTCAGACTCCGACGGTTGTGAGTACGGCGGAGACTTTCGTGGTGGCTAGCGAGGTGGCCGATGTGATGGATGCGGATGCGCCGCAGGGGTGGGCGGTGATTCCGCAGGATCCGGATCCGGGGATGGATTATTTGGCGTCGGAGGATGGGAGCCGGGGGTTTACTGCGGCGTCGATTAGGGCAACGCGTATTCCGGCGGACGTGTTGTATTCGGCTGATTACGTGGTCCTTGGTGAGCGGGACGTCTATGACTTGGATAGGATTGCCGCTCGGACGCGGTACCGGGCGACTCGGCAAAGTAGTGTGAATCGGGAGGCGTCGCCGGTTCAGGAACGGATGATTGGTGGCAGTCCCGCCCGAGGCTTCTCGTATATCCACACCCGACAAGGCGTTGACATGTATTACGAGGTGTGGCTGGTGGGGCGGCATGATGGGTTGTGGCGGATCACGTTGACGTCGGCTCCGGGGCAGACCAGCCTACCGGAGGGCCTCGCCGACGAGTTCCTCAACTCGATCACCTGGACCACGCCCGCGACCATACCGGCAACCACACCGGCGGCATCCGCAAGCTCATCTGGATAAACACGCGAGCGCCTTGTGATGCGGCGGCAAGCCTGCCGAACCGGCATGAACCAAGCTCTGCTTTTATGTGCATGAGCGGGCGAGTCGCTGGTCTGCCCTGCCAGGAGACGACGGCCGATTTGCCTCGTGCGCCTGAGCGCGCGTCGCCTCAGTTCGTCTACGTGAGGGGCGCTGGCCCAGCCGAATACGCCGACCAGACGCCCCTCACAACTCCCTCACGAGTGCTCCCTACCCGCACACCTAAAGAAGTGAACGATACAGTGCCTCAATATCCTCGCGCGTGGCGGGGCGAGGATTACCCGGTGTGCACACGTCCGCGAAGGCATCCTCGGTCAGCGCGGCAATCCCGGGCTCGTCCACACCGATCTCGCTAATCGTCGTCGGATTACCCAAATCGCGGGTCAACTGTGCCACCGCATTAACCGCAGCCGTGCGCGCATCCTCCAGCGGCATGGTCTGCGCGTCGTCGACGCCGAAGGCCTCTGCGATATCCCGATACTTCTCGCCGGTGTATTCCGCGTTGAAGGCCATCACCGGGGCGAGCAGGATTCCGTTGGCGACACCGTGCGGCGCGTTGTAACGTCCGCCAAGCGGGTGCGCCATTCCGTGTACCAGGCCGAGGCCGACGTTGGAGTACGCCATGCCATTGATATATGCGGCGAGGCCCATCTGCTCAACGGCGTCGGTATCCCCATCGGCTGCCTTTCGCAGATTCTTCGCAATCATTTGAATGGACCGCAGGCACAACGCATCCGAGAGTGCCCATGCCCCGGGCGTGATATACCCTTCGATCGCATGCGTCAGGGCATCCAGGCCGGTCGCCACCTTCAACGAGCGCGGCATACCGTCCATCAGGCCTGGGTCGACGACGGCGATCACCGGGATGTCGTGCGGGTCCACGCAGACGAACTTGCGCTGCTTGGTCGTATCGGTGATGACATAGTTGATTGTCGTTTCCGAGGCGGTTCCGGCCGTTGTTGGCACACCGATAATCGGCACGCCCGGGTTCTTGGTGGGCGAGAGCCCCTCCAGTGAGAGCACGTCCTCGAATTCCGGGTTGGTGGCAATCACCGAGATCGCCTTGCACGTGTCTTGCGGACTTCCGCCACCCAGGCCGATGAGGATGTCAGCCCCGGAGGAACGGAAGGCAGCCAGACCCGCCTGTACTTTTTCTACGGGCGGGTTGGGAACGACGTCGGAGAACACCTCCCACGCGATTGAAGCCGCGTCGAGCAGATCGGTAATTCGGGCAACAGTTCCGTTTTCTGCCAGTACCGGATCTGTGACGATAAAGGCCTTGTTCAGGCCCCGACTGGCGATCTCGGCGGGGATATTTGAGATCGCGCCGCGACCGAAGTAACCGGTCTGATTGAAAATCATGCGGTAGGACATGGATACTCCTTTGCCATCGTCTGCCACACCGCATCGACTCCATGCTGCCGCGATTTCGGATCGCTGCGACGGCGCCTGGTTTGCGACGCCGCACCGCAGGGCCGCGTCGCCCACATAGGGTATGTGCGGGCTGTCGTAGCACCCATGCCGGCCCGCGACGAGCCATGTAAGCCCGCGACAAACCGCGTAAGCCCGCGACAAACCATGTAAGCTTGCGACAAACCATGTAAGCTCGCGACAAACCGCGTCAACTGCGTCCTTAATCGCCTGTGCATGTACGACCGCGCTGTGGCATCACTTTTCTTTGAAACTACATCGCACGCTTGGGAAGATCCAGGATCCAAGGTCCCGGACGGGATGCTGTGACCCGGACGGGATGCTGTGGTCCCGGAGGGGAGGCTGTAGCCCCGGAGGGGAGGCTGTGCGCGCTGCGACCGTTCCTGACGATGCCGCGATACTGAACCGCTGGCTTGCGAACGGAGCAAGGCAAGCAGGCCTGATAATGGTGCGATACTGACCCGCTGGCTTCCGAGCGTCACAAGGCAACCGCTAGCGTGCCCTCGCTCTTCGTACTGTTTTTGCTCTCCACGAATTCCGCCCAGGTACCCGTTGATCACGCACGCCGCTGGCAGTGCAAGATCGTTACCGCGTCACGCCACCATGCGCACGAGTTCACCGAGCATGGCTTTCCAGAAGGCGCGGGTTTCCTCCACAGCGTTCTCCGGCAGGTGTGAGTGCCGGACGATGACCCGGCTACGCGGCGTTCCGTCAGCCATGTCCGCCAGGGGCTTCAACGAAATACGGATACGTGAGCCGTCTGCGGCAAGAAAGTTTATACCCAAGCGTCCTTCACGTGCGCCCACCTCAAACTCGCAGTCCAGCCAGGCCCGGCGAAGATCGTCGTCGTCAAGCAATGGCCAGAGGGAAATGACATCACTGTGGACGGTGGCGGTAATGACGGCCGTGGTGGTGGGGTCGGCAACGGTGGGCGATACAGGCGCCTTCCGCTTGTGTTCGTAGTCAATGGCAACAGACTGCGCCCACCAGGCGTCGGCATCTTCTTTTCCACCCAACCAACGCACAATACGCTTATGATCCCAGTCGAAGGCGCCGGCTTCGTCCAAAGCATCAAACCACTCGCGGCGGCTACGCCCTGTTGCGCGCCGCAGCTGGGAATTACGCACCAGGTGGCGCTTGCCCACGTGCCGATAGTCCTTCGCCGAGGTCTTACCTCGTGCCACACGGTGTTCATTCGCCATGTCGGCCTCCCGCAGCTGTGCTAGTTTTCGGTCTATGTTCATTGTGCGGCCTGAACGATGTTTTTGGTAGCGATTTTCTGGAGCATCGTGAGAGGTCCGGGACAGCCGCCGAACAGGGGCGTGATCGTGGAGCGACAGGACAGTGAAAGAGGAGAAACAGGATCGGGATTACGGACAAACAGGGTGCCGGTTCTACAAGCGAGTGAAACCTTAGCGTGCTATGTCGGCATTCAGCGCTTAGCAAGCTGCCTCGCGGCGCAGAAGAGTGTGCCCTACGATGGAAACAAGGAATCAGAAGTTGATCCGAAGGAGCTGACATGAGTGTCAAATCATTCGTTCTTGGCGGCATCGCGGGCTATGTACTGGGGGCCAAGGCGGGGCGTGAACGTTATGAACAGATCGTCAAATTCTCGTCCGGCGTGTGGAACTCCAAACCGGTGCGAAACAGTGTAACGAAGGCACAGGACGCAGCTACTACCGCCGTCGATTCCGTCAAAAGCCGTGTCAAGCACGATGATGCAGGCAGCGACGAGATCGACGTTCCAGCTGTCGACTTCTAACCGGGGTGCACGTCGCTGACCTTTCGCCGGTAGCTTTCGAGGTTCTCGACGTCGGCGGGGTGGTGGTAGCTGCAATACTGGGCGGAATGGTCGCCCGCGAGCGGCATTTCGATCTGGTGGGTTTTATGGCCCTCGCCATCATGGCTGCTCTCGGTGGCGGAATGCTCCGCGATGTATTGTTGCAACAAGGTCCACCCGTGGCCTTGACTAATCCGCATTATCTACGCGGCGCACTTGCCGGTGCCACCATCGCCTTTCTTCTGCGCTTGCGGGGTAAATGGTGGAATCGCCTCCTTGTTGTGGCGGACGCATTTGTGCTGGGTTCCTGGTCGGCTACCGGTGCCGTGAAAACCCTGGAGGCAGGACTGGGCATCGCTCCCGCAGTGATGCTAGGCGTGATAACCGCAGTTGGCGGGGGTATGATCCGCGATATTGCCGTTGGTCGTACCCCCGCTATATTCGGCGGGAACACTCTTTACGCCACCTGCGCGCTCGTCGCTACAGTTCCCGCGATCCTTTTATGGAAGGCGGGGCACCCGTCGTTGGCCACGATTGCCGCAGCTGCTCTTGGCGGCGTGTTGTGTATCGCCGCGCGCTGGTTCAAATGGCGGCTGCCGCAGAATAACGATTACTCCGTTGCGACGTCATATGCACGCCTTAAAGCAGCAGCGGCGGATTATGCGCGGGCACGAGAACGTGCTGCCGCACATTCACGGCGCAGGAGGCGCGGGAAGCGGCGTGTGCGCAGGGGTGCGGCGTCGCCTACGAACGCAACTGCTACTGACAGCGGGCCGGAAGAATGCTGACAGCCTACGAATGATGAGCCGACAGAGCTAGAACACTGCAGGGCGGGTAAGGACGGCACCGGGCGGGTAGGGATGCCGCCGGGAGGGTAAGGACGGCACCGGGCGGGTAGGGATGCCGCCGAGCGGAAGAAACCACACTGGCAATGCGGTCGGAATGACGACCAAAGAGGATGCGGAACTCTTCGGGGCGCCGTCGATCATTGGATGGAGCCCCGATGGCTCGACGAGGACCTCGCAACAGCGAGGACTTCGCTCTTACGCTGCCCTATTACTCCGCGCGACATTACTTTGCGACGAGACTATTCCGCGACGAGCGTTCGGCCTTGCGCGCGTACCGTCTGTTCCGCCAAGTCTGCCAACTGCTCGCCGGTCAAACCGGGCCATCCATGGACATCGTTCGCCCACTGGGCAGGTACTGCGCTTGCACCATGCGCGGCGCCAAGCAGCGCTCCGGCAACGGTGGCAATAGTGTCGGTATCGCTGCCGAGACGTACAGCCTGGATGATGCCCTCCCGGACGGCGTCCTCGCCCGCCAGGTCGCGGACGGACCATACCGCAGACCAGGCGCACTGCAACGCCACTACGGTAAAACCGTTGCGATGCGGGATGATATTGCCGCTTTCGGCATCATCCAAGGCCTTCTCCCAGTAGTCGCGAGACTCCGGAATCATCAAGTCAAACCCGGAACGGATATCGATCTGGCCGGTGGTTACCGCTACGCGAATCGCCTCACTCCAAAGAATGCAGGACTCGTCGACCAGTCGATCCCAATGCGTGAGTCTGGCGATCTCCTGTGCTGCCTGCGCGGTAAGTTCCCGTGATCCGAGGTAAGCAATGCCAACCGGAGCAGTTCGCATAAGAGCTCCATTTCCGGCGGCGCGCTCTGTGCCCTCGGAGTACTCGCGTGCGGCTTGATGAAGACGATCAGATACGTCGTTACGCCGCCCCAGTTCGGTGGCACGAGTGAGAACTGCGCGGGTCTGGGTGCCGACATCGGTAGCGCCATCCTGCAGCCAGCCGAGGAATTTCTCACCCACGCGATCTTCGGCTGCCGGAGTCAGAAGCGAGATACCGCTGGCCGCCACTTGTGCAATACAGACTGACATCTGCGTATCATCCGACCATTCGGCCGGGGCGTAGGGGCCGAGTCCTCCTCCTATCATCTCGGGATTCTCCGGGACGGCCGCGAATTCATAGGGAACGCCGAGTGCATCGCCGCAGGCGGCAGCTAGAAGGCACCCGCGTGCGCGATCAATGATCTCATCGGTGACTGCGATGGGCAGAGCTTGTCGCGGTTGTTCGGATGGCTGCGGAATCGACATGGCTTCTCCTCGTTGACGGCCGATGCAGTACACAAACATTCTACCGGAAAGCTACCCAGCCGCGTCTGACGTTATTGATCAAGCGGTGCCGACTCGACAATGCGCATGACCGCGCTGCGCATCGTCTCAACAATATTCGCCTCGTGCTCTTCAGACCACCGCGCCAGCGGCATGGAGCAGGAGATGGCATCGCGCACAGGGCTGGTGTAGGGCAGCGCGAAGGCCACACAGCGTAGGCCAAGCGTGTTCTCCTGCGCTTCACGCGCGTATCCCCGCTCCAGGGTGAGTGCCAGGTCAGCGGCGAGCTCGTCGGGATCTGCAATTGTGTATTCGGTGAGCCGCGGCAAGGTATTGGGAATGAGTTCGCTACGGTGGGCCAGGAGGGCCTTGCCCAGGGCGGTCGTTGAAGCCGGCAGACGACGGCCTACTCGGGAGTATGCGCGCTGCTCTCGGTGAGATTCCTGTGTGAACAGATAGACGACTTGCGAGTTATCGATACGTCCCAGATGGAAAGTCTCGCCCAGTGTGGCGGCGAGGTCGGCCAGGATTGGCCGCACCACACGCACGTAGGGGTCTGAGTCGATATATGCAGTACCGGTGGTCAGAACGCGTATTCCCAAGGAATAGCCGTCGCTGGAATCGTTTTGTACCCAGCCGAGTGAAATAAGCGTGCGTAGAAGTGCATACACGGAGGAGCGAGGTGCGTCCAAGGCCTGGCATATCTCGCTCAGCCGAGGTGGCCGAGCCTGACGGGACGCAAGGAATTCAAGAAGCTCGACCGTTCGGCCGGCAGATTTAACACTGCGGACGCCGGTCTCCGCCACGGAGGTCGTCTTGCTCATGATGCTCCTTGCCGTCCCGGAAGTGTGGCGGGACGCTACTCGACATATGCAAATGCACGCTGGCGCCGAAACTTGTGAAACTCGGACCCTGGGGCAACAGGCGCAGCGGGCGCAAACTCCGGCGAAGACCAGTCTATCTATATATGTAGACAGATGGCAGAGGAACGCGAAAGCGGGGCGGCGTGGTGTGCGTGGTTGTGACGGGAAGTCGTTGACCGCTCGCATCCTCGGTGATGCTTGGTGTGGTCGCGGCAGCATTGGTGGAAGGGGATGCAAGCCGTCCGGAGACTCTTCGGTGTTCCGATGCTGTCGAGGGCTATTGGTGGAAAGGGTTCTCTCAACTATCCATCTTTGTGATGAAACACACTATAACAAGGACGAGAGTCTCTATACGCGGACGATCTGTTTAGTATTTAATACTAGATGAGTTCATATGTAGACAAAAGTCTACGAAAAGCGGTCGGAGTGATCGCTTCTTGAACTTCCGCACGGCGGACAGAAGAACAAGGAATAACAATGACGTTCAAACCTCATGGCATCATCCCGGCGCTAGTCACGCCGCTGGACAAGGATGGCGAACTCCTTGAACAGGGACTACGCGATGTTCTCGACTACACGATCAGCAACGGCGTCCATGGCGTATTTGTGCTTGGCTCTTCCGGTGAGATATATGGGTTGTCCGATGCGCAGAAGCGCCGCGTTGTTGAGATAACCGTAGAACACGTAAACGGACGAGTGCCCATCTACGCGGGCGCTTCGGAAATAACCACGCGCGATTGCATCAAGACGGCTCATATGGCGGAGGAGCTCGGGGGCGTTTCGGCATTGTCCGTTCTAACACCCTACTTCATGACACCAACCCAGTCCGAGTTGATCGACCACTACAAGGCCATCGCCGCAGAAACCGATCTGCCAATTCTGCTCTATTCAAACCCCGGCCGCACCCAGGTTCCGCTCGCCTTGAACACGGTGCTCGAACTTGCTCAGGTCCCGAATATTGTTGGTGTGAAGGACTCGGCAGGAAATATGACGTTGACTGCCGACTATCTGCGCGAAGTTCCGGAGGACTTCGCGGTGATCATGGGGCGCGATACGTTGATCTATCCGGCGCTGCGTATGGGCGCCGTCGGCGCCATTGCCTCGACGGCGAATATTGCGCCGCGCCTGCTCTCGGCGCTGTACAACGCATACATTGCCGGCGATGACGCCCGCGCCCTAGAACTGCAACAGCGACTCTCCCCGCTGCGCAACCTCGTTGACAAGGCCACCTTCCCAGTGGTCCTCAAGGAAGGATTGCGTTGCGCAGGTGTGGAGGCGGGTTACTGTTTTGCACCCGCACGCGAACTCGCGCCCGAATACCGCGGGCTGCTGCAAAAGGCTGTCGACGACGCAGTCAACTTCTGATCGGGGTAGACCCGATTCGCACATCAGTCCGGCGGCTCAAGTGTCGAGTGCATTGACGCAGTCTCGCACACAGCAGTCGCTGGCCAGACAACAATCAGGAGACTACATTGCCTCTCGTAATTCTTGCTGCTGGCATCGCACTGCTGCTAGTGCTGATGCTGGTATTCAAACTCAACGGATTTATTGCCCTGATCCTGGTGTCCATCGCCGTCGGGCTAATGCAGGGAATGCCCTTTGTGAGCGTCGACAGTTCGGCTGATGCCATCGTGGCCGCGGTTGCCGATGGCGCACGCAATTCGTTCGCCAATATCCCAGATGTCGAGACCGTCCAGAAACCAACAGCTGTCATGAGCGCCATCGTCGACGGCGTGGGTGGTCAAGTTGACGATCTGATCCTCATCCTCGGTTTCGGTGCCATGCTGGGTGTTCTTATGGCGGATATGGGTGCTGCTAACCGGCTGGCAAGCTCGTTGATCAACAGCTTCGGCATTAAGCGTGCCCAGCTGGCGATCGTCATTGTCGCCTTCCTCGTCGGCGTCGTCCTCTTCTGGGAGACCGCCTGGGTGATCCTTATCCCCATCGTGTTCGCTGTAGCGCGGCAACAGAAGTTGCCGGTTATGTGGTTGGCTATACCACTGGCTATTGCCCTCTCAACCATGCATTCCTTCTTGCCTCCGCATCCTGGTCCGACGGCGGTTGCGGGCCAGTACGACGCATCGATCGGAAAAACGTTGCTGTACGGCCTAATCATCGCCATTCCGATTGGGATGGTGGTTGCGCTCATATGGCCGCGCCTGAGTTTCGTCAAGAAGGTTACCGCTAACGTGCCCGAAGGTCTGGTCAGTGAAAAGGAATTCACGGACGAAACCATGCCGAGTTTCGGTGTATCCCTGGGAATCACCGCCCTTCCGGTGGTCCTCATTGCCGGTAGTGCCATTCTGGAGTTGACGCTGCCGGAAGGCAACATGGCCGTCAAGATCTTCGGTGCGATTGGCGATGCACCGGTTGCATTGCTTATCGGACTGCTCTCAGCACTGCTGTACTTCCGCCTCGGCCGTCGTATCTCGATGGACACCCTAATGGACTCATGCAGTAAATCGATTAAGTCGATTGCCATGATCATCTTCATCATCGGTGCGGGTGGCGCATTCAAGCAGGTCCTTCAGGCCGGCGGTATTTCTGATTACATCGGTGACCTCACGAATAACTGGGACGTGTCGCCGATTATCTTGGCGTGGGGCATTGCCGCCCTGATGCGTATCGCCCTCGGCTCCGCATCGGTGGCTGTTCTAGCCGCAGCCGGGATTGCGGCACCGCTCGTCGAGGCAGGTGGCGTTAGCCCGGAGGTCATGGTGCTGGCCACCGCCTGTGGCTCTGTTATTGCATCCCATGTGAACGATCCGGGCTTCTGGATGTTCAAGGAATTCCTCGGCCTATCGGTGGGTGACACCTTGAAGGTACGCACCACCTACACCACGGTGTTGGCCATTCTCGGCCTGGGCGGTTGCCTGCTGCTCGGAGCATTTATTACATCCTGAACTAGGGGCTCCGTTCGGGTTATCGAGCGCGGCTAGATTAGCGGACGGAGCTCAGGGAGAAGATCATGAAAATACCAACGATTGTGAAGGCGGATGTGTACCCCGTGGCAGGGCACGACTCCATGCTGTTGAACCTGGCCGGAGCACATCAGCCGTATTTCACACGTAACATCGTTGTTCTTGAGGATTCGGAAGGGCGCCGTGGTATCGGCGAGGTGCCAGGCGCCGAGCGCATTACGGGTGCGATCCAGGACGGTTTCAACGCCGTCGTCGGGCGGCCGGTAACGGGATATAAACACATTCTTCGTGAAGTCACCCGGGAAATGGCCGGGCGTGACGATGCAGATATCTTCTGGACCTTTGAACGTACTGCCATACATGCGGTAACCGCCATCGAAACCGCGCTACTGGACTTATTTGGCCAGTTTGCAGGGCTGCCGGTGGCAGAACTACTTGGCGATGGGCAGCAGCGCGACGAAGTCCGTGTGCTCGGCTACCTGTTCTACGTGGCCGATTCCAGTTCGACCGGGATGGACTATCTGCATGAGCCCGACGGCGACTGCGAGTGGTATCGCATTCGCCACGAAGAGGCAATGACCACCGAAGCTATCGTCAAACAGGCCGAGGCGGCTCAAGCCAAGTACGGGTTCAAGGATTTCAAGCTCAAGGGTGGCGTGCTGGAACCGGAACGCGAGGTCGATGCGGTTAGGGCATTGAAGAAACGGTTTCCAGATGCGCGCATCACCCTGGATCCCAACGGATGCTGGTCGGTGGCACAGGCAGTAGAGCTGTGCCGGGATCTACTCGGCGTACTGACCTACGCGGAAGATCCCTGCGGACCGGAAGAAGGTTTTTCCGGGCGGGAAGCACTGGGAGAGTTCCGGCGGCTTACCGGGATGCCGACGGCCACCAATATGGTGGCCACTACGTGGCGGGAGATGGCATCGACGCTGCTTTTGCAGGCCGTCTCCATTCCATTGGCCGATCCGCATTTCTGGACCATGCAGGGATCCGTGCGTGTAGCCCAACTGTGCCACGACATGGGCTTGACCTGGGGTTGCCACTCCAACAATCATTTCGACATCTCGCTGGCAATGGCCGCGCATTGCGGTGCGGCGGCTCCTGGCGAATACAACGCATTGGACACGCATTGGATCTGGCAGGAGGGCACTGAGCGTCTGACCAGCAAGCCTTTGCAAATGATTGACGGGAAGGTGCGCCTGCCCGATGCGCCCGGCCTCGGGATTGCCCCGGATATGGAGCAAATCTTGGCGGCACACGAACTATACAAGGAGAAGGTGCAGGGAACGGGGGCGCGTGACGATGCCATCGGCATGCGCTGCTTCATTCCCGACTGGACCTTCGATCCCAAGCGTCCTTCCATGGTTCGGTAGTAGAACCGGTGTGGAAGGTAGTAACCGACGATCACATAAGGAGTAGCAAAGTATGAAGATCGGATTCATTGGACTCGGCATTATGGGCCGTCCTATGGCGAAAAACCTCGTCAAGGCCGGGCACGAACTCTACGTGAACGACCGAAATGAGGAAACCGTTGCCGATCTTGTGGCGCAGGGTGCAACAGCTGCGGCCAATGCCAAGGAGGCGGCGGAGCAGGCTGAGCTCGTCATCACGATGCTGCCGAACTCGCCGCATGTCAAGAGTGTGGCCTTGGGTGAAGGCGGCATTATCGAGGGTGCGCACGAGGGATTGGTATACGTGGATATGTCATCCATTGCTCCGCTTGTATCCCGCGAAGTGCATGACGTACTGGCGGAGAAGGGGATCCCCATGCTGGACGCTCCTGTTTCTGGCGGTGAGCCCAAGGCCATTGATGGCACCATGTCGGTGATGGTCGGCGGAGACAAGGCCGTATTCGACCAGGTTGCTCCGGTACTGGACGCTATGGCCGGCGATGTGACCTACGTGGGCGAAATCGGTGCCGGCAATATCGCCAAACTGGCCAACCAGACCATCGTCGCCGTCAATATCGCGGCCTGTGCAGAAGCCTTCACTCTCGCACAGAAGGCGGGAGTTGATCCGGAAGCTGTGTACAAGGCCATTCGTGGCGGTTTAGCCGGATCAACCGTGATGGATGCGAAGGTCCCGATGATGCTGGAGCGGAACTTCAAGCCGGGCTTCCGCATCAACCTGCATATCAAGGATCTCGGCAACGTCTTAGACACGGGGCACGGGGTCGATGCTCCGCTTCCGCTGACCTCGCTGGTGCGCGAAATGATGAGCGTGCTCGACGGCGACGGTCACGCCGATGAGGATCATTCCTCCCTGGTCAAGGTGTACGAGAAGTTGGCCAATATCGAGCTGAAGCCCGGGCAGCCCGAAGCCTGAACCGAGTACTAACCGGCGGTGCGGGTCGGCATCTGTGTGCTGGATGACCGCGCATAGATACAGCCAGCAACTCGACGCGTCGGCCGCATCGGAAGGTCGTCGGTTGCCGCGCTGGCATGGGTAGTAGCCACCAACCGCCATTCCGCGCCGAAAAACTGCGAGGAGCATGGGCGGAGTCGGTAGGCGCGTAGTGCACCGCGCCGCCGGAATGACTCGAGAACACAGTGTTTCTCAAACGCCGCGCTACATCGTGCGCTGCTCGGGGCACGGTGTCAGGCCGGGCGGACGCCCAACGGCACTGTTTGGCACTGTGTCTCCCAACACCGCAAACCTCTTAACCACTTGAAACCCCTCAATTAGAGAAAGGACGACGATGTCCGTCCCAACAGTTGCAAAAGTCGATGTGTACCCCATAGCAGGCCGTGACTGCATGGAACTCAACCTGTCCGGAGCACATGGCCCGTACTTCACCCGCAATATCGTCATCATTGAAGATTCGTCCGGCAATGTCGGCGTCGGCGAAGTACCCGGTGGCGAGAAGATCACTCGCACCATTGAGGACGCCAAGCCACTTGTACTCGGGCGCTCGCTGGCCGAGTACAAGAACATTCTCGGCGAGGTTCAGGCCAAGTTCGCCGACCGCGACGTCGGCGGGCGTGGCCTACAGACCTTTGACCTGCGGACCACGGTGCACGCCGTAACCTGTATCGAAGCGGCTCTGCTCGACCTGCTGGGTCAATATCTGGGCGTTCCGGTTGCCGCCCTGCTGGGTGACGGCCAGGTACGTGACAAGGTGAAGACCCTCGGTTACCTGTTCTACGTCGGCGACCCGGATAAGACGAATCTGGAATACGTGCGCGAGAAGGACTCCGACGTCGACTGGTACCGGCTACGCCACGAGGAGGCGCTGACACCGGAAGCGATTGTGGCCTTTGCCGAGGCGACCGAGAAAAAGTACGGCTTCAAAGACTTCAAGCTCAAGGGCGGTGTGCTCGAAGGCAAGGAGGAGATGAAGGCTATCCTCGCCCTGAAAGAGCGCTTCCCGGATGCCCGCATCACCCTGGACCCGAACGGTGCCTGGTCCCTGAAGGAAGCCATCGAGCTCTGTAAGGACAAGGTGGGAATTCTCGCCTATGCGGAAGATCCGTGCGGCGCGGAGGAAGGCTTCTCGGGCCGGGAAATCTTGGCCGAGTTCCGCCGGGCCACCGGGCTGCCCACCGCGACCAACATGGTGGATACCGACTGGCGGCAGATGACGCATTCCATCGCTCTGCAGTCGGTGAGTATCCCGCTGGCCGACCCGCATTTCTGGACCATGCAGGGGTCAGTCCGGGTAGCGCAGTTGTGCCACGACATGGGTATGACGTGGGGGTGCCACTCCAACAACCACTTCGATGTGTCGCTGGCAATGATTGCCCACTGTGGTGCTGCGGCACCGGGTGAATACAACGCCTTGGACACCCACTGGATCTGGCAGGAGGGCCTGGAGCGCCTGACCAAGGATCCGCTGCAGATCGAGGGTGGCACGGTGACGATCCCGTCGAAGCCCGGCCTGGGTATCGAGCCGGATATGGATCAGATCCTGGCGGCTAACGAGCTGTACAAGGAGAAGGTTGAAGGATCGGGTGCACGTGACGATTCAATCGGCATGCAGTTCCTCATCCCCGGGTGGACCTTCGACAATAAGAAGCCAGCGCTGGTCCGCTGAGGCACAGGTCGGCCTCGAGGCGGTTGGGAAGGTAACTGCGACAACGAAACACAAGGGCCGTGGCTCCTTTTCCGCCGCCCGTATGCGGAACCTGGATCATCCGATTCGGATCTGTTCCCGTTTCCGCGTTCTGGTGGCCGGGGACTTCGCCGCTGCAGTCCCCGGCCACCCACATGCACCCGCCCGGCAACGGGTGTGCGGTGGTGGGTTGCGATGGCAGGCTGCGGCGACGGACGGGTTGCGGTGGTGCGGTCGGCGCGGTCGATCATGAACCCGAGACGGTAGGCCGCGCCGGGTGTATGGGCAAGAGGTGCTGGACCATGTAAGGAGCTGGCAGGTGTGCGGGAGCCGTGCCTGGTTGCGGGCGGGAGGCACATTCCGGTGGCAGCGGGCTAGGCTCGCCGCAGGAACAGCGAAGGAACTGCGAAGGAACTGCGACAGGGTGGCTGGCGTACCAGCGGCTGTCCTCGCCGTCGGATTCCGGAATGCTGGAAAGAGCGTGGGCTTGGCGCAGTTGAAAGCGTGGGCTCAGCGCAGTTGAAGTTGAAGTCGAATCCCGGAATGCTGGGAAGACGGGCCGGACTCACCTCAACCTGGAATCCGAGAGCTGTCTAGTCCCGGAATGCTGGGAAGACGTTCTACCCAGACGATCAGCCACCGGCCGAGAGGCGCCAAATCCCGGTATGCTGAGAGAACCGGGCCAGAATCGTTCCCATGGGCGGACGTACCTGTTACCTGTGGGTGGTAGCGTCGTCGCGGCATACACGTGCGAGACGGCCGGAAAACAAACGACCGAATCAAAGGATCGGACAACGAAGGAGTCGACCGTGAAGATTGTGTGTGCACCAGACAGTTTCAAAGAATCCATGAGTGCGGCCGAAGCCGCCGCCGCGTTGGCGGAGGGGGTGCACCGGGTCCTGCCCGAGGCGGAATGCGTGGAGATTCCCATGGCCGATGGTGGCGAGGGCTTCACCGAATCGCTGGCGGACGCCCTGGGTGCGCAGCGGTTGCAAGTGCCACTGCGGAACGGGCTCGGTGAAGATGCCGTCGGTATCATTGCCGCTACCGATAACCGGGCCATTTTGGAAGTGGCCGAGGCGGTGGGCCTGGGCATGGTGGAGCCAGAGCGCCGCCGAATCCGTGAGATGACCACGTATGGCGTGGGTCAACTCATTATCACCGCACTGGATGCAGGGGTGACGGAAATCCTCGTGGGGCTCGGCGGCTCTGGGACCAACGACGGCGGCGCCGGAATGTTGCGCG
This sequence comes from Actinobaculum sp. 352, assembly GCF_003957265.1. NCBI lineage: Bacteria > Bacillati > Actinomycetota > Actinomycetes > Actinomycetales > Actinomycetaceae > Actinobaculum > Actinobaculum sp. 352. Next base: position 34,915 of record NZ_RQSN01000013.1, on the reverse strand, counting down.
CTCTTGGCGTCCGTCTTCTTGACGCCGACGGCGCAGAACTGGACGGCAGCCCGTCGTCGTTAACCCGACTCGCCGCCATAGACGCCTCCGGCTTGGATCCGCGGATCCAGACGACGCGAATCCGTGTGGCCTGCGACGTCGATAATCCTTTGTTGGGTGAGCGTGGAGCGTCGGCGATCTACGGGCCGCAAAAAGGTGCCACACCCGAAGACGTGCAGTACTTGGACGGAGCCTTGCGAAATCTTGCAGACGTGGCCGGGCACCTGGACGGCCCGGCTTTGGCGGCCGGCGCGGGTGCGGCGGGAGGGCTGGGCTATGCCTTCACGGCCTTCTTGGGTGCGCAGCTCGAATCGGGTATTGATCTGGTCATCGAAACGGTGGGCCTGCGCGAGGCCATGGAAGGTGCCGATCTGGTTCTCACTGGGGAAGGCGCCATGGACCGGCAGACTCTCATGGGAAAGACCCTTTCGGGGGTCGCCCGCGCCGCTCAGCCCGCCGGGGTGCCGATTATCGCCTTCGCCGGGAAACTGGGTGAGGGCGTTGAGGAGCTGTACGATCACGGTTTCGTCGGGCTCATCCCGACCGTGGCCGGTGTGTGTACCTTGGATGAGGCATTGGCAGCTGGTCGGGATAACCTGGCCGATGCTGCTGAGCGGACGATGCGGCTGCTGCGAGTGGGTGCCGGGCTGAGGGCGCTGAGGTAGGCGTGGGGCTGGACGGGCTGCGCTAGAGCGAGGCTGGACGGGCTGCGCCAGAGCGGGGCGTTAGGGAACGGTGCCGACGCCGTCGATAATCGCGAGCATAAGCGGTGCGTTAGGGAACGGTGGAGAGGACTGCGGAAGAGCGCCGCACGGAGCGGTGGAAAGCGCCGCGGAAGGTATGCCTGTTCGGCGCCTATGGATTCATTCCGTGTTTTTCGGCAGAGTCCGAGTTTTTCACGGAGATGTACAAGCAACGAGGAGTGGATCCATAGTCTGCGCAACAGGGATCCGGCTGGTTGCGATGATGCTCCTTAGGCTTATGAGGGCCATAGTCCCTGCAACAGGGAACCGGCAGAGAAGATCATCTGTGAGCTGGCGAGAATCAACCATAGTCTGCACAACAGGGAACCGGCAGCCAGCGTGGGCGGCTGGTCAGCTGGCTGCGCCGTCGGGCCGTGGAGATGCCGGGAGGTAGCGTGGGTGGCTGGTCAGCTGGCTGCGCCGTCGGGCCGTGAGAAGTGTAGGGTTTTGCAAGAAGTGGAGCGAATAACCCGACCTTTCTTGAAAAACCCTCCATTTCTCGTAACATCGCCTAGCTCTGCACCGCGCATCGCCTAGCACCAGGAATCGCCTAGGTCACCACCATACATTGCATCGTTCTACGCCGCGCAATGCATGTTTACGTGATTGGCGCGGCGAAGCGGGCGCAATAGTAAGGACCTAACGGGGTGTATGGCCCGGGGAGTTGGTGATCGCGGTGGTTACCGTGATCATGAACCGGGCGACGGCGAAGACATGAGCTGCATCGTCGACTAAGGTACGAACTGGATCGACGACCAAGGCATGAACCGAAACGACAACCAAGGCATGAACCGGGCGACGACTAAGGTGTGGGCTCATGCCGTGACTGCGCGTCGATCCGCCGTCGTGGGATACGCGAGGAGAAGGAAGAGCCCTTCGAGGGGCTCATCGATTCTGCAGCATCCATTCGGGGGTTGCCCGGGGATCGCGGGGGAAGAATTGCAATTCGTCTGCAACATCTTGGGAGGTATATGGCGGGTTGAGGATGGGCTCATGATCGTAGTCGAAGTCGGAGCTGAGCTGGTAGTCCCGCTTGTTCATGGTGAACAGACCCTTGGTCCACGCCCCGCCACCGGGCCGAGCCATGGCAACGCGGACCTGCGCGGCGTGCTCAATGATTTCCCGCGGAACGGTGTTCTCCTCCCAGCCGCCGCGGCGTAGCAGCCTGGAGGAACGCAGAGCGCGAGTCTGCGCGGCGATGCGCTTACCGACGGCTTGCAACTCAATTGACACCTCCTCCACGCGGGCGGAACGCATCCAGTTGGCGCAGGCACTGGAGAGCGCCTCGATTGCCTGCATTTGTGTTTCAAAGGACCATTCACTCATAGGTATTACCTCAATGCTGTTCTGGACTGAGCACATTTGCTGTCTCCATGCGAAACAATACTGCATGCGTCAAAACGAACCAAAACAAACGGGTGGATAGCGCTTGTTAAACGGGCGAATATCACTTGTTCGGGGATGCAGGTGGGCAGTCATGGCGCTGTGCGTGCCAGCGTTACTGTCGGTGTGATGCGGCAGGTCCCATTCGCTGGACATCCATGCCACGGCGCACAGCAGCGCTACCCTTCCGCCTCTTCGATGATGATGCGTCGGGTCTGATAACCTTTCTCGCCGGGCAGCGGTTTTGGCGGAAGACCGTTTCGCTCGCGGAGCCGGTGGAGTGCGCGCCGGTTGTATTCGAGCATTGCCATGTAAAAGTCGTGGAAGTCGGTGTATTGGTCGATGAGTTTGTCGGCGAACCAGACGACGGCGCCTGCACCTGGGGTTTCGGGTTTACCCATGAGAAAAATGTCGATGTCAGTGGCTGATGCGGCGATTGGGAAATAGTCGACGATGGGGATGTTATCTGCTGCCAATGCGTCAGTGGTTTCCGGAAGACCGAGGATGGACTGGGTACGTTGGTACAGAGGGCCGTCGGTGAGCTCACTGGTGGAGAATATTGCGACGTCGTGATGGAAGTTAGGCCAGCCGTTGGCGGCCAGCAGGAAGGTGCGGTAGGAAGCGGGAAGTTGGAAGCCGAGGTGCATCTCGGCCGCGATGACCTCATCTTCGGTGGCGTGTACCTTCGGCAAGGAGCGGTCTAGCTGGCTGCGCCCCTCGGCCTCTATCTGCTCCAAGTAGATTAGACATCCCAGGCCGATGTACTCCGGCCAGCCGATTCGGCTGTTCTGGGAAGTGCTGGCATTTTCTGGCGTTGTCATGTGTTATTCCTGGTGTTCTGTTGGCGCACGGTGTAACCCGGCGTTGATATGCGCTTCGAGAGCAAGGACCTTCCTGCACTGCGGAAGCTTGCCGAACAGGTTCCGGATAGCAAGGAGTCTCTGGATAGCAAAGAGTCTCTGGATAGCAAGGAGTCGTTGGCCGGATCCTTCCTGTACTGTGGGGGGCTTGCCGCTGCGGGGGCTCCCCAACAAAGTAATGGGCTTGCCGCTGCGGGGGCTCCCCAACAAAGTAATGGGCTTGCCGCTGCGGGGGCTCCCCAACAAAGTAATGGGCTTGCCGCTGCGCGAACTTGCCGCTGGTGCCGATCAGATCGGCGGGGCCTTGGGTGACCTTGCTGTACTGTACCGCAGGGCACGCCGCTGCGGAAGCTTGCCTTTAGGCGGGCCGGGTCGGTGAGAAGTGTCGGGTTTATTTGGAAGTGTCGTGAGAAAGGCGAAGTTTCTTGAAATTCCCGACACTTCTTGAGCGGGCGTGGCTTGAGCGGGCGTGGCTTGAGCGGGCATGGCTTGAGCGGGCTTGACTTGGGCGGTACGTGGCGTGCGCAGGCCGGGGTCAGCTGCTGACTAGAAGAGGCGGTGTGTGCGGGCGGAGGTTGGTGTACGGGCTTTCTGGTGTGGCTGCGTGCGATTGGCATGATGTTCGCCTTGTCTGGCGTGCCCGTGACCCGGGAATTTGTGTTGTAGGTCATGGCGGGGGTAGGCTACGGGTAATTTAATCATGCTTGCCGGATTCGGGTTCTCACCGATCGGCCTGAGATGAAGGAGTCTAGATCATGCCGACGCTCGCGGAGATCATCACGTGGCGAAGTGGGCCGTTGCGGGACGCAAGTCGCGTGCTGCAGAGTGCCGCGAATCGGTATGGGGAAGTGGCGGAAGCCCTCGCTGGTTATGTTAACGATGACGAGACCTTTGTGGGTGTGACTGCGGATGCGGAAGCTGCATCGCGGCGGGCCTTGGTTGATGACATGGGTGATATGCAGCGGATTCTAGAGAAGGCTGCCAATGATTTCACTGCGGTGGCAGATGCGGTTGATGAGGTGGTAGAGGATGCGGAGGATGTTCGCCAGTATGTGAATGAGCTTCGTTCCAATGCCGAGATGACTGAGACGGATGTGCAGGCAATGTCTCAGAATGGCAGGGGACGTTGTAGTTCTAAGGGCGAGGCGATTATTACGGCGTTGCGGAATGTATATGCGGAGTTGGGCGGGTTGCAGGAGGCAGGGGAGAAGCCGAGCGCTGCGATACTCTCGCACGGTGTATCTGCTCCGAAGAAGGGGTGGACTGTTGAGGAGGTCAATGATTGGTGGACGTCGCTATCACGGGAGGAGCAGGAGACGATTATCACGAGTCATCCGGAGTGGATCGGCAACTTGAATGGGATCCCGGTTGATGACCGGCATGATGCGAATTGCAATCGGATCGACGGTCTCTTGGCGGAGGTGACTCCCCAGTTTGAAGCAAAGCAGCGGGAATTGGATCAATACTTGGATAGTGCTACTGATCCGGACCCGAACGTGTTGAGAACTCTTTCGCTGGAAGTGGAGCATCTACGGGATAAGAAGGAGGGGCTGGAGGCGCTGCAGCAGGCGTTTGCAGATGATGATGGTGACCATAAGTTGGTGAGTTTGGATGCGACGTCGGGGGATCATTTGCGGGCGGTGGTGGCAATTGGTGATGTGGATCGGGCGGACCGCGTGATGGTACATACTCCGGGGATGACCTCAACGGTTAGGGGTACGTTGGCGACAGAGTCCGGCGAGTGGGGTAGTGGCGTGCAGGATGTGCAGAACGTCTTGGATGAAGGGTACAGACAGTTGGAACATGAGGGTCGTGATGAGCAGGTGGCGGGCGTGGTGTTTTTGGGGTATGACGCCCCGCAGTGGAGTGAGTTGCTGACGGGGAACTCGGTGGCGCTGAGTAGTAGTGCGAAGGAGGGTGGTGCGAATCTAGCCGGGTTGCTGGAGGGAATTCAGGCCACGCATGAGGGGGACTTACACCTGGTGGCGTCGGGACATTCGTATGGGTCGACGGTCACGGGGTATGCACTGCGGCAGTCCACGGTTGCCGACGAGGTGATGGTGATGGGTTCACCAGGGATTACAACCACGCAGAACAAGGATCTGAATATGGTGCCCGGTCATGTCAATGTCGGCGAGGCGCACGGCTTTGACTTCGGTGGTGATGGCGATCTTGTGGCTGATCTGGGTCGGTTTGGTGGTGATCCGAGCGATTCGCGGGAGTTCAACAGGATTGGTACGGATGAGTGGACGAGTCCGGAGGGGGTGGAATACACGGATTCGAAGAAACATTCGCAGTATTACGGTGTGGGGCGGACTTCGACATATGACCAAGGGAGCGTGTTGATCGGGAATGGCGTGGTTGCCGGGGCGGAGGGGTGATGGTGCGGCGCCTGCGGTACCTTGTTGGCTCTCTTCTCGTGTTAGGAGCGTGTATGTCTGGGTGTGCTGATTTTTCGGAGCGGTATTACGGGCGGACGGATGAGTATTTGCCTGCTCGGGAAGTGCCCTATAGCGAGGCGCGGCGGGAAGCGATCCTGTTGCTCTTAGAGTTGCAGCAGACGCTGACGGACGAGTTCGACGTGGGGGAGTGGACCCCACCTTCCTTAGGCGGGCGACGTCAGGTGGGGAGGTCGGATTCGGGGTGTCCGGCGGGGACTGTGCGGGAGACGTGGTCGTTGGCGACGGCGGGGCCGCTGACGGAGGAGACGTGGCCGCAGGCCGTGGACCGGTTCACCGAGATCCTCACTCCGCTAGGGTTCGGCAAACCGATTGACATCGCGGTGGCGAAAGACACTCCCAATGTTCTTTTTGTGAATGAAGAAACTGGTGTCCAGGTGGACTTTGGCTACAACAAAGCGACTGCGGTCAGGGTGACAACTGGCTGTGTGCGCGGTAAGTGGTCGCAGGACTGGCCCGCGGGTACCGAGGTGATCCCAGAGGAGCTGCGCACCACGGGCCGGGCCATCCACAGTGGTGAACCGGAAGAATGGGCACCGTATGTTGTGCCGACCGAAGACACGGAATGAGATCCCATGCATTCCGCACCGTTGTCTCACGTTGCGCCCATGGCCGTGGTGCTGGGCGTGTGGTCTGCCATGCATACCCCTGGCGTAGTAGCAGGTGCTGAGCAATGACTGTGCAGTGTGCTCTTCTCCGGTCCAGTGGTGCGGGGCGGCATCGGTGTCGTGGTGTGGTCATCGTCTGTCTGGTGGCTGGTTCCCTGCTCGCGGCGTGTGCTGATTTTTCGGAGCGGTATTACGGGCGGACGGATGAGTATTTGCCCGCGCGCGAGGTGCCGTATGCGGAGGCGCGGCGGGAAGCGATTCTGCTGTTGATGCGTTTGCAGCAGACGTTGAGCGATGAGTTCGGCGTGGGGGAATGGGCACCGCCACCGTTGGGGGGCGTCTCGCAGGTTGATACGTCGGATTCGGGGTGTCCGTCCGGCGGGGACGGTCCGGGAACGTTGGGCCTTGGCGACGGCGGGCCCGCTCACGGGGGAGACGTGGCCGCAGGCGGTGGACCGGTTTGCGGAGATCCTCACGCCGTTGGGGTTTGGTGGTCCGGTGGACACGACGGTGCGGGCGGAGGATCGTACGGTGGTGTTTTTTAATGAGGAGACGGGCGAACAAGTGGAGCTGGGGTCGTATAAGCGGACTTTGGCGATGGTGAGTACGGGGTGTGTGCATGGTGAGTGGTCGCAGGATTGGCCGGAGGGTACCGAGGTGATCCCGGATGAGTTGCGGACCACGGGTCGGGCGATCCGCAGTGGGGAACCGGAAGAGTGGGCACCCTACAGTCCGCCGAGCGACGGGGGTGGGGACTGATGGTTGGGGCTTCGTCGGGCCGTGGAGCTGTGGATTCTGCGTTGAGGGTCTTGGATGCCCTGCAGGGAGTTCCGGGCGAGGCGCACGGCTTTGACTTCGGTGGTGATGGCGATCTTGTGGCTGATCTGGGTCGGTTTGGTGGTGATCCGAGCGATTCGCGGGAGTTCAACAGGATTGGTACGGATGAGTGGACGAGTCCGGAGGGTGTGGAGTATACGGACTCGAAGGGTCATTCGCAGTATTACGGTGCGGGGCGGACCTCGGTCCATGATCAGGCGAGTGTGTTGATCGGGAATGGTGTGGTTGCCGGGGCGGAGGGATGATGGTGCGGCGTCTGCGGTACCTTGTTGGTTGTTTTCTACTGTTAGGAGCTTGTGTGGCTGGTTGTTCTGATTTTTCGGAGCGGTATTACGGGCGGACGGATGAGTATTTGCCTGCTCGGGAGGTGCCCTATAGCGAGGCGCGGCGGGAGGCGATCCTGCTGTTGATGCGTCTGCAGCAGGCACTGTCGGATGAGTTTGGTGTCGGTCAGTGGCGGCCGGCACCGTTGGGAGGAGGCTCGCAGGTTTTGACGTCGGATTCGGGGTGTCCGGCGGGGACTGTGCGGGAGGAGTGGCTGTTGGGGACGGCGGGGCCGCTGACGGAGGAGACGTGGCCGCAGGCGGTGGACCGGTTTGCGGAGATCCTCACGCCGTTGGGGTTTGGTGGTCCGGTGGACACGACGGTGCGGGCGGAGGATAGTACGGTGGTGTTTTTCAATGAGGAGACGGGCGAACAAGTGGAGCTGGGGTCGTATAAGCGGGCTCTGGTGGTGGTCAGTACGGGGTGTGTGCGTGGTGAGTGGTCGCAGGATTGGCCGCAGGGCACCGAGGTGATCCCGGAGGAGCTGCGCACCACGGGCCGGGCCATCCACAGTGGTGAACCGGAAGAATGGGCACCCTACAGTCCTCCGAGTGACGGGGGTGAGGACTGATGGTCGGAGTGTCCTCATATTCCGGAATCCGGTTTGCTGTGCAGAAAGCTATGCCATGCTGCGCGGCGCCTCTGGGCTTCAACCGGTGGTTGTGGCACGGCGTGGGCGCTTCTCGTACCGGTGAGGGCTGAGTGATCAGTATGCAGCGTGGTTCTATCCGGGCTTGTGGCAGGGCGCGGCGTCGGCGTGGTGTGATCATTGTCTGCCTGTTAGTTAGCGCTTTGCTTGCGGCGTGTTCTGATTTTTCGGAGCGGTATTACGGGCGGACGGATGAGTATTTGCCCGCGCGCGAGGTGCCCTATAGCGAGGCGCGGCGGGAAGCGATCCTGTTGCTCTTAGAGTTGCAGCAGACGCTGACGGACGAGTTCGACGTGGGGGAGTGGACGCCACCACCCCTGGGAGGAGGCGAACAGGTGGGGAGGTCGGATTCGGGGTGTCCGGCGGGGACGGTGCGGGAGACGTGGTCGTTGGCGACGGCGGGGCCGCTGACGGAGGAGACGTGGCCGCAGGCCGTGGACCGGTTCACGGAGATCCTCACCCCGTTGGGGTTTGGTGCGCCATCGGATGGGACAGTGGCGAAAGACACTCCCAATGTTTTCTTCTTTAACGAGGATACGGGTGTTCTGATTCGTTTTGGGTATAACAAGGCGACTGCGGTGATGGTGACGACTGGCTGTGTGCGCGGTAAGTGGTCGCAGGACTGGCCCGCGGGTACCGAGGTGATCCCGGAAGAGCTGCGCACCACGGGCCGGGCCATCCACAGTGGTGAGCCGGAAGAATGGGCGCCTTACACTCCGCCAGCAAAGGAAGAGGAAGGAGGTGAAGAGCGATGAGTGATTTGACTGCGGACCCGGAAAAACTGCGAAACCGAGCGGATGACGTTGACGAGCATGCGCAGAATATCGGTGAAGTGGCGGGTGCTTCGGAGATTGATGCTTCGGCTTCTGCTCTACCGAGCGAGTCGTTGTCGGATGAGGCGGTGGCAGCATCGGACGCATTCACGGCAGGCAAGAAAGCAAGTGTTCGCCGCCTAGAGGAATTGGCGTCTGGGTTACGGGGAACTGCGCAGGACTTCGAGGACACCGACCAACAGGTCAGCGCGTCCTTAGCCGACCTGGCCTACGGGGGCGACTCACTCCTCTAGTTTCTACGCATAGCGCCTCGGTACGCACTCATAGCACCTCAGGCCGAATTACTCCCGATGGCGAGGACTGGCGATTATGAGGTTGTTGTACCTGGATTTCTCCGTTGAGCAGCGCGCATAATCGTTCGGGGCAAATGGGCATGTGGAGTGACCTTGCATACGAAGGCCGCGACAGCATCCCGAACCGCATCAGATCAACGGTTAGCGTATGAGTAGTTCGAGTAGTTCGAGTAGTTCGCGCGGTGCGCGCCGCGCGAGTTTGTACTCAGCGAGTGTGGGACCGGGCGGGACGGAAAGCTGGCGCAGGCTGAGGGGACGGTCTGTGCTAAGCGCGCATGGGGCCGAGGCTGCGCTGCTCCGGGGATGCGGCAGGGTGAGGTTTGAGTTAGGCATGCAAGGGCGGAGAATCGCGTGAGACGCGAGACCTGAAACACATAGGCGGAACGCCCGAGGGGGAGGGCTCGGGCGTTCCGATTATTGGAGGCAACGATGCGAATTGTCTGTGATTTCTCTTTGCTGCGCTCAGCCAATTCGGTTCTAATCATTGCGACGGCGCTGGGCGGCCAGCACATGCCGCTCCAAGGGTTCGCAGGCGGCCAAGGCCAGCAGTGTCAACCCGATTCCCGCCAATGTAACTATGGCAAGGCGAATGATCCCGGCCGGTTCCACGCCCTCCGTCGCCGCGAGACTGCCAAGAGCGACTCCCAAAACGCCCGTCACGACCGTCGCGAGGAACAAAGGCCGAACCACCTGGTTGAAGCGCGTCATGCCGAACATGCGAGTCGGGAAACCCGTTTGCGCCAAGGCATGCGTCTCCGGTGCCCGGTCGAACACTGACGAAGACTGGTTCATCAGCGTTGACAGAGCCGTGACCGCGAAACCGAACCCAATCGTGATGTACACGCCCGTTACCACGTCGGTAAAGAACCAGTCGTCGGGTCCGGAGCTCTCGCCGATAACACTGACGAATCCGGCAATGAAACTGAGGAGCGCCAAGGCGCCAACAGCCCGCCAGGCGGCGCGCGGATCATCCAGGATACGACGCATGGCCAACAGGGTGGATGCCGAACGGGTCTTCGTAGCCGGGCGAGCAAGTAACTGTAATACCCACGGACCCACAACGTACACGCTTCCAATCATTACCGAGGTTATTACCGCGACGGTCACCAAGTAATCACCATCGGACATCTGTGGATGCAACTGTGCCCAGGCGATGAAGGCGGCGATAACAACCACGAACAGAATCGGGCGCCAGTGGCGTAGAGCCGGACTCGCCTCCCGCCGCGCCACCCCAAGCGGGGAGATCCGTACGCGGCTGAGGCCGACGACCGTGGACGCCAGCGTGATGAGGAGCAGTCCGGCCAGGATGATGGCGAGCAGCCACACTGGGAGCAACATTTGGTGGGCATTGATCGGTGTCTTGAGGAAAGAGATGTTATGCCAGAGCGGCAACGTTAGGAAGTACGCGAAGGTGCCAATGGTTGCGCCAACAACCCACTGTACAAGGGTTTCCACTACGGTAATTGCCACGGTTTGCCCGCTGGTAACGCCAATGAGGCGCAGGGAGGCGAGTCGTTCAGAACGGCCGCGTGCACCGAGTCGCGCTGCTGATGCGCCAAGTGTCGCAATCGGAATAACAAGCAGCGCGCCTGCAAAGAGGGCCAACACGTAGTAACTGGGAGCGTATCGCTCCACCATCTCGCCCATATTGCGGAACTGTTCGGGATGATCATTCCAACTCTTGAACATCCAGATGCCGCCCGCCAGGGTGAGGGCCATCAGCGTAGAAAGCATGAAGGAGAGAACGGCCAGCACGTCTAGCAAGGCGTCGCCGGTACGGGTACGCAGGCGGGCCGCAGTCAAATGTGGTGTGAGATGCAAGACCTGGTTCATCGCACACCTTCATTCCGGTAGTTGGCCTGATCCTGGTAAACCCCGTCCAGGGAGGCAGCGTAGGCAGGAGTAGACGAATTGGGATAGTAGACCGGCGGCTGTTGCGGCTGCTCATCGGCGGCGGAATCCGCGTGGATGCGACCGTCACGAATCTCGACCAAGCGCTCGCACCAGGCCGCTACCTGCGTATCGTGAGTGACGACGACGAGCGTTGTGCCGGCCATACGGGCCGTTGCCGTGAGGATCTGCATCACCTCATGCCCCGTCGCCTGATCGAGGGCACCGGTCGGTTCGTCGGCGAAGACGACTGCGGGTGAACCGGCCAGCGCTCGGGCGATAGCAACTCTCTGCGCTTGCCCACCGGACATTTCGCCCGGGCGACGACGTGCCTCGGCGGCCAGTCCGAGCCGGGTGAGCCAGTCGTTGGCTGTTTTCAAAGCCTGGCGGCGTGAGCTACCCTTAAGCAGCAGTGGCAGAGCCACATTCTCGTGTGCGGGCAGTTCAGGGATGAGCTGCCCGTCCTGGAAGACGAAGCCGAAGTCGGTCAGGCGAAGGTGGGACCGAGCAGCGTCGGACAAACCGGAAACCGAGGAATGCCCGAGCATTACTTCGCCCGACGTGGGCGGCAGGATGCCGGAGAGGCAGTGTAGTAGGGTCGACTTACCGGAACCGGAGGGGCCCATGATGGCGACCGTTTGCCCAGCCGGGATGGTGATGTCCACACCGGCGAGAGCATGAACGGAGCCGAAGTTCTTTGTCAGCGCGCGCCCCGTAAGAGCGCGGTCAGTGCGATGTGTTTTCTTCATGTCTCTATTCCATCCGCTAGTGGGCGGTTATCCCAGAGGGTTGCCTATCGTTCCATGGTAGAGCCAGCTCTACTCCTGTGGTGGAGTGAGATTCGCATGTGGTGCGCGCGGTTAGGATAGGCATATGCGAGAACGCGGTGGGGATCCGGGCATAAGCGGGAGTGGCCGCCTGCTGTGGCGAATGGCCGGAGTGGTCCTGGTGCTGACCTGCGTTATCGGGATGGTCGGTTTAGGACTTCTCAACCTTATGTATGCGGCACCGTTGCGCACGCCGAGTTTCTTGGTGTATCTCGCATTTTTCTCGTGGATCGCGGCGATGTGGTGGAGTTTGGCTCGTTTCCGGAGGACTGTCCGCAAAAGGACTGCGGAAATCGAGGACACGAGCGGCCCGTTAAGCCCCAGCGCGGTAGCGGAACTGACGGAGTCCCGCCGCGAGATTGTCGCGGCCTTTGAGATTGAACGTCGTCGTATTGAACGCGATCTACACGACGGTGCCCAGCAGTATCTTGTGACTGCTTCGATGAATCTGGGCGAGGCGGATCTTGTGCTTGATAGTGCGGTGGTGGATGGTCGTGTGGTCCCGGAGAAGATGCGCGAGGTGCGGCGTTTGTTGAGCCGTGCACAGGACGATGCCGAGTCTGGGCTGCGCGCTCTGCGCAACACGGTGGCGGGAATCCATCCCAAGGTGCTCTCCGACCTTGGTTTGGAAGCGGCAGTGCGCAACCTGGCCGGCGACAGTGCTATGGACGTCGTCGTTCGGGTGCCGCATCCGCTGCCTACCATTCCCGAAGGAGTCGTCGCCGCCGGGTATTTCTTCGTCGCGGAGGCACTGACGAATGCCTCCAAGTACGCTCCCGAGGCGCATGTGTCGATCGTGTTGGTTGCCGACGACGACCTGCACCTCAGCGTGCTCGACGACGGCCCGGGCGGCGTCGTTGTTCGCCCCGATCATGGACTGGCAGGGATGCGGGAGCGGCTGGCGGCATTCGGAGGCTCGCTGCAGGTCAGTAGTCCGGAGGGCGGGCCGACGGTTTTAATCGCGCGTATTCCCCTGCTGCTGCGCAATGGTGAGTTTGGTGTTAGTCCATCGGTGGTTGGGACTCTCCAGAATGAGGACGCGGAGCAGAAACCGGAGACCGTTTCGGCTCCACAGAGTAAGGATAGCTTGAGCGAGCACCATGACGCGGACAAGCGGGACTCGGACCGGAAAGTACCAGACACTTCATCGGGGCGGATGCCATTTGCATCACCACCGGCACCGTCCCAGGCGATTCAGGAGGACAAGCAGTGAAACTTATTGTCGCCGACGATTCGGCCCTCTTCCGGGAAGGCCTGGTTGGATTGATGGAGCGGCAGGGGCATGAGATTGTTGCACAGGCCGCAACGGCTCCCGAGTTGCTCGCCATGGCACAGAGCGACGAGGCCGACGTGGTTGTAACCGATGTGCGTATGCCGCCGGGAATGTCCGACGACGGTCTGCGGGCCGCTGTGCAGCTGCGCGAGTCGCGCCCCGACATGGGCATCATGGTGCTCTCGCAATACGTTGCTCCGGCGTATGCGACACGGCTCTTCGACCCGAGTGCTCCCAGCGTGGGCACTGGCGGCTTGGGATACCTCCTCAAGGATCGAGTTGCCCGCGTGGCCGACTTCATCCGTTCCTTGGCCGTGGTGGCGGCGGGCGGCGTCGTCGTCGATCCAGAGGTTGCAACTTCGCTGGTGCATGGGAAAACGTCGCGGCTGGACGCGCTGACTGCGCGGGAAATCGAAGTGTTGGAGCTTATGGCGCAAGGGCTTTCCAACCAGCAGATCTGCGACAAGCTGTACCTCTCGTCTGCGGCGGTATCCAAACACGTTGCTGCCGTATTTGCCAAACTGGGCATGGCTCCCGGGGAGGAGAATCGCCGCGTGCGTGCGGTCCTCGCCTATCTCACCGAGACGGCGGGGCGGTGACGCTAGGGTGGCAATTGATGCATACTGTCAGGTTATGTGGTAACGTAGCGGAGCAATTGTAGTAGAGGGTGGGGTCAAGTGCCCCGAGCCTTCGCATACGACCACAAGAAAGTTGCGTGATGAAAGAGTTTCTTCAGTCCAAGTATGTCCGTTATGCCGGGTACGGTGTGCTGGCTGCGGCTGCCGCCATTTCTTTGGCGACGCAGGATTGGTGGAAGGCGGCCATAGCGGGGGTTCTTCTAGTCTTATTCTGGTGGTCTGATAGAGGGATACAGTCTGAAGAGGATGCTGGAGCGAAGGAATAAGCGGAACGTTTCTCTCCGGCATGGAGTTCGGCACCTGCCTCGTGGCTAGGCTCTCCACCGACTAGGTCTTTACTGATCGCAAGTGGTGAACGTGGCGCCGATGCCGACCTTCGCTGGTCCGGTCTGTTTCTCGCGACGCGTGGCGACTACGGCGCTCGCTCCTACGGCCCTTACGGCTGCCATACTCGCTGTTATTCAGATCCTGCCTGCAGAATTCTCCGGGTTTTTCATCAACCTCCAGGTTATTCGCGGAGAACTGGGGAAAACCCGGAGAATATGGCGAGGTTGGCGGGTGGAGGCGTGGATAGGTCGTCGGTGGTAGCAGCGCGAGACGTCAGTTGCGCGTGACAGACACTGGAGAATACAGATAGATGGGCGACTGACGGCGGTTCAAGGAACATCACTCCGGCAACGCATCCTGTAACGCAGTGCCAATCCAGTACGCTGAAGAGCGATGCGAGTGATTCTTTTCGACCTCTACGGACTGTTCGTTGTGCCGTCCGAGCCGTTGGAGACAGTGTCTGGTCCTTCCGGCTGGGAACCGGAGTTGTTCTGGCGGCATTGGATGGGGCCGCTGCGCCATGTATACAATGCCGGCCTCGTTTCCGACGCCGAATTCGGAGCGATGGTCGAAGAGGCTGCGGGCCGAGAGCTTGCCGATTTGGAGGCGGTGGTGGCGGCGGATGTCGCACTATGCCACACATACGACAACGCACTTATTGCCTTTGTGCAGGAACTGCATGCGCGGGGCGTGCGAACCGGCCTCCTCTCGAATATCACCGCTGCGGAAGCGGTTCGCCAGCGGGAGCTTTCGCCGTGGTTTGAGCTTTTCGACCCGCTGTGCTTATCGTGTGATATTCATGCGGCCAAACCGGAACCCGAAGCCTTTCACATCGCGCTGAGTGGATTTGGCACGGAGATGGATCCTGCCGATGTGCTTTTCTTGGACGACACCGTTGAAAACCTGGAAACGGCCCATCGGCTCGGATTCGCCACGCACCACTATCTGGATGTCACCGGTGCCCGCAACGCCATCGAGCAGCATCTGCTCGGCCAACGGGTATGTTTTGAAACGGCGCGATGACTGTTCCCACACGGGACTTGTCCCGTAGACTCTATGCCAGGCAGATGGCCGCATCCATGCTGCTCAATGACAGAGCAGGGTGAGTTTACGCGGCGAAGACGATGAAAGGAAACAGATGCGCGTCTTACTATTCGACTTATTTGGACTCTTTCTGCGCAACCAGACCCCGGAATCTTTCGGTCGGATCGCCTCCGTCGCCGGAGTCACACCCGAAGAACTAGAGCCCGTCTACCGCGGTGAGAACCGCCATCAGTACGACGCCGGCATATACCGAGCCGAACAGTACTGGAAGGTCGTGGGCGACGAGTTGGGTGTGAGTATCCCCTGGCAGGAAGCGCAAATGGCCGATATGGACTCGTGGAGTGTACCCGACGACGACATGATCGCGTTTGCGCGCGAGTTGCGTCAGCGAGGCACAACGATGGCCCTTCTATCAAATATTCCCGATGACCTCGGCGCACGCATGCGTCGAGAGCACCCGTGGATTGCTGAGTGTTTCCACCCGGCGATCTTCTCCTTCGAGCATCTTATGGCCAAGCCCGAGGAACGAATCTTCAACTTCGCATTAGAAGGCCTGGCGGCGGAAGCGGGGACGGAACTTGTGCCGGCCGACGTGCTCTTTACAGATGACACGCTCGTGAATATTCAAGTGGCGCAAATCCTCGGCTTCAAGACCCACCATTTTCAGGGGCTTGATGGTCTGCGGCCAGTGGTGGAAGAACACCTGGCCGGGTAGCACCCATTCTTTGCAGCGACGACGCACGTGAGCACTTCTTTTTCCGACCTATTCGACTCCCCGCTGCCCGTGGCGTCGTACCTGGGTACCATTCGGCAGCACTTGGATGTGCCGGGGCGAGATTCGGATGTGCCGCTGCGGCAAGAGGACCCGAGCACGCTTCGCGCCGATCTAACAGATGCGGGTGGGAAGGCGACGGAACTGTCTGAATCCTGCTCCGCTACCGCGATGGCGATTGGCGTGCATCCCAGCCGTACGCTTGTTATCCAAGCCCCGCCCGGTACCGGAAAGACCACACTGATCCCGCCGCTTCTTGCTCACCACCTGCAACATGCGCCCGCAACTCGCGTTATTGTCACCCAGCCGCGGCGGGTGGCGGCACGAGCGGCCGCGCAGCGTATCGCCGCATTGTTGGGGGAGGAAGTCGGCGAACGTGTTGGCTACACGATCCGGGGCGAATCCAAACGCAACCGACATACCGTCATCGAGATGGTTACGCCGGGTGTGCTTCTACGCCGCCTGCAGCGAGACCCCGAATTGCCGGGTGTCGGCGCGGTGATTCTCGATGAGGTGCATGAGCGGCAACTCGACTCGGATCTGGCGCTCGCGTTCTGCCGGGATGTGCAAGGAGCTTTGCGTGAGGACCTTCTGCTGATCGCTATGTCCGCCACCGCGGACACGGCCCGATGTGCCGATGTGTTGGATGCCGAGGTCGTGGGCATTCCAAGTGAAGGGTACCCGGTTGACACGCGCTGGGCGGCTCCCACGCCTACGGCCTCCCCGCTTGGACCCCTTGCAGGCGAGGCCATGGGTGTACGCAACGAGTTTCTCACGCATGCGGCGCAAACTGTTCGCCGGGCATTACGTGAGGTGTCTGAGGGCGACGTGCTTGCTTTTCTGCCGGGAGTGCGGGAAGTTAACGAGGTCGCGGAACAACTGAATGGCTGTGGAGCGCAGGTGTTGCGTTTGCACGGCTCCCTTCCGGCAACGGAGCAGGATCGGGTGATTCGCGGCAACGGTAGCGCTGGCGAGTACCCGGCCGATCATGCGCGCCGCGTCGTCGTCACGACGGCAGTAGCGGAGTCGTCACTGACTGTTCCCGGCGTGCGGGTGGTGGTTGATGCCGGCCTGTCGCGTGAACCGCGGCTGGATTATGCCCGCGGTGTGGGTGGCCTAGTGACCGTGCGCGAGTCACGCGCCAGTGCCATGCAGCGTGCTGGGCGTGCGGGACGCGAAGCGCCCGGGGTCGTCTATCGATGTATGGACCAGGCGACGTGGGCGCGCCTGCTTGAGCAGTCGGCACCGGAAATACGAACGGCCGATCTGAGTGACTTTGCACTGCAGACCGCCTGCTGGGGCGCGCCTGGTGGGAGGGGCCTTGCGCTGCTGGATGAGCCGCCTGCGGCAGCGCTGGAAGCGGCGACCAGGCATTTGGAGACCTTGGGCGCATTGGTGGACGGGCGAGCGACTTCGCTCGGGCGGCGCCTGGCTGAATTACCGGTTGAGCCCCGGATAGGAAGGGCATTGCTCGAAGCCACCGAGCATATCGGCGTTACTACAGCGGCGGAGATCTGCGCCCTGTTGAGTGAGGAGCTTCGACTTCCCGGAGCCGATGTGACACGCGAATGGCGGCGCGCGACGCGCGGGAATTCCTGGCGGGCACAGGCGCGGCGGCTGGAGCGACTTGCGGCATCCCACCTTGAGATGGGTGCGCAGCATGCGGAAGGGCGTGTAGCCTGCGACGATGACGTCGCCGACGAGCGGCCTTCCGCCGCAAGTGGTCGAATAGCGGATGGTGGGCCTGACGGCGCTGGCGATGCACAATCTGCTATCGGGAATGCTCGAAAGATGGACGGTGCCCCCGACGACGCTCACAGCGCACGGGCCCAGCTGGTGGCTGGAGGGCAGCGGCACGACGTCGAGGCCTTCGGCGGGGACCTGAATCTGAGTAGTGAGCGTGCCGAGGGATATTGGGCCCTGGTGATTAGCCTCGCCTACCCCGAAAGAGTGGCCCGCTTGCGCGAGTCCACGCCCGGAGCGCGTGGTCCCAGTCCTTCCGGGCAGGGCGCCACACGCACGGCCGGGCGACGTTACCTACTGGCCAACGGAGTGGGAGCTATTCTCCCGGAGGGATCGCCGCTGACCGGAGAACCCTGGTTGGCCATCGCCCACCTCGAACGCCCGCAGGGGCGTGCCGATGCGCGTATCCGCTCCGCCGTGCCGATTGGCGAAGCGGAGGCGATTGACGCCGCCCGGGCATTGCTGGTGGAGAGCGACGACGTCGTCGTGCGGCGAAACCGGCTCCGGGCCCGGCATACCCGGCACCTGGGAGCCATCGAATTAACCGCCATCGAAAGTGATGTGGCGGACCCGAGGCATGCCCGTTCCTTTCTAACTGCCGCGATTGCTTGCGGGGACATCGCCCCGCAATGGTCGCGAGCGGCACGTGAGTTGCAGCGACGCCTGGCCTTTCTCCACGAAGTAATGGGCGTTCCGTGGCCCGACGTTGACGACCACGTATTGCTCGATGCCAGCGAGAGCTGGCTGGCACCAGAAATAGAAGCTGCTGCACGCCATGGCGCAGTGCCGATGGTTGGTGTAGACCAGCTGCGGCGAATCCTCCCATGGCCGGAGGCGGCGCGTTTGGAGGACCTGGCGCCTGAAAAGGTGAAGGTGGCAGGCGGTGCCGAGCTCCGAATTGACTATTCGGACGACCGTCCGCGAATTCGCCTCCGGGTGCAGGAGGCCTTTGGTTGGGTGGAAACGCCGCGAGTTGCAGATGATCGAGTCGCAGTAACAGTGGAGTTGCTTTCGCCGGCGGGACGGACGGTGGCCGTCACCGACGATCTGGGCAGTTTTTGGCGCGGCCCCTACGCGCAGGTCCGAGCGGAGATGCGTGGGCGCTATCCGCGGCATTCATGGCCTGAGGATCCCCTGCATGCCGAGCCTGCCCGGCATGTGCGGCGTGCTCGGCATCGTTGATCTGCTAAGCGAAGGGGACCGGCGCATGCCGGGGCGAGTTCCACGTACCGCGAAGACCTTCCGGGTTGACGCGGGACTCCTCAGGGGTCGACCCGTCGCTTCGCGGCACGTGGACGGGATTTGCTGACAGTGGTCCCGGAGCATAAGGACCCTGTGCCAATATCCCCGCACACTCGAAATATCAGGAGATGGACGTGCACTATCTCGGAAGGCTCTGCCCGTGTGGAAGCAACGCGCGGGGTTGAGGCCGCCGAGGGTGATGTACGCGGGAATCTTGACTCGCGTGGAAGCGTCCGAAGAAAGTACGAGTGGCTCGCGGGCTCTTACTCTTCCGCTTCCTGCGCTTCCTTTCTTCTGCCGTAGCGGCGGTGGAACTTTTCCACCTGTCCTGCGGAGTCGACGATCCGCGCTTTCCCAGTGTAGAAGGGGTGGGAGGCGGAGGAGATCTCCACATCAATAACCGGATATTCGCGGCCGTCTTCCCAGACGATGGTCTTGTCGGACGTGGCCGTTGATCGTGTCAGGAATGCAGAATTCGCGGCGCGGTCGCGGAAAACGACGTAGTCGTAGTGGGGATGAATGCCGGGTTTCATTAGCGGACCTCCTTGAAGTCGACATGCCGACGAATGATGGGATCGTATTTGCGTAACACGAGCCGATCAGGGGTGTTGCGGCGGTTCTTGCGCGTCGTATAGGTGAAGCCCGTGCCGGCGGTGGACTGGAGGCGAATAACCGGACGCAGGTCGCGTGATGTTGCCATGATCCTCTTTTCTTGTATTCGTGATGGAGACTTGTGCCCACGGGTCTCTTATGTTCGTGGCGGAAACCCGTGCCTGGGACTGGGAACGGGAGCTAGAACTTCTCGCCGCGTGCGCGCATATCGGCAACCACCGCCTCAATACCGAGGCGGTCGATGGTCTTGATCCCCTTGACGGATACGTAAATTGTGATCTTGCGCCCAAGCGAGGGAACCCAGTACGTCTTCTTCTGAATATTGGGGTCCCATCGGCGATGGGTGCGATGGTGGGAATGTGAGACGGACATCCCAAACCCGGGTTCGCGCCCGGTGACCTGACAACGACGCATTAGCCCTGCCTTCCTTTGAAACGGGGATTTTTCCGGTTGATAACGTAGACCCGACCACGACGGCGAACCACCTGTGAACCGGGCTGGTTCTTGAGGCTTTTCAGCGAAGCTCTGACCTTCACACGCAACTCCTTAGTGATAATCATTCTCATGTAGTGTAGCCTGTCGGTATGAAGGCTGGCGAATTGGAGATAATTCCCGTACTAGGCATGGAGCCGTCATCGCGGAAGAATGCGGCACGGAGGATTGCTGCGGACCACGATGCCATAGTGGTGTCAATCCACCTCGGCGAAGGACGCCCGAGTGATGATGTGTTGCGTGAGGCAGTTGATGGCCTGTTGGAGGCGGGAGCACATCGCGCAGTCCTGGAAATGGGTGAAGAAGTGTTGACCACCGAGGTGATCGGGGCCTTCACTCAACTCCCGCAGGCGTATATCGCCGCAGTGGTGGCCGTCGTCGATCCGGATGATGCAGTCCGCGATCTCACGGGGGAGGACTACCTTGTCCGCTTACACGACGACGGCGTCGGCTCCTTCCAAGTGCCGCGTGCTGTTCTTTTGACGTCGCAACTGGAATACGCTACGACTCTTATCCTCTCCGATGATGGCCGAGCGCGGTGTGTGCGGTTCAGCCGCACCGATGTGGCATCTTTTGCCATGGCCCTCGGGCCCAGTGCCCAGATTGTGGAGTGGAATGGGCGCGATGCCCTTCCCGCACCGAGACCCGTGCAAGATCTATTCCGCACCACGCCCGGGTGGCTTCGTGTGCTTAATCACGGCTCGTCTGATGGTGTGGGTTACCGAAAACGTGGTGGAGTTCGCGTGCCGGGGAGCCCGGGTGGCGGACGTAGTGCCGGGTTGACTGGATCGGGCCAGGGCGAGGTGACGGTTGCGAAGGGGCCGAGTGGTTCCATCCGCTCTCCTCGGGCGGGCCAGGCACGCAGCGCAAACCGGGTGGGTGGTGTGCTGCCTGCGTGCGCGCCGATGTGGGCCGGGAGCCGCACGCGCGCCTTTCATTACCGGCGCGAGCGGCCATTTCACCCGGGACGCCTTTTGCAGTGTCTTGAAGAAGGTGCCGACTGGGCACCGCTTTTGCGAGTAGCAGGTTTCACACGCATCGCGTCACGCCCGGGCATTCTATCCCTCTGGGAGCAAACGGGTGTCACAATCTCCGTCGACCCGTACGAAGTTGATTGGTGGGCGGATCGCCAAACAGCGGCGGAATATGGCATCGCGAATGCGTATGAATTCGCTATCGGGGCCCAAGTGGGGGGTGATACTGACTCGCTGGGATATGGTCCCGTGGAGCGTTGGCGGGTGGATATTGGACCATTGCCTGATATTGGCGAGGCAGTGCTGGGGCAGGATATCGTCGCCATTGGAGTGGACCTGGATGCGGTACGTCTGGAACGTGAACTCGATGCCTGCCTTTTGACTAACGAGGAGTTTCTCGACGGCGTGTGGGCGTGGATGACGTATGAGGACGCCTTTCCAGAATGATAGGGGCCATCGGCAGGCGTTCGAGTCAAGGCGGTAACTCCTTCCGAGCGCGATCTGCGTGACTCGCAGACGTGTGTGCACCCACCCGTCGCGGGGTCGGAGCGTAAATTCCAGCCCGGGTGGCGTGCGGACGTGTGTGCGGACTCGACGCCGACACCGCAAGCGCAGACATCCAGCCCGCGTGGCGTGCAGACGTGTGGGAAGATATGAGAATGCGGCCCACATTCCGTGAGATTTACACCCAACTGCTCAGCCGAGTCGATGCGGGCCGTTGGTGGTCGGCAGCGACGCGTTTCGAAATGATGATCGGCGCTGTTCTTGTACAGCACACGGCGTGGCGGAATGTCGAGTCTTCCTTGGAACTCTTGGACGCACGGGGACTGTTGGACGCGCGTGCCATATGCGACGCGGAGCAGGAGGAGATCATCGCGGCAATTCGCCCCTCCGGCTTCATGCGGGCGAAGTCGCGCACCTGCCGGGAGGTGGCGGAATGGACGCTCCGTCGGCAAGAGGCACCGATGCCGAATATGACGGGCGCGCAATCGCGAAGGACCGACCCGGAGGTGACTGAGTCGAGTGAAGGAGCTGCGAAGGGATTCGACTCTGAGGGAATCCACTTGCGGGGATTCGATTCGAAGAGGCTTGACCCGGAGCGTGCTCTCGCCGAAGCCGTTGCGGTGCTCAGCGATGAACAGTTACGTGATGAACTGCTGGCACTGGTCGGCGTCGGGCCGGAAACTGCGGATGTGATTGCGCTGTATGCCTTCCGTCGCCCCGCTTTCATCTGGGATAGCTACGCGCGCAGGATGCTTGCGGCACTGGGGTACGAGGTGCCGGACGGATACGAACGTGCGCGCGCGGAACTTGGACAATTTGTTGCGGGGGAGGGGTTCTCGGTCGAGGAGTTTGCTACCTTCCACGGTCTCATCGTCGAAGCGGGCAAACAGGCTCGTGCTGCGGGCGGGTGGGATAACTTCCTGTGATGGTTGCCTGATGAGATGAGTGCGCATGCCGGTTGGCCAGAGGTGCCCCAATGACTATTGGCGCCGTTATTCGCAATGCTGTGCATGTATTCCGCGAGACGTGGCTTCCACCTCGCCGAGGCGACCGAGGCTATGCGCAACTTGATGTATTCCGCGAGGCATGGCTCTCACAGGTGTTGTCCGGAAGAATATGTGCCGTTTCGACCCGAGCGCGTCGCTGGGGCTGGGGGCGCTGCGGTTGCGGGGAACAGAACCGTTCTGACCGGAATCAGGTCGCCCTTGCCAGGAGTAGGCGCTTTACCAGGAGGCGGCGTCCTGACCGGAGTGCACTTGCCGGACGGGAGTCAGTGCGCTGACCAGACAGGGCTAACAGCTCCGGGATGACTAGTGTCTTTGGTTGGTGCCAGCGGCCAGTGCTGTGGCGGGAGCAGTGATCAAAAACCTTTGGACTGTCTCCAACAGATGCAAAGTTCGGAGAACCGAACTATAGTATTCGCGTGAGACGACAAACGAGAATGAGTATCATCCTGCTGGCGGGTGTTATGGGAATGCTCGCCGCATGTTCCGGCCAAGGCACAGCACAGGATGCAGAGAAGGCGAAACCTGTAGTTTTGACGACTTTCACCGTGCTCCAAGACATGGGAAAAGAGGTGGCTGGCGATCACCTCATCGTCGAATCGATAACCCAACCCGGTGAAGAGATTCACGACTTCCAGCCGAGTCCTGACGACATAAGACGGGGGGCCGACGCCGACCTAATCCTCGCCAATGGACTGGGGTTGGAACGCTGGTTTGAGCGATTCACAGCTAACTCCGGTGCTAAAACGGTTGTCCTTTCGGAGGGGGTTGCACCAATCCCGATTGCGGAGGGCGAGTACGAGGGTGAACCGAATCCGCATGCGTGGATGAGCCCCGAAGCAGCAAAGACTTACGTCGACAATATGGTAGAGGCATTCACGGAACTTGACCCGGAGCACGCTGCCGATTTCGAGGCTAACGGAGAGCGGTACAAGCAACAACTCGATTCTATCTCGACGGAACTGAAAGACGAATTGGCGCGGGTGCCAGAGGCGAGCCGTGCTCTCGTGACCTGCGAGGGAGCCTTCAGCTATCTCGCACGTGACGCGGGATTGACCGAACAGTACTTGTGGGCCGTTAACGCGGAAGGGGCATTGACCCCGCAACGTATCGCAGCGGTGCAGGATTTCGTGACGCGCAACAAGGTTCCGGCTGTGTTCTGTGAATCAACCGTGGAAGGGAAAATGGACCCCATCGTGGAAGCGACTGATGCGAAATACGGCGGCACGCTTTATGTGGACTCGCTAACCGAGGAGGGTGGTGACGCACCCACCTACCTCGATCTATTGCGATACGACGCCCGTACGATTACCGGCGCCTTGACGGGAGATGGAACCAAGAAGTGACATCTATCGACGCAGCGGCGCTTGTCGTTCAGAATCTCACGGTCCACTATGGTGCCGTCCAAGCGCTGACTGGAGTGGACTTCACCCTGGAACCGGGTCGGGTATGCGGTTTGGTAGGGATGAACGGATCCGGCAAGTCATCCTTGTTGACGGCCATTGCCGGGACAACCCGCTCGCAGGGTGAAATGACGGTGTACGGAGAACCGGTACGCCGGGCGCGCCGCCGTGGCATGATCGGATTTGTTCCGCAAGCCGACGGGGTAGATAAGGACTTCCCTGTCACCGTCGACGACGTCGTTCTTATGGGTCGTTACGGGCTGATGGGGATGACGCGACGCCCGCGGCAGGAGGATAAAGCCACTGTTGACGAAGCGCTGGCACGCGTCGAATTGACGGACCTGCGTGTCCGCCGGATAGGTGCACTGTCCGGCGGACAGCGCAAGCGCGTGTTTATCGCACGCGCCTTGGCACAAGGTGCCCGGCTGCTACTTCTGGATGAACCCTTTGCCGGAGTGGATAAACCCAGCGAACAGGCCATGATCCGGCTATTACGTAGCCTTGCCGACGAAGGCGTGGCGATCCTCGTTGCCACTCATGATCTGGCTGGTCTGCCGGATCTATGCGATGAGACCCTACTTCTGCTACGCCGCGTGCTTTTCCATGGGCCCCCTGCCGATGCTCTGCGTCCAGAGACTCTCGGGCAGGCCTTTGGAATGGCTGCAATGGAGGGTGGTAATGCCTGATTTATGGACCTTATTCGGTCAAATGTGGGCCTACAACTTTATGGTTCGCGGTGTGGCGGTTACCCTCGTGACGGGTGTGGTCTGTGCTGTCATCAGTTGTTGGCTGGTCATGATCGGATGGTCGCTGATGGGGGATGCTCTTTCCCATGCGGTGCTTCCCGGCGTGGTCATTGCCTATCTAGTTGACATTCCTTTCTCGGTGGGGGCCATGGTGGCAGCGTTGGTCGTCGTCGGGCTGATATTCACAGTGCGGCACACCTCGCGTGTAAAACCTGATGTCAGTATGGGCGTTGTGTTCACGATGTTCTTCGCATTCGGGTTGGTGCTGGTATCAAAGAATCCATCGAATATTGACCTCAACCATGTGCTGTTTGGTGACCTGCTTGGGATCACGAACACCGACATGTACCAGGTGCTTGTGCTGGCACCGCTAGCACTGGTGATTCTGCTCCTCAGGAGACGCGACCTAACGGCTTACGCTTTCGACCCGGTTCATCTGGAGGCGATCGGGATCTCGACACGGGGAGTTGCCGCCACCTTGCTGGTCTGCCTTGTCCTAACCGTGGTGACGGCGATGCAGGCGGTAGGCGCGATTCTCATCGTCACGCTGCTCATCACTCCTGGCGCTACAGCGCTGCTGTTGACCGAGAGGTTTACGCGGATGCTAGTGGTCGCCCCGGTGTTGTCCGTGTTCACGTCGCTTACCGGAATCTATCTGTCCTATTGGTTTGACACGGCATCGGGTGCCACGGTGGTTGCCGTCGGTGGAGTTGTTTTCTTCCTGGTGTGGCTGGTGTCGCCGCGCGGTCTGCGTGGTTTCCTTTTCGCGCATCGCAAGGGTGAACCGTCCGAGGCAGTGGCGGAGGTTCGAGGATCAACGGCACGATGAGCTTGTGCGGGTGGTGTCAAGGCCGCGACGTCGCATCGACCCTCTGGGAACTGCGGCGCCCGGCACCTCCCGCTAGACGGTCTGCATGAAGAAAGCGGCAGGTGGAGCAGGTCCGCGACTTGAAGGGCGCCACAGTGGCCAAGTGTGCGACGAGTGTGATGGATGCTGCAGCAGGCATTCGTTCATCGATTCAGAGTTCACACCGAGCGCGTGCCGAATCCCTGGCGATAAAGTCGGGCGGCGTCGGTAATGTGCGGGTTCGCGCCAGGATGGCGTAGACGAGCACGAGGGCGATCAGGTAGGGCACTCCCACGTAGCGAACGACCGGCATCGTGGTGGGCAATACGATGAAGACGGCTATCGAGGCCACGATGACCAGCCAATTCACCAGTGGTGCACCCCGTAACCGGTGGGCAGCAGGAGTGAGTCCGGCCGCTTTCCTTTTGGCGCGGAACGCCAGATGCGTTGCCATGACGATGATCCATGTGAGCAGTACCCCGACCGTGGCGCAGCCGTAGAGGTACATGAATGCCGCATTGGGGCTGATCAAGGAGAGGATGGAGGCGATCACCATACCCAGCGTTGCAATGGCGACTGCTCCACGCGGTGCCCCACGAAGTGAGGTGTGGGAGGCGAACCGCGGCGCCATACGATCAAGTGCGAGCGAATGAATCATGCGGCTTGATGAATACAGGCACCCGTTGGCGGCCGATAGCGCGGCGACGATGAGGATCGCGTTCATGATGTCGGCGGCCGCTGGGATTCCAACCACGTCCAGTACCTGCACGAAAGGTGACTCGGTCACCTCGCCCGAGGATGCAGCTGTGACCGTCCACGGCTGCAATGTCACCACAATGAAAAGGGCGAATATGTAGAAGAGCAGCAGGCGCCAAATCATGGTGCGCGCGGCTCGTGGCACGTCGCGCTCCGGGTGTTCCGACTCAGCGGCGCCGACGGAGACATTCTCAATGCCTCCGAAGGAGAAAACGGCCATACAGGCGGCGGTCAGCATGCCGGTGAAGCCGGTGGCGAAGAAACCGCCGTGCGCCGTGAGGTTGTGAAAGCCGACCGCCGGGCGCCCCGGAAGGCCTGTAAACAGCAGTACGGCTCCCAGCAAAATGAACACGACGATTGCGGTCACCTTAATCATGGAGAACCAGTACTCGCTTGCCCCGTAGAGGTGGACCGTGGCCAGGTTCAGTCCGACGATGAACAAAGAGCACAGGACGGTGCCAACCGCCAGTGGCAGGCCGGGAAACCAGAACTTCAGATATGTGGCGGTAGCAGCAACTTCGGCACCAACCGCTATGAGCATGGTGATGGCGAAATTCCAACGAGCGACGAATCCGCCGAAGCGACCCAGATATGAAGCCGCTGCGGCGCCGTGTCCACCGGGCACGGGATGTGTGGAGACGATCTCCGCCAGGGCCCAGACAACCGCAAGCGCCGCACTGCCCGCCAGCGCGTAAGAGAGCACCGTCGCAGGGCCTCCCAGGCTGATGGTGGATCCGGAACCGAGGAAGAGCCCGGTGCCAAGAGCTCCGGACAGCCCGATCATGGAAACCTGTGCGCTCGTCAGGCGGCGTGAGAGGTGTGTATGCGCCTCCGGCGCATGATGCCCACTGAACTGAGGGTGCTCACTGTTCTCTACGTGCTCGCCCGTCGGTTCATGTTCACTGGATTGGCTCATCGCGGCCCTTTCCCGGTTGTGCGTGATACGGTTCGTCCCTTCTGATAGAACCGCATGGCACATTCTAGTCAGCTGACGATATGCCTTCCGCACGTGACCGGAGTAGAAGGCCGAGGCGATGCCGTTCCCTCAGCCGTATGAATACATCTCATGCCTTGGCCGCTTCTGACTGCGGGCGCGGGGATGGGATGTATGTGTTGATGCGCTAGGGGTGAGCGCATTCCTTTCGGACGCCCGAGGTGGGAATATGTATGTGTTGTACACGCTGGCAGCGAGTTCTTTTTCGGCCATCAAAGCCTTTTGGTCCACCGAAGCGAGGAACTGTGCTGGTGCAAACGGCGCCCTGCCCGGCGTGTCCGGTTCCGCACATCGGAGTGGAGATCCTTACATGGCTGCCAGATCAAGGGTGACAGAGCCTTCGGACATGTCGCCGGATCGCAGGTGTAAGTCGGGGATGTGGCGCACGTGCAAGGCGGCGACAGTCCATCAGTGGGTGGAGGTTATCAGTAGGTGAGCACGGACTTGGGCAGTTGCGGTTGTACTATCGCCTCATGGTGATGGCTGTTTACAGGATCGCGGCGCCGGAACTAGGAGGTCTGGTGGCATGTTGTGGTGGAGGATGATGGCTCGAGGTGCTACGTGGTTCGAGTGCGCAATGCCGACCGAGCAGCGGCAGAACCGGTGGGCTGCTGCTACGGGGCGCCCTAGCCGGATGGCTTTGCGTGCAGTGGGTGCCTGTGCCACGGTCCTGCTTTTGTTATGCGGCTGTGGAGGTGAACCAGTGATATCGCCGACGACCCCGGCTGTAGAAGAGACAGGGGAAGGTACGGGAACAGGAAACAACGTGGTTTCCACCGGCGGCTCGGCAACGCCGACCACGCAGAGGCCACAGCACAATCGACAAAACCCCGCGGGCATACAGAAGCGAACTGATCCTCCCGAGACGGCAATTCCGTCGGTGAAAACCGACCCCATGGTTCCCCCGACGCCCACACCGAGTGTTGCACGTGAGTAGTGTATTCGCTGACATGGGTCGCTGGCGAACGCGGGAGTGCCCACCCGTGAGAAACGCAGCATCATGCCGAGCAGGAATAGGTGTGTGCCAGTGTCCACCGTTCGTTGCGAGACACGAGAGAGCGTCGACGTCGTCGTCGGTAGACTTATGGCCGTGCCAACAGCTACGGCCGAGGAACAAACTCCGCGCCGGGAGCGAATCAACCGATGCGGAGCTCTGCGCGCTCGAAGGGACTCGAACCCCCAACCTTCTGATCCGTAGTCAGATGCTCTATCCATTGAGCTACGAGCGCAAGTTCGCTTAGGACAACGAATACTGTACCGCTGTGAGGCGTCTAGAACAAAACGGAAGATCATGGTGGCTATCACATTTCGCCGGGAAACGTGTGGTGGAGTCGGTGTAAGAACACGGAGCGTGGGTGGATATGCAGTGCGGTGGCGAAGTGAGACTATGCGCATGGGTACATGAACACGAGGGTACAAATGTTCAGAAAAGGGCGGGGTGTGAATGCAAGAGGACGCGCGCGCTCGGAAGAAGGCGGTGGAGTGGAAGGCGCAGAACCTTCGTATGGGAACACTGTGGGAACCTTGGCGCTATTCACCGACTCTTTGATAAGCCCGGGGAAGGCTTTAGAATGTTCGCCATGGAAAAAGAGCGTGACATGGCCACCGCTTGGCGCGAGTGGCGCGACCAGCGTGATACTGCGCTGGCCGAGGAGCATGGCTGGCTCAGTCTGATCTCCTTTACCTGGCTTTCGGAGGAACGATCCCGGGTTGCACACTTTCCGGGGTACTGGTACACAGATCGGGACGAGGCAGCCGGATCGTTCCGCAAGGGAACATCATCAACTACGCATTCGGCAGATGTGCGACGCAACGGAGAGTCGTTCGCTGGCGAGGCCGTTTTCGCCTTGGAAGACGGCGAGTCTGATTTTTCGTTATCGTCGGGAACACGGGTTGCGGAAGTCGTGCGGCGCGGAGGGCGCTACGCAGTGCGGGTGCGTGATTCATCCGCGCCAACGTTGTTGGCTTTTCAGGGCGTTCCCGTGTTCGATTACGATCCGCAGGCCGTCGTCGTTGGTGAATTCATCGCATATGACGAACCACGTGAGGTGGCGATTGAGACGGCCCGGAAATCCGTTCGGGGCCGGGTGAGCCTGGTGGGGGAAGTTGAATTTACATATGCCGGCGAGCAGTGTCGTCTAGCGGTACAGGGGCGGCAGGACGATGAACTCACCGCCGTGTTCTATGACCTGAGTAATGGCACGACGACTGCGGACTGGCGTTCCGTCACCTTTGGCGGTCCTGGGGGCGCGCGTGGGAGTGTGACGATTGACTTCAATCGCGCGCTGAACTTCCCCTCCGCCTTCACTCCTTTTGGCACCTGTCCCAAGCCGCCGGAGGGCAACACCTTGCAGGTGTCGGTTTTGGCGGGAGAACGCCGCCCGATGCCGTGGATCGACCCGGATGCAAGCGCGCAGTAGCCGCTTTTGGCAGTGCCAGCTGTCAACATAGACGGATGGGCGGGTGGTATGACCATTCGCCCATCCGTTCTTTGTAGATGGGCCGACGGTTGGGGCAGACGCGCCCGCCATCGCCATGCGGCTAGCCCGGAGGGGGCTGGTGCCCCTACCATGCTACCGGCTGTGCATGCTACCCGAGGGCGCCGAGCGCCTTGGCCTCGTGACGATCCACCAAGCTTCGCCTGCGCGCGTTACCTGTGTCTCACGGGGGTAGTCGACGTGCATGAGAGCCAAGCTTCGCCTGCGCGCGTTACCCGAGGGCGCCGAGCGCCTTGGAAAGCATCGGTCGCACCGGAAGGTCGTAAGTACCCACGTACTCTTCGACATTCCCTTTGAATTGCCGTTTGAAGTGCAGCACGCCGGCGTCGGATGCCTGTTCGGTGAAGTCGCCGGTGATCCCGAAGAAGTTGTACCACCGCACGTCGTGCGCAATGGCCCACTCAAACATGGCCCGATGAATCAGGTAGATGCCGTAATACGACTGGTACTGGGAATAGGAGCCCGACAGCAGGTAGACCAGCTCATGCGGAGAGTGGATGAAGAAACCAGCCGCCAATAGCACTTCGTTGCCATCGTGTTCCTGGATGGCTCGGGTCTCTTCCTCTCGGCGATCAAGTAACTCGAGCCGGGTACGGTACTCTTTGAGGGTATTACGTTGTTTCTTCCCCAAATTACGCCCTTCGGCTTCTGCCTGAGCCTCACGCTCCTGCAGTTCCGCAACCTTTGGCAGAATGTCCTGGCGTTCGGCAGTAATGAGTTCCAGCGCCTTATCGCAATTCAGGTAGGCCGCGGGTAACATGCAGTTCTCCGGGCCGAGCTGCTCCAACAGGTCGCGGTAAAAAGAGAAGGCGTTGATTGAAATATTGTGCATAGCGGTGTGCTCTGCCGTGTAGTTCATGATCTGCTCGAAGTCAGGGAACTCTTCAGGTGTGAGAAAGCGGACCTCGACTCCATTGGTTCCCTTGCGGTTAAATCCCGTGCGCACCACTTGGCCGCAGGAAGCCATTGCGTCGGGAAAACTCATAGAGCCAAGATCCTTGACGTACACGTAGCGCATCTGGATATCGGACGAATCGTAGAACTCACGCTCCACGCGCGAGGCCCCGAGCGCTCCCATGATCTGGTCAAAGACGAATGCCTGCGGGTTGTCCTCAGTTGGGGTAATGTCCTCATAGAATCGGCGGGACAATAGCGGGTTGAACCGTAGTGAGACGATGCGACGATCCTTGGCGAGGAAAAGCTTGAGCTGGGCGAAGAAGGTGGCCACGAGTTCTGCATCCGACCAGTCGAGATGGGGGCCATAGGCGATGGTCGCACGGCGGAAAAGTCGCTTCCAGGGCTGAAGAAGCACAGCTGCGGCGGCAACAACTTGTTCGCGTCCGGTGGCCCCATCATCGACTAGCCCGACAAACTCGACGTCGTACCCTTCAGCTCGACGAACGGCGGCATAGGACGGCAACTGGGTGTAGAAGAAACGGTCCTGGGATTGCGCGAATGCCGTGTAGGCAGATTCAGACAGGCGGACAAATCTCATGGCACTATTTTCCCCAATCCGCCTGGGGTGTGCAGGGGTGTTACTGGGGAAGGAATGGGAATGGCGATGTGGAATGCATCAAGTTACTGAGCGTGTGGGATGGTACGGCGGGAGTCGGGTGCGAGAAGTGGAGGGTTTTACAAGAAGTGTCGTGATATTCCCGAAGTTTCTTGATGCACCCTCCACTTCTTGTTGCTCCGGTGGCGTCTTAGGGGTTGCCTCGGGTGGCGTCTTGCCCGGGCGGGGCGGAGGATTGCCTTTGCCGGAAGCGTAGGCGAACTCTCTTCAAGTCCCCTGCAGTGGGGATAATGCTGCTATGCGGTTGGCAGTCGCATGCGAGGTGCGACGGCTACTGGAAGTTGTGCTTGGTCAAGAAACGCATCGCGGCGGTGGAGGAGTGATCGTCCCGAAGCCCTGCGAGTGGTAGGACGTCCAGTCAAGGAGGTGCCAGATGAATCTATTTGATCTACCGGCCGCAGAGGAATTGGTCTCAGCGCTTTTCGTCATGCTCTTCTGTGGACTGATCGGCGTGGAGCGGGAGGTTCGCCGCAAAGACGCCGGGATTCGCACGCATATCCTCGTCGGCTTGGGAAGCTACCTGTTCACCTTAGTGTCGCTGTACGGGGTTCCGGAGATGCTCACGGGCAACCTGCGTTGGGACGCCTCGCGGATCGCCTCGCAGATTGTTTCCGGCATTGGTTTCATCGGCGCGGGCGTCATCTTCTTCGAGCACGACAGCGTGCGAGGCCTCACCACCGCCAGTGCGATCTGGGTGGCTGCCGCGATTGGTATGGCGTGCGGTGTCGGCATGATCACCATTGCCGGGCTGGTCGTAGTTCTTTATTTCATTGTGATCTTGGCTGTTGCTCCGTTGGTACGCCATCTGTTGCATCGGGGCTCAGATGGAACCCTGCGGATCACCTATCTCGATGGCTGCGGGGTGTTGCGCTCTCTGCTCTTGGAGGCGACCGGCAGGGGATTCGAGACAATGGTGACGGCGAGCCGACAGGTTGATCGCGGTGGGCGGAAGGACGTCGTCGTCGATCTGCATGTGACAGGTGGAAAAGATGTGCCGGAGCTTGTCACGGCCCTCTCGATGCTCGACGGCGTCGTTGGTGTCGAATTGCTGGAGGATCCGGAGAGATGAGGTGAGGTGTAGTGGAGCCGGGCCGGATGCCGTCACGTCTACCACGGTGCAATCCTGCTCGGGGGAATCGGAACCGCATGGAAATGAGGGAGAAATGATCGGAAAGTACACTGTTGTCACGCTCTGCGGCAGCACGCGCTTTAGGGAGGCTTTTTTGGAGGCGCAGAAGCGACTGACGCTGGCGGGCAATATCGTCATCAGCGTCGGCTTGTTCGGCCATTCCGGCGACGACGAGGTCTGGGAGGGGATGCCCGAGGACACCCGCACGAAGACGAAGGAGATGCTCGA
The DNA here is from genome assembly GCF_003957265.1 of Actinobaculum sp. 352. Taxonomy (NCBI): domain Bacteria; kingdom Bacillati; phylum Actinomycetota; class Actinomycetes; order Actinomycetales; family Actinomycetaceae; genus Actinobaculum; species Actinobaculum sp. 352. The sequence continues at coordinate 2,371 of NZ_RQSN01000013.1, read as the reverse complement.
CGACATGCATAAGCGGAAAATCGACATGGCCGACGAAATCTACGTGATCAACGTGGGCGGCTACATCGGTGCCAGCACGGCCTCGGAGATCGAATATGCGCGGCGTGCAGGGAAGCGAGTTCGTTACCTGGAAGGCTAGCGCTAGTCCCCTAATTCGGGGCGATGCAGGGCAAACGGACTAGGTGTGGCTTTTCCCTTGCCCATTGGCCTGTGGAAACAGATGCCGCGTGATGATGGCCAGTAGGCCAATCACCTGCGCAGCACTACCAACAATCCAGGTACTCAGAGCCGTTGCCGATATGGCAGAAGCACGGCACGTGTAGATGATGATTAGAACAATGTTGGTGAAGGAGAGCGCAAAGACGATAAGTAGGGTGACCCAGAAGAGCCATTTTCGCCACGCGGTGTTCTGAGTTGTTTGTTCTGCCTCTTGTTTTCGGATTGCAGCCTCTTGTTCGCGGATGTCTGCGTCTGCATTAGCAAGCCGCGAGCCGGCAGAATCGTCTGGGGAAACAGGACCCTGAGTTTCAGTCGCCTCTTTGCCGGGCCTCAGGCAGACATCGTCGCTGGCCTGTTCTGTCTCCCATGAACTTGGATCGACAGGCGGGTTCTTAATTCTGGGATTGTCGGGTTTACTGAGGTTGCGGTCCAAGGGGACATCGTTGATGCCGCACAACTCGTCCCAAGAAGTGGGGTCCGCGTGCCCCTGATCATCCCCGGTCAATCGAAACCCCTAGATTTCGCGCTCTGTTCCTGGCTGCTGTAGGCGTGACGCCAAATCTACGTGTTAGGCGGTCGACTGTAAGTCCATCATCAACGGCATCAATGAACTCCTTGGTTGGCATTAGGAGGTAGGCGGCGAACCATTCGGCAAACCACTCATGCGCGTCTTTCGGTTGAGAATCGTCTCGGTGGTCCACGAAGGAGTACTCATCGTCCTCCTGGATACGGCGTTCGAACCAGTGTCCAAGTTCATGAGCACATGTATAGTTTTGCCGCCGATCGGGTTCGTCAACGGCTAGGTAGATCTCAGCAGGTTTACCCTGCTCTTTCACGATCCGGCCTGATTCGCCTTCGGGCAGAACCGCAGTATAAACATTCATTCCGAGAGCCACGGCAATTTTGACAGGATCCACCGGAAAAACGCCGTCCCAATACTTAGCGCGGGCCTGTTCGGCTTCGTCGCGAGCACGGTCTTTGATCAACATCGTCTACACCTGCCTTCCGTTACGGCTCTTGTGTCAATGGTAAACGCTTGCTCCGACACAAATTGTTTCATTTGTGGGTTCAAAATGCGGTACCGCCGACTAAGACACTCTTCAACTGTATAAAGGCGGCTGCAATGGCAGATCGGCTGCGATGAGGAGCCTTAGACCGGCTCGAATTCACGCACCAGTTCGACGACGGCGTCGTCGCGCCCGTTGGCGAGAATATCGTCACGCACGGTGGGCCAACTGAGCGCGCGACGCATCAGTTCAGCGTCGTACTGGGTGAAGGTCTCAACCATGCTCCGCTTGGTGATGGTGTTGAGTCGTTTGCACATGCGAGTATCGGCAGTCTTCCTTTCCGCATCCGTGGGTGGATATCCGCCACCGAAGTCGCCGTCGAAGAGCTTGTCGAGCGTGCATTGCAGGTTGATCTCGCCAAGCCAGCCGAAGTTCAGGCCAAGCGGTAGCGAGATGGCGTTGCCGTCATTGATTCGTCCGAAAAGGAAGGCGTCCTGTGGCGTCTGCACGAATCCGCAGATGACGGAGGGAAGACTGTTGCACGCGAGCATCATTCCTTGACCGGAGGAGCAACCCGTCACGACAAAGTCCACCGCACGACTGGAGAGCAGCAAACTGACAGCCGTGGCGGCATCGATATACGAATAGGGGTGGGCGTCCTCGTGGTGCAGCCCGAAGTTGATGACGGCATCGTTGCGATTGTTACGCTTGATCGCGTTGACGGTGCAGCGATACAGAGTCTCATTCTTGGAACGCTGCGACGCGGCCTGAATAACGCCGATTCTCATGCGGATGGCCTTTCTGGGTTATAGGGGCTTAAGGCCCGGATTGTTGGGGTCGTTGGTCACGGGCTGTAAAACGTTGATACCCCGCCGATTGCTCGACGGGGTACCGTGCCTCTGGCGGAGACGGCGGGATTTGAACCGATCCGCGCGGCGGTAACCATCTAGCGGTGGGGTACCCCAATGTAGCCCCTATGGGGTTTGTGGTGTGGGGTGTACACCCCACACCAGCGAACAGTGCCCTACATCACATACTCACGGCTTGACAGACTAGCCAGTGTGGGCATAGGATACTAGTACAGGCAGGGAGAACAGCTCCCAGCCACTAACCGAGAGGACGGCCACGATGGCCACCACATTCCA
>NZ_RQSN01000012.1:0-61612 GCF_003957265.1 Actinobaculum sp. 352 | reverse complement strand
CAGCGGTGAAACGCATCGTCGCACTCGTCGTCTCCCTGCTCCTGGCCACAGTCACCGTGTTGGTCAACGGTGTAACAAACTGGTCGGACATCCTCACGGTGGCCGCCCTGATCATCGCTGGATCCCAAGTGATCTACGCGGCCGTCTACCCGGCCGCCCAGGCTGTCACACGAGCCGCAACCCCAACCACAACACCGGATACCTCCAACCTGCACCAAGACGCAGGAACGGAAACCATACCGGACTATGCGACAGCCTCGCTCGACGAGGCCATCACGGCCACGCTGGCCGAAGCACGACTGACTATCGCCGCTGAAACCACCCTCGACGGCGGCACGGATACCACTGTGGCGACAGCTGTCCAAGACAGCGCGTAGCCCGTCACACGATCAACCAGATTGGCCCCACCCTTGCCAGGTAGGGCCAATCCTTTTGTTTCTAGGCCGCGGGCTCTTCACCCGTGCCCGAAACTGCCGATGCGGGAACAAACCACGTCTTGCCGACCTTCGTCGCCACCAGTGCCCCGGTGTGGATCCGGTGCAGGACCCCCTGCCGCGTCAACCCGAGAGCGTCAGCCGCCTGCGAAACTGACAACAGCTCCGGCAACGGCTCCAAGCCGTGTACCCGGTCAAACTCCTCGCTCGTGCGCACGGTCAGCGCTCGCGGTTCGCCGACGGTGCCAGCGACCGCGAGCAGTGTCGAGATCGCCTGCTGCAGGCTGTCAGCGGGCAGTGACAAGGTGACACTCCACCCGTGAGGCGCGGGACCGACGGCCACGTGATAGTCCGCCAAGCGCTCGAGCAGGTCCTCGTCGCTAAGCGCTGTCGTGATAGCAATAACCCCTGTGTACTCCACCATTTGTGAGCTATCCTTTCTGTGTGTGGGTGGCTACCCGGCTGTTGTGCCGGGTAGCCACCCGGCCTATCTGCGGAAGCCCGCCCGCCTCAAGTACGCCATCGCATTCTTCAGCGACCGCGACGAGGACGGAGTGCCCGGCAGCGTCGTGATCAACTGTCCGTCCCGGTAGACCCTCACATGCCCACGGGACGTGCGCTTCGTCTCGAACCCTGCCGCTTCCAGCTCCTTCACGAACTTCCGCACTTCCTTGTCCATCCTAACCACCTCCTTCCATTTGACACTAATATTCTATCCAATCATTTGTCAATTGACAAGCGGAAGTGTGTGGACCGGCTGTGTCCTCTACCACAACTCGGCCACTGTCTCGACGTGTCAGCGGACCCCGAGACCTGGGAACAGCGCCGCCATATAGCTGTCATAGGCGGCAACAGTGCGGCCACACACGCACTCGCTGATGCAAAGGGACGGGACGTGGTAGGCGGCATGCACGTAACATTGGTGGGTAAAAATCTCACGCTCGGGCTGAACGGGATATTTTCACCCGGCAATGTAACACCCAAGCGGCAACGGCCATCAGATCGGCTCCAGTCATCGCCACGATATTCCCCTGTTCTAGTAGCTGTGCCCGGCCCATTGGTACAGGGTTTTCCGGGTGACGCCTACCTCCTCGGCGAGCCTCGTCACATTAGCGTCGTCGTCGAGCGCCGCAATGATCACCCCGCGCAGGTAGTCTTGCGCGTCGGCTGCCGCTTGCTGTGCACGCTTCCACTGCTCAGCCGCGTCCTGCACCGTGGTGTCGCCGAGGATGAATGCGCCAGCGCCGCTTGCTGCCTCGGCCGGCCCTGTCTCGTCGCCGTCGCCGTAGGCTGCGTCGATTGCATCCCAGGCGTCGGCGATGCGCTCCACCTGATCATTTGTGTGCTCGGCGGGGCCTAGCCAGGCCTGCACGCCGCGAATCCGCTCCTCACGGTCCATCTGTCTATCCTTTCAATGTGTTGCAGGCCCGGCCCCCGCGGGGGCCGGGCCATGTTTTGTTTTAAATCCGCTCTTCTGCGACCTCAAGCAGATCGTCGAACTCCGCGCCTCCCCAGCGTATATCCACAAGATCGGAGACGAGCGCGAAAAATGCCTCATCGTCGGCGACAACCTCGGCACGCTCCGGGAAGAGTAGGACCTCACCGGCATCGGCGTCCAGCGGCTCATCCTCGGATGCCGGTCCCTCAATCTCTACCAGCACCGGGCAAGAGGCCTGGATCGCATAGCAGGCGATGTAGGCGGCGAGCTGAGCGAGCGTCTCGCAGCCGGAAACGCCGTGGCGTACCTGGTCATCCGCAAAGTCGCCCATCGGGTAGGAGTACTGGCACTCGGGGTCCAGCAGCTCGGCGATGTCGCGGCCCTTGTCTTGGATGCGGTAGGCGATCATCGTTTTGTCCTTTCGGTTGTCGGTGGGACCCCTCCCTCCGTGTATCTCCAGTATACACACTAGTGTTTACGCAGTCAACACGCTTAGGGTGGCGCGCATCACTCCTCCGGCGTGGATGGGGTCTATTTCGCCTGCTCCTCTTAGCTAACCTCGTAGCTCACCAGGTGTGCCGGCGGACGACGGGTGTTGCCTTCTGTTTTGGCGTGATATTAGTGTTTGTAGTGGTGCCCCCGGCAGGACTTGAACCCGCGACCGATGGATTATGAGTCCACTGCTCTAACCGGCTGAGCTACAGGGGCATGCCTCGGAAGGCCTTCCCATAATAGCCGATCACACAGGTCCTGATAAATCGCAAGCGGGTCGTCTACATACACTTACTCAACCGGCACACACCTACACCGCGAAAAGAGCGAGGATCCGCAAGAAAATCCATTGTATCTTTCACCTTCACGGACCTTCCCCATGCCTGTTACGCCACTTTTTGCGCGACACCTAAAAAAATGAATCTCATTGAATCAAGGATGAATCTGTGCAAAGCTATGACTACCCCAACTGACAGCTCATCCTGTCAACGGAAGGAATTGCAATACATGTCCGATAACTCAACTAGGTCGACGTCCGAAAAACGCTCAGTACGGCCACAGGTTTTCGTCCCCTCTGTACTCATTGTGGGACTCTTTGTGCTCCTGGCCTTCTTCCGGTCCACACAAACCCATGATGTCATCTCACGCATTCAAACGGTCGTTGTGGAAAATGTCGGCTGGTACTACATTCTGGCGGTCACCGGGTTTGTGATTTTTGCTTTCGTCTTGGCATTCTCCCGGAAAGGTGACACCGTGTTGGGCCCGGATGATTGCGAGCCCGACTACTCACGTATGTCATGGTTTGCCATGCTCTTCGCCGCCGGAATGGGCATCGGTCTTGTGTTCTGGGGCGCGGCTGAGCCACTGTCACATTTCGCCAACCCGAAGCCCGGATTTCAGGATCAGGTCGCCGCAGACGCGACAATCACCAATGAGCTCGGCACGGTCTCCGCTATCGACCAGGCCAAGGCAGGCGAGGCAATGACTACATCGTTCCTCCACTGGGGTTTGCATGCCTGGGCGATCTACGTAGTCCTTGGCCTTGCTATCGCCTATGCCGTCCACCGCAAGGGGCTGCCAGTGTCAATTCGTTGGGCACTGCGACCGGTGTTGGGAGACCGAGTACGCGGTTGGTTGGGTGACGTTATCGACACAATCGCCGTGATAGGCACCATTTTCGGTATTGCCACATCGCTGGGATTCGGTGTGAAACAAGTAGCCGCCGGTTTTGACTTTCTCGCCGACTGGAAGGTGACCGGCGGGACGCTCGTCCTGCTTGTTGTCGTCATTTCCGGCTTGGCCGCCATCTCTGTAGCAACGGGATTGGACGGCGGCATCAAGTTCCTTTCGAACACCAATCTCATCCTTGCCGCCATCCTTGTCACCTTGGTCTTCATTCTTGGACCCACCCTCTTCCTTGCCAATGAGTTCGTCGCAGACATCGGAAATTATTTTCAAGGCCTGATCCAGGAATCTTTCGAAACACTCCCCTTCGCCGGTCGCGCCGGAACCGACTGGCTCTCAGACTGGACCGTGTACTACTGGGGCTGGTGGATGAGTTGGTCGCCGTTCGTCGGTATTTTCATCGCCCGTATTTCTCGCGGTCGCACCGTGCGCGAGTTTATCCTCGGTGTGCTCATGGTGCCCACCTTGGTCACCTTCATTTGGTTTGCGATCCTGGGTGGAAACGGACTCTACCAGCAGATGTTCGGCGCTTCGAATCTCATTGGCCCCGACGGCACCGTTACCGTTGATACGGTCCTCTTCCAAACCTTCGCCAACATGCCCGGAACGACGATTCTCTCCATCCTCGCAATGATCGTCGTCATCATCTTCTTCGTGACCTCGTCGGACTCCGGTTCGTATGTTATGTCGATGATCTGCTCTGGTGGAGATCCGAATCCACGTACCTCCGTACGGCTGACCTTTGCAACACTTTCGGGAGCGATCGCCGCCGTCATGTTGGCACGCGACTCCGACGCCGGTATGTCTGCCCTGCAAACCATCGCCATTCTCATCGGACTGCCATTCTCCGTCATCATGATCGTCATGTGTGTGGCACTGTGGCGGGAACTGGCGAAGGAAGAGAAACTCCGGATGCGGATACAGCGCCGCGAATTCGCCAAGGCGCTCGCTGAGAGGGTATCCGGCGAAGTACGCTCGGATATCTATGCGGAGATCTCCCAGCACACTGCCGCTTCACGCGCACGGCCAATTGAAACGACGGTTGATCTGCGGCGCTTCTTCGAACGCCTCTCCCGTCAATCCAGCCGCAGCGCATTGCCACGATCACGGCGTGGAGCCACAACCAACACACCGCTAAGCACCGCTGGTATTCCGAACGAGATCATCAACAGCACAAGTACAGCGGTAGATCCGACCGAGGCACCCGATCCATCCGATGACGATGGGCGACCATCCTCCACCGCATCGTAAAGCCCGTCGCCCCGGCTCATAGCGCCGAGTATTTCTTCATACGCTCCGGTTCCGCAACGATCAGTTCCGAAGCAGTGTGCAGCGCGGTGGAAGCAGACTCGAGGTTACTCAATCTGTTCGTCGCAGGCTCTGCGCTGCCCTTCTAATTCGATGAGTCGAGCAAATAACTCGCCATGGCGGGGATCGTCGGCAGATGTGCGCTGTAGTTCGGAGCGCAGGTCGGCTATCTGCCGCGTAATACCCTGCCTGATCAGAGACACGGCAATACTCCACACGTACCGCTCCAACCGTTCTGGACGATTCTCCGGCAGCTCCTCCACCGCTAACTGCGAGACTGCTCGCGCGATTACGGGGTCCGCCTGCGCCGCAACCTGCTCAACGAACCACGCGGACGCCTCACGGTCGGCTTGCAGCGGGTCCACGCCGTTGCCCTGCAGCTCCTTGAAACGCTGCAGGTAGCATGCGGTGCCCCCCACCGCTCGAATCGCCTCGTGGACGCGCCGATGTGCTGGAACGGTGAAGGTCTGAGACGGAAGCTCATCCATTTGCGCCGACGCGGCATAGCGGGGCAGCTGCAGATAGACCTCCAGTGCTTCCCGCTCAATCCGCTCGACCGGATCACGCAGACTCGCACGTGGGGCAAGCGGCGGCCCGGATGCGGCTTCCGGTTTGGGAGTGTTCGATTTGGCACGCCGTGGCTCCGATGCCACCTGCCGCCCTGCATGCTGAACCGCCTGCCGAACCGTTGTTTCATCCATACCGAGCCACCCGGCGAGTTGCCGGGTGTACTCGCCACGCAGAACCCGATCACGGATTGAGGCCACCATGGGCGCCGATGCGCGCAGTCCCACTGTTCGCCCCTCGGCGGTGCCGAGCGGCACTCCCTTCAACACGGATTGAATCGCGAACTCGAATAGCGGCCGCCGTGACTGAACAATTGCGCGAACTCCTTCATCCCCGTATGCCATGCGAACCTCACACGGGTCCATGCCCTCGGCTGCCACGGCCACGAAAGTCTGGGCTGCGAAGGCCTGGTCTTCCTGAAACGCGCGCAGGGCTGCCTTCTGGCCGGCGGCGTCACCGTCGAAGGTAAAAATGACTTCTCCACCGTAGGCACGCCCTGATGACAGCATCACCCCCGCCGCTGGGTCGGCTCCATCGCCAATCAGGCGACGCACGATCTTAACATGCTCCGCACCGAACGCGGTACCGCAGGTAGCGACGGCACATTCAATACCGGCCAGTTGAGCAGCCATAACATCCGTATATCCTTCGACGACGACGATGCGCCGCTCCCGCGCAATCGCACGCTTGGCCAAATCCAGCCCATACAGCACCTGCGCCTTGTGATAGATCGGAGTCTCCGGTGTGTTGAGATACTTGGGGCCGTTGTCCTCATCACTGAGCTTGCGGGCCCCGAAACCGATCGGTTCGCCGGTGATTGAGGTAATCGGCCACATCAGACGGCCGCGGAAACGGTCGTAGAGACCGCGCGATCCTTGCGCCGTCAACCCGGATGACGCGATCTCCTTTTCACTGAATCCGTGCCCGCGCAGCTGCTTGAGCAACCCATCCCAGGTATCGGGAGAGTACCCGATACTGAAACGCGCCAGGGCATCATCGTCAAAACCACGCGTGGTGAGCAACTGGCGTGCCTTCTCCCCTGCCGGGGTATGCAGCTGGGCGACGTAAAAGTCCACCGCCACGCGATGCGCGTCGATAAGACGCTGCCGGGTGGCTCCACCTTGCTCCCGGCGCTTCCCGCGGCCGTTATCCTCGTAGTGAAGCTCAATGCCCGCCTTGCGTGCGAGCAGCTCAACGGCCTCAACGAAGGAGATATGCTCGATCTGTTCCACGAAGGAGATGACATCGCCTCCCTCACCGCAGCCGAAACAGTGCCAACGGCCAACATGCGGACGCACATGAAATGACGGCGTCTTCTCGTCATGAAAGGGGCACAGTCCGACCTGCGAATCCACGCCTGCCGTGCGGAGTGAAACGTATTGACCGACGACCTCTTCAATACGCGTGCGGGCGCGGACCTCGTCGATGTCCTCCCGTTTGATCAACCCGGGCATGGATCCAGTGTAGTCTGCCCCACCGACACACTTCACCGCGTGTCCCCATAGCTCAATCATCGCCGCAGACATTTGTGAAATGTTCCCTTATACCCGTCGAGAGCAAAACGGTATTGGATGTCCTATCCCACCACGCATCGGCGGTGGATTCGCGGCGTTGCGTCACCTGACCCGGGCTCTATCCACGGCCCGTGCCGTCGCGGTGCCGCATTAGTGTCGGAGCATACCGCATAGGCGGGAATGCCACTGCCGCGCCGACTGGTCCGTTAACGATGCCACCTGGTCGACCACCACCCGCAGCCGGGCGTCGTCGTCGGCCCGCTGCCACATCTCATAGAAGTGCGGCTCAAGTTGTGCCGGAGATTCCTGCAGAGCGTCTACAAGGTCGAACAGAAGTGAGCGTTCCTCGAAGTAGCGCGGTTCATGTTCACGCGGCATCATAACGTATTCGACTGCGATGCCCTTCAGAATCATGATCTCGTCCAGAGTGCCCGGAGGGATGACGATGTCGCCTTCATATCGTACGAGCGGGGCACGGCCAGTCGCATCACACACGGCGGAGACGAAGCGCCCGATCAGGTCACTCGTCAGGTCCTTCATTACGGCCAGAGCACGGTATGAACCGGTGAACTCCTCCGGCCATGCCTCCTCGCGCAGCAGGCGTTGCAGGGCGTTATACAGTCGATCCGAGTCGGTGAGACCATACCACTGCTGCGTCGAAGCAATAATCTTAGACTGTTCTGCCGGGATGCGTAGTCGGCCAGGCGAGACAAAGCCACGCACCACGCCGTCTTCGACATCGTGCACCGAATAGGCGATGTCATCTGCCAGATCCATAATCTGCGCTTCGATACAGCGCGCGGTTCCCCGCGTTGAACGTACCCACTCAAAGACCGGCATGTCGTCGTCGTACACGTTGAACTTCGAGGTGCGCAGACCGTCGGCCCCATACGGCCTGTTTTCCGCCGACCAGGGATATTTTACGACGGCGTCCAACGCCGCGCGCGTCAGGTTCAGACCCGCTGGTCGCCCATCCGGTTGCATACGTTTTGGTTCTAGGCTAGTGAGGATCCGGAACGTCTGTGCATTACCCTCGAAACCGCCAACGGAGTGCGCTACCTCGGCCAAGGCTCGCTCACCGTTATGCCCGAAGGGCGGATGGCCAAGGTCATGGCATAAGCAGGCCGTCTCGACGATATCGGGATCGCATCCCAGGTTCTTGCCCAGCGAACGCCCGATCTGGGCGACTTCCAGAGAGTGAGTCAAACGCGTGCGAATGAAGTCGTCGGATTCGGGCCCTAGGACCTGCGTCTTAGCACCGAGCCTGCGTAGCGCAGAGGAATGCAGCACACGGGCACGGTCGCGTTCAAACTCCGTGCGGCTTGGATTCTTACCCGGCTCCGGTACGAAACGTTCCCGGTCGGCAAGACTATACTTCTGGTCCACGTCCTGAGCCTAGCGGCTAGCCCCCAGCATTAGCCACTGACACAGGCGTTAACCACCGGATATGTTCAGTTCCGCCAAGTGTAAAGAATTGCGTTGCGCTGGGCTGAGCGTGCGTGATTCCAACCAGCCGTCGGGTAGGTGGGGTCGCCTATAACCTCCGGCACGCCCGCGCGGCCCGTCTGCCGCCTGCGGATAGGGTTGATACAGGTCCAGCTGTTCGAGGCGTTCCTTCACTTCATCCAGCGTTGATACCAACGCCAATTGGCGCCGCGCCTGCCCACCCACGGCGAATCCACGCAGGTACCAACTGATGTGCTTACGAAGCTCGCGCATGGCACGGTACTCGTCACCGTTGAAGTGGGCAATGGAGAGTTCCCCGTGGCGAATGATCGTGTTGGCAACCTCGCGCAAGGAGGGTTCAGCATGAAAGTCGTAGCCGTGGAAATAGGCGGCCAGATCGGTGAAGATCCAGGGGCGGCCCTGGCAGCCACGGCCAATGGCAATGCCCGCGCAGCCGGTGTGCTGCAACAGATGATCGGCGTCTTCTACTCCGAAAACGTCACCATTGCCAAAAACGGGCAATTTGGTCATTGCTACCAGGTCACCGATACGGTCCCAGTTGGCTTGGCCGGCATAATGCTGCGCCGCAGTACGCGCATGCAGAATGATCCCCGCTACACCTGCATCTTCACAGATACGCGCGGCATCGCGGAAGGTCTCATGGTCATTATCGATACCGATGCGGATCTTCACCGTCACCGGTATTTCGCGCCCTCTCGCCGCGACGGCGCTGCGGGCGGCCCGAACCGCCTGGTCGACAATAGCCTCGAAAAGATCGAGTTTCCATGGCAGAGCGGCTCCTCCGCCCTTGCGAGTGACTTTTGGAACCGGACAACCGAAATTGAGGTCAACGTGGTCGGCAAGGTCTTCCTCGGCCAGGGTACGAACCGCGCGTGCCACCACAGCCGGGTCAACACCGTACAGTTGCACCGAGCGAACCGGGTCACCCGGATCGGGACGGATCATATTAAGTGTCTCGGCATTGCCTTCCACCAGGGCGCGCGACGTGATCATCTCGCAGACCCACAGGCCAGCCGGAGCACAAGTGCCGGCAGACAGGCGAGGATCGGCGTCGGTATGCGCGGGCTCGCCATGACCAGCAAGCCGACGCGCAGTAGCAAAAGCTGCATCCACACCGCGCTCTGCTGCTTCACGGCACAGCTGACGGAAGGGCGGATTCGTCACCCCGGCCATCGGTGCAAGAATAACGGGAGTTTCCAGTGCCAGCGACCCTAAACGAACGGTCACAGGTCTGCCTCTTTTTCGCTGATTTCAAGCTGACTCGCAGTATCCGAATCCGCCGCAGCCTCTCGTTCTTTCGTGCCCTTGCGGCCTTCGACGGCCGCCGCATCATTGGGAGTGCCCACGCCTTGCACGCTCTCGCGTTCTGTGCCAGCAGCGCCGTGCGCGTGACCCGTTCCTTTCACGGTATCCGTCTTTACAGCGCCGCCGGTATTCCCGACGACGCCGTCCCGGTGCCCGGGAGCGATCCGCGCCAGCGAGGCCGCAATCGCCGTCGTGAGCGGTATAGCGAGCACGAGCCCTACTGATGCAACCAGGGTACGGGCAATCTCTTCGGCAATCTGCCCGGCCTGCAGCAGATCCTGCACCGGACGATTAATCAAGGATGCACCGATCAACAGGGGCAACGCGGAACCAACGTAGGCAAAAACCAAGGTGTACACGGTTGAGGCGATATGGTCACGTCCAACAGCCATACCCTGTTGAAAGAGTCTGCGGCGCGAAAGAGATGGGTTGGCAGCATGCAGTTCCCACACGGAGGATACCTGCGTGATAGTGACATCGTTAAGCGCACCCAGCCCGGCAAGAATCATGCCGCATAGCAGCAGCGCCCGCATATTCAGTCCGGGCACCGCGCTGGTCAAGAGTAGCGCTTCGTCACCCAGGGTGCCCGATAACTCCACCGTGCCGACCGACCAGACGGCTAGCAAGGTGGTGATGACGAGACCCGCAAAAGTGCCGAGCACCGCCGTCGTCGTACGAACGGATACGCCGTGCGCCATATACAGGGAGGCGAACATCATTGCCGCCGCGCCGACAAGAATCACTAGCACGGGCGGGCGGCCAATGGCCAGCGCGGGGATCATGAAGGCGCCCACGACGGCTAGCGAGACCCCTAGTCCGAGCAGCGCCCGGATTCCTTTCCCACGCGCCACGAGCGCCACGCAGACCACATATGTCCCCAACAAGAGCAGCAGCGGAGTTGTGCGCACGTAGTCCACGAAGGTGTAGGAGTTGCCCTCCCCAATCGTCCGCGGATCGAAGACGGCACGGATCTCATCTCCCACGTCCAAGCCGTTTTGTACGATCTCCAACGGAACGTGGACGCCGACTTCGACGCCCGACACCTCCATCGTGACCGGGGTCTGCCCACTCTCATCCAGCGTGCCGATGGACACGATTTTCCCGGTCACCTGCTCGACACCCTCCGCATACAGCGGCATTGAGCCCACGGGCGACTCACCGCGCGGCCACAGAACGGCCAGCGCTATGCCCGTGGCAAGAGCCAGTGGGATCACCAGTGCCGCCAGTACCCGGCGGATTGTGCGCAGCTGACCCGGCGGAATGTCGAGTGGTCCCGTGGCGTGAGAGTGGGCGTGAGAGTGGGCACGCCCATCTGCCTGGGAGTATTCCCCGTGCGCCATCAGCAGCCGACCAGTTTGCCCGCCAAATAGGACTCGATGGCGTCGATGGGCAGGCGTACCTGCCCCATCGTGTCACGGTCGCGTACCGTTGCCGCGTGATCCTCCAGGGAGTCGAAGTCAACCGTGATACACCATGGGGTTCCGATCTCATCCTGACGCCGGTAACGACGCCCCACCGCTCCGGCGTCGTCGAAGTCGACGTTCCAGTTGCGCCGCAGCTTGGCGGCGAGTTCGCGGGCAATGGGCGAGAGCCGCTCATCGCGTGACAACGGCAAGACGGCAGCCTTCACGGGGGCTAGTCGCGGATCCAGTTTGAGTACTACTCGCTTATCGACGCCGCCCTTGGTATTCGGTGCCTCGTCTTCCACGTAGGCATCCACCAAGAAAGCCATCAGCGAGCGGGTCAGCCCGGCCGCCGGCTCAATCACATACGGGATCCAGCGCTCTCCGGTGGCCTGGTCGAAGTAGGAGAGGTCCTTCCCAGAATGCTTGGAGTGCGTGGAAAGATCGAAATCGGTGCGGTTGGCGATGCCTTCCAACTCTCCCCAATCGGAGCCCTGGAAACCGAACTTGTACTCGATATCGACCGTGCGCTTGGAGTAATGCGACAGCTTCTCCTGCGGATGCTCATAGAAGCGCAAGTTCTCCGGGGCGATACCCAGATCGACATACCACTGACGACGCTGTTCAATCCAGTACTCATGCCATTTCTCATCGGTACCCGGTTCGACGAAGAACTCCATCTCCATCTGCTCAAACTCACGGGTACGGAAGATGAAGTTGCCGGGCGTGATCTCGTTGCGGAAGGACTTTCCGATCTGCCCGATGCCGAAAGGCGGACGCTTACGCGCGGATGTCATGACGTTCTGGAAGTCCACGAAAATGCCCTGCGCAGTTTCGGGACGCAGGTAGTGCAGGCCGGATTCGTCCTCAACCGGTCCGAGATAGGTCTTCAGCATCATGTTGAAATCGCGCGGCTCGGTCCATTGGCCACGTGTGCCGCAGGCCGGGCAGGGCAGGTCTGCGAGCTGCACTGAATCGGGGTCGGCAATGTCTTTACGAGCCGCGTACTCCTCCTGCATTTGATCCACGCGGAAACGCTTGTGGCAGGAGAGGCACTCGGTGAGTGGATCGTTGAACACACCCACATGGCCAGAGGCAACCCAAACCTCTTTCGGCAGAATAATGGAGGAATCCAGGCCGACGACGTCGTCGCGCGACGTAATCATCGCTTTCCACCACTGGCGCTTGATATTGTCCTTCAGTTCGACTCCCAGCGGCCCGTAATCCCAGGCCGAGCGGGTACCGCCGTAGATTTCTCCGCAGGGGTAGACGAAACCTCGGCGCTTGGCGAGGCTAATGACATTGTCGAGTCGCGACGGGGCCTTCTTGGCCATGTGTGTTCTCCTTTCCTCCGCATCTGGATGATGCGGGCCGGGCGCTAGTTTAGCTTAAGTACATGGCCGCGCACAGTTCGGGCGAAAATGCGGGCAGAAGGAGAGGCCCGCCAACACAAGGAGAGGCACAGCAAAGTAACGGGCCTTCGAGTTGAGTGCGCTGTTTGCGGTGGAGTAGATGGTTCCTCCCAAGAAGGAAGGGGAGGTAGGGAGGCGCGCACAACCTGTGCTTGGGTGTTGCAGAGAACGCCCGAATTGCCACCGAAGACTTGCGCAACATGCGGATCCGCATCCGGGCCACGGCTCAGTCACTGTATGCACTCTTTGCCGAATGCGGCTAAAAGTGCTGGTTATTCGGCTATACGGAGTGAGGCCTTGAGTCTTGTGCGAATGCGTCATTGCATGGTATGGGTTATCTGGTTAAGCTAACGGTGATCGTCGCGGTCGGTGTGGTTGCCTTGATTACCGTCTGGAGGTTTTCACTAGGTGGCGGGACGACTACTGCTGACGGACGAGGCACGGCAACAAGCTCGCAGAGAACTTAGATGGAAGGACGCAGAAGGTGTCGGAGTTGAGGGTGGTTTCGTCTAGTGTGGAGGAGGCGGCTTGGGTGGTGGGGAATGCGCGGGATGAGGCGGTGACGGTCAAGCTTGGTGACTCACTGGACGCTGTGGGGTCTGCTATGCCGGGTGGGGATGCGGCGGGCTCGGCGCCTGCGGCGGCCGGGTGGGTGGACGCGACCGCGGGGAAGCTGGCGGAGCTTTGGGCGGGTATCAGGACGCATTGAACGGGGCACTGGCCGCCTATACGGCAACTGATCAGAGTACGGACGTGGACTTCACGGCTTTTGATGCACTGGTCGACGAATAGGGCACAACGCGAAGGAGGGGGTGGACGGTCATGATCTGGGACGACGTGCTGGGATGGAACGAGGACGCGTTGGACCCGGCGGTGGATGCGTTGATCCGGATCCGTCAACGTGCCTACACCGTCGGCGAGTACATCCAGAGCATTGACGTGTCCTCCGGCTGGTCGGGTGCCGGAGCAACCGCCGCCCAAGAACGCCGCGATGGCCTAGAGGACTCATCCGAGCTGGTCCTCGGCTTGATTGGTGACCTGATTAGCGGGCTATCCGCCGCTCAGCACGGCGTGGCTGAGGTACGCCTGGCGGTGAGCGAGGCCCTGTCACGGGCAAGTTTCTTTGGTTTCCATATCTCCTCGTCCGGGAACGTGAGTGATCCTTGCGCGCGGGATCCGTCCATGACTCGTGGGGAGAAGGATGAGCGAGAAGCTGCGATGCAGACCACCCAGACCAACGTGTGGGACGCCGTGGACAAGGCGGCAGACGTGGATGCGGCGTTGAAATCCGTGTTGGATGTGGTGGGTCAGGGCAAGGCGTCGCAGGTGGAGGATCTCTCGGACACGCCAGGCCTGGCGGATTCGCCACCGGTGGGCGCCTCCACGCAGGAGGTGGCGGCATGGTGGGACGCGCTCACCGACGAGGAACGCCAACGCATGATCAAGGAGTATCCACGCCAGTTGGGCAACCTGGATGGTATTGATGCCTGGGCACGCAATGAAGCCAACCAGCACAACCTCAACGAGGATCTTGCCGCCGTGGAACGGCGTATAGCGGAGTTGGAAGGACAGTTCAACTACAAGGAACCAAAGCCGGGCGAGCCCAGCGATAATGTTTCCTACCAGGATCCGGCACTCGTGACCGAACTCCAAGACTTGGAACGCCAACGCGACGACATACTGTCCATCAAAGACGCCCTCGCGCAGGGTAGCCACACTCAGCTTTTGCTCTACGAACCCGCCACCGGCGGCCCGGGCAACGAACTGACCCACGCCGCCATCGCGGTCGGCAACATGGACACCGCCGACTATGTCGCCACCTACGTACCCGGCATGACCACCACCGCAGCAGACATGCCCGGACTGACGAAGGACATGCGGAACCTGCGGGACGTAGCGGAGGAAAACTGCTCCGGTGGGTCTGTTGCGACTATTGCGTGGATGGGGTATGACGCTCCACCGGATGTGCCGGCTGCGGCTGGTCTTGGCCGGGCGGAGACCGGTGGAGACTCGCTGGCCGCGTTTGTGGAGGGGATTGAGGACTCCCGCAACGTGGACGGCCAAGGCTCGGGGGTGTATCAGACCGTGCTCGGGCATTCCTACGGGTCAACCACCTCAAGTTATGGCGTGAGCCAGGCCCGTCCCGGCGTGGTGGACGGGTATGCCGTGTTCGGTTCCCCCGGAATAGTCAACGACTCCTGGGACATGAACGTCCCCGAAGACAACCGCTATATGATGGTGTTCAATGACGACCCGCTCTATTACGGTAATGGTCTTGTATGGGGTGAGGAAGGCCTACCACCCGGCAGTGGCCTGCTAGGCAAAGACCCCTTCCTGGATGACGGCTTCACCCACCTGAACCCAAAAGACGCCAACACGACAGTCACCGGGCACTCCGGCTACCTCGTCAACAACAGTAAGGCACAAGAACAACTCGCCAGAGTCGTGGTCGGGAAAGCCGGATAACACCATGCGACCACGACAACCCATGCAACGCCTGGCCGGGCTACTACTAGCAGCCCCGCTGGCGTTGAGTGGGTGTGCACTACTCGGAGGAAACACCATGTACGAACGGTCCTACTACGACGGAAACCTCCCCTCCCACCAACGCACCGACATCCAAACCACCCACACCGAACTCACCGGCGCCCTACAACGCGTCCGCGACCGCATCGATGCCGAATACGGACCCCAAAACTGGGAAGCCATACAGACACTCGAAGACAGAGGCACCGCCTATTGCAAGGACGGAGAGAACGAAGGACGAGAAGACGCCCGTAAGCAAGGACGCGCATTTGGTCTTCCGATTGACGACTTCCCGCACTTACTGGACATCGTAATCGAAGAGCTGGCTCCGCTCGGCTTTACCGAAGTGGTCGACATCTCCGACGAGAAAGACCGCTGGGTGAATATTTTCAATACGGAGGACGGCGGCTACGTCACTGTTATGATGCCCGAACCCGCCAGAAACTTCTCACTCCTCTACGCCAGCGGCTGCCGTCCCGAAACCAGCGACTCGAGCACATCCCCGTCGCAGTGATCCACCTCCGGTCATCACTTAGGTGCAGAGTGGTTCAGATGCGAACACGACGGTCACCGGGCACTCCGGCTACCTGGCTAATAACAGTAAGGCACAAGAACAACTCGCCAGAGTCGTGGTCGGGAAAGCCGGATAACACCATGCGACCACGACAACCCATGCAACGCCTGGCAGGGCTACTACTAGCAGCCCCGTTGGCGTTGAGTGGGTGTGCACTACTCGGAGGAAACACCATGTACGAGCGGCCCTACTACGACGGAAACCTCCCCTCCCACCAACGCACGGACGTGCAAACCACCCACACCGGACCGGCCATCACCCTAACCTCATGATTCCTCTCATCCGGCTTCCGCCCAGCTCACCCCAAGTCATGCCACCACAAACACACCCCATGTCAGCCCATCGGTGACCGCCTGCAGATACGTTTGACAGCGGGCACTAGCGAAACTGATAATGATTCTCATGACTCCTTTGTTTCGTTCGCGCTTTATAGCTCTATGCGCCACTCTGGCCGTGACGCTCGGAGCAGTCGGCTGCTCCTCCACGAACTCCAGCGACGATGGTACTCTCCATGTATCCGCGTCGTTCTATCCCATCGCCTGGCTCAGCGAGCAAATCGGCGGTGACAGGGTCACCGTCACCAGCGTGACGCCAACCAATGTTGAGCCGCACGATTACGAACTCTCCCCCGCCGATGTCACAGCCTTGAGCAAAGCAGATCTCATCGTGTACGTGGCTGGTTTCCAACCCTCAATGGACGACGCAGTCGACCAGCTCACCGGTCCGAGCGTCGCTGAACTCTCTTCAGTCGCCGACCTGCAAAAGGCGTCCTCAGCCGCGGTGGAAGCCGACGGGAGCACAAGCGAGTCCAACCTGGATCCGCACTTCTGGCTCGATCCGGTGCGAATGCAGGCAGTCGCCGCCGAAATCGAGCGGTCGCTGGCAGAGCAAGACCCTGATAATGCAGCCACATATGAAAAGAACCTTGGCGCACTACAACAAAGACTGACCGCACTCGATTCTGCCTATGAGACGGGGCTTGCCACTTGCGAAAGAGACACGATAGTCACATCCCACGCTGCCTTCAGTTATATGGCGAACCGGTACGGCCTCACCCAAGTCTCCATTTCTGGCATTGACCCTGAATCGGAACCGAGCCCAGCCGATCTAGCTGCGGTGAAGAAGGCCGTTGAAGAAACCGGTACGACCACAATATTCACGGAGTCGCTGGTCTCCCCGAAAACCGCTAACGCGCTCGCGGCCGAAACGGGTACGGAAACCGCTGTTCTTGATCCTATGGAGTCACAACCTCAGGAAGATGACTACCTCGCGGCGATGGAGAGTAATCTCAGTGCGTTGCGAACAGCCTTGAGTTGTCAGTGAATGAGAGCCACCAGTGACTGAAGTACCAGTGAACTCTTCCCACGACCGGGACCTCTACACTGCTATCGCAGTAGAGGATTTATCCGTGGTTCTCGGGGCCACGCGTATCCTCTCAGATATCACCTTCACCGTCGCGACGGGTTCCTCCGTCGCGCTTCTCGGCGCGAATGGCTCGGGAAAATCCACCCTCGTCAAGGCTATTCTCGGCGTCGTACCCCCAGCGTCCGGAACGATTAGGATATTCGGCACTCCTCTTTCGTCCCGACGCACCGTTACGTGGCAGAAGATCGGCTACGTACCACAGCGTGTCAGTGCCGCATCCGGTGTACCAGCCACCACCCTGGAGGTCGTCAGATCGGGACTCCTCTCCCCCGGCAGGCTCTGGCTAAGACGCGGACGCAAAGCCAAGGCGCGCGCACTGGAAGCTCTCGATGCGGTTGGGCTAGCAGACCGTGCACGCGACCATGTCCAGGTACTCTCCGGTGGGCAAGCTCAACGCGTCCTCATCGCACGGGCCCTAGTACGTAATCCCGAACTGCTTATTCTGGACGAGCCACTGGCAGGCATTGATCAGGAGTCACGGGAAACGCTTGCGCTTACCCTCTCGCGCCTTCGTGAACAGGGAGTCACTCTGCTCACCGTACTACACCAAATTGGCGAGCTAGCACCCCTCATTGGCCGAGTGATTGAACTCGACAGCGGCAGGATTGTCCGCGATAACCCGTTCTCCCCCACGGAGCATGCTCAGCAGAGCACTGGCGAAGACCACGACCACCACGGACCGGAAGCAGCGGGGCGTCCCCCGCATCACGCACCCGTATTGCGAACGGAAACACGATGATTGAACTCTTGTCCTCCGACCTGATGCAGCGTGCCCTCGTCGTCGCCTTCCTTGTCGGACTGTCCGCTCCCGTTGTCGGCACCTATCTAGTACAGCGTGGTATGGCGCTGATGGGCGACGGGATCGGACACGTGTCGCTCACCGGCGTTGCACTGGGTTGGCTGGTAGCGGGAGCGCTCGGACTCTCCCCTAACGATATTCTCGCCATTCCGGGCGCGATCCTCGCGTCACTCGTAGGTGCCATTCTCATCGAGGTTGTCCGCTCAACCGGTCGCACCGGCGGCGACGTCGCCCTGGCAATGCTCTTCTACGGCGGCATTGCCGGAGGCGTACTCCTCATCCGCATCGCTGGCGGCACAACCACCAATCTGAACAGTTATCTCTTCGGCTCCCTCGCCGTCGTCTCTACGGCCGATGTGCGATACACTGTCGCCCTTGCGATTGTCATCATGACGATTGGCATTGGTCTGCGAGAAGCACTTTTCGCCCTCTCCCATGACGAAGAGTTCGCCCGGGCATCCGGCCTGCCGGTGCAAACCCTCAATGTACTTGTTGCGGTCGTGGCGGCGCTCACGGTCTCCGTGTCCATGCGTGTCGTCGGCGTGCTCCTCGTCTCCGCCATCATGATCGTTCCAGTAGCAATCGCCCAGCTCGTCTCATCGTCCTTCGCACGCACCATGCATATTGCCATGGGTATCGGGGTGACGGCGTGCATTAGCGGCCTTGTCATCACCTACTATGTTCCGGCCTCGCCCGGAGCGACTATTGTCGTTATGCTGATAACCGTATACGCAATTGTCGCACTGGTCCGGGCGACAATGTCGGCAACGGCACGGCGCCGTTCACGGCATCAGCAGGTAGAGGCGATTTCATGACAGAACAACCACGCCGAACGGCGCAGCGGATGGCCATCCAAGAGGAAATGGCACGAATGCCGGGATTCGTCAGCGCGCAGGAACTGCACGGCAGGCTTGTGAACTCAGGGCAAGGAATCGGCCTCGCCACTGTCTATCGCACGCTACAGAGCCTCGCAGATCGGGGAGTACTTGACGTGCTCCGTCGCGACAACGAAACGCTGTACCGGCACTGCGTTTCCGAAGAACACCACCATCACCTCGTGTGTCGGCAATGTGGAGCCACCGTCGAAGTATCCGGCGCCGATGTCGAGGCATGGGCCTTGCGAGTAGCTGCAGAGGCGGGTTTCACAAATATCTCACATACCTTGGAACTGGACGGAATTTGCCGAGACTGCACACGGGCCAATACGGTGCCAACCAGCACCAATGATCCTGCCGAAAAACCCAGCATGCAGAGCAACACACGCACAACAGAAGAGAGAGGCTGACACAATGGACGAAATCCGGGTGCGTCTTCCTATCCGGCTGGGACAGTTCTTAAAACTCGCTTCACTGGCTGACTCGGGTGCACAGGCGCGTGAACTCATCGAAGACGGCGAGATCACCGTCAACGACGTAGTCGAAACTCACCGTGGGCACCGTTTGGCGGACGGCGACGTCGTCGCACTGGACGGCACTACGGTGCGCGTGCGCGGAACCGACAGCTAGCGGCTTGCCTGCGCGCAGGATCAGCTCAGCAAGCAGTTACGCCCGAGCAAAACCCGCAGATCTGAGAACATGCCTGGCCCCGGATGAACATAAAAGGCCCGGTCCACTTGCACAACCGCAGTAGAAGTCGGGCGTCGGATATGCAACCGGACTGGAGCCGAGCCGGGATACGAGCGGAGAATATTTGCCAACGACCCCATAAGCTCCTGCGTACACATCCTCTCCGGGACCTCGAGATCCAATGGCGAATCGGGCAGGAGATCCCCGGAAGGTAAAGAAAGATCCTGCGCGGACAACTGGATCGAACCGTCACGATCCTGCACCCGACAGGTCACCACTGCAACGGCGTCTTGCGTTAGCATCGTTGACACCGCTTGATATGTGGCCGGGAAGAAGTTGATCTCCGCACTTCCGGTGAGATCCTCCAACACCACCGTGGCCCAGAGCTTTCCGTTCTTCTTCGACACCCGCGGTTGCACCGAGGTGATTAGTCCGGCCAGGGTCACACTGGCGCCGTCGCGGGGATTCTCCTCGTTCATCAGACGAACGATGGTGGTATCTGCAGAACGTTCCAGCACGTGCTCTAGACCAGAAAGTGGATGGTCGGAAACGTACAGGCCGAGCATGTCGCGCTCGTGATCGAGCTTTACCTTCTTATCCCACTCAGGAATATCCGGCACGCTTACTTCCACGCCCCCTGCTATGGCAGGGCTGGCGCCTCCGAAGAGATCGAACTGCCCGGCCGCCTCGTTCTTCTTCAGCGCGACGACGGAGTCAACCGCTTCCTCAACCCGCGACAACAGAGCACGGCGCGTGTAGCCAAGTGAATCGAATGCTCCCGCTTTGACGAGGCACTCGATGGCACGCTTATTGCAGACCTGCAACGGAACCTTGTCAAGGAAGTCCTGGAAGGAGGTGAAGGGTCCCTTCTCTTCACGCGCCTGTATGATCCCAGCGACGACGTTCTCGCCTACATTGCGCACCGCGGAGAGTCCGAAGCGAATCTCGTTGCCAACGGCGGAGAAGTTCGAATCCGATTCATTGACATCCGGCACCAGGACCGTGATATCCATGCGGCGGCACTCGCCCAAATACAGTGCGAGTTTGTCCTTGTTGTCCTTCTTCGACGTAAGAACCGCCGCCATGAACTCGACCGGATAGTTGGCCTTGAGGTAGGCCGTCCAGAAGGAAACAACCGCATAGGCAGCCGAGTGAGACTTATTAAAGGCGTACTGGGCGAAAGGCACCAACACACCCCACAGCGTGTCGATGCACTCGCGAGAGTACCCCTTCTCCAACATGCCCTGCGAGAAGGACTCGAACTGCTTATTCAGCACATCGATCTTCTTTTTGCCCATGGCCTTACGCAGCGTATCCGCCTGCCCCATGGTGAAGCCAGCCACCACACGCGCGATCTCCATGACCTGCTCCTGATAGACAATCAGGCCATAAGTGGGAGCCAGAATGTCCCGTAGTTGCTCCTCTAACTCCGGGTGAATAGGCTCAATCTTCTGCAAGCCATTCTTGCGCAGAGCGTAGTTGGTATGGGAATTCATGCCCATAGGACCGGGGCGGTACAGGGCAGACACAGCCGAAATATCTTCGAAGTCCGTCGGCCGCATCTGCTTAAGCAGCGTCCGCATGCCAGCACCATCAAGCTGGAACACCCCGAGGGTGTCCGCCCGGCTAAGCAGGGCGAAAGTTGCCGGATCGTCCAGTTCTACCTTCTCGATATCAAGCGGTTCCTTATTGTTCGCCGCGATGTTGTGGAGGGCATCATCGATCGTTGTTAAATTTGATAGTCCGAGAAAGTCCATCTTGAGGATGCCCAGTTCCTCACATTGTGGATACTCAAATTGGGTGATGACGGCGCCGTCTGCCGGACGCTTCATCACCGGGATCACATCGGTGAGAGGCACACTTGACATGAGGACGGCACAGGCGTGTACGCCCCACTGGCGTGTTAGCCCTTCCAGTCCGTGGGCGAGGTCGTAAATCCGCTTTGCCTCGGGATCGGCACCGATTAGTTCTCGAAACTCACCCGCCTCCATATAACGTTCGGAGCTTTGATCGAAGATCTGCCCGAGCGGGATGTCCTTTCCCTGTACCGAGGGAGGCAATGCCTTGGTGAGTTTCTCCCCCATCTCGAATGGATAGCCCAGTACGCGCGAAGCATCCTTGAGTGCCTGCTTCGTCTTAATCGTGCCGAAAGTGACGACCTGCGACACTTTGTCCGCCCCATACTTCTTCTCGACATACTCGATGACTTCACCCCGTCGACGCTCATCGAAGTCAACGTCGATATCCGGCATGGAGATACGTTCCGGGTTCAGAAACCGTTCGAAGAGCAGACCGTGCCGGATGGGATCGAGCTCAGTGATCTGCAGGGCGTATGCAACCATCGATCCTGCACCGGAGCCACGGCCTGGTCCGACCCGAATACCGTGCTCTTTCGCCCAGAGAATATAGTCCGAGACGACTAGGAAGTATCCGGGGAATCCCATCTCAACAATGACCCCAACCTCATAGTCAGCCCGCTTCTGCACGTCTGCGGGAATGGTCTCCCCGTAACGCACATGCAGCCCGCGCTGGACCTCCTTCACGAACCAGGAGGTGATATCTTCACCGGGTGGCACCGGGAACACCGGCATGTAGTTTGCACCCTCGGCAGCGGTCTGGAAGGAGACATCGCAACGCTCCGCAATCATCAGGGTGTTCTCGCAGGCTCCGGGCAGGTCGCCGAAGAGATCCCACATCTCTTGAGAGGAACGCAGGTGGTAGCCCTCTCCGTCAAAGGTGAAACGGTTCGGATCCTGCAGGGTAGAACCCGAGTTGATGCACAGCATCGCATCCTGAATAGCTGCGTCACTGGACTGGACGTAATGCGAATCGTTGGTGGCGATCAGCGGCGCGTCGATCTTACGTGCCAACTCCAGCAAGTCATTGCGGACCTTACGCTCGATGGCGTTGTTGTGGTCCATGATCTCCACAAAGTAGTTCTCACGGCCGAAAATCTCCTGCATGCGTCCGGCTGACTCAAGTGCCTCCTTATGCTGTCCAAGACGCAGCCGGGTCTGCACCTCGCCCGAAGGGCACCCGGCTGTGGCGATGAGACCCTCATGGTAGGTCTCCAGAAGCTCCATGTCCATGCGCGGCCATTTGCCCATCTGTCCTTCGAGAGATGCCCGCGAGTCCAAGCGAAACAGGTTGTGTAGGCCCGTGTTGTTATACGAAAGCAGAGTGAGATGAGTATACGCGCCGCGTGCGGAGACATCGTCGGCACGCTGAGTTTCGTCACCCCACAGCACCCGCTCCGTTCCAAAACGGGAAGTGCCGGGAGTCATGTAGGCCTCGACGCCGATAATCGGCTTGATACCCTCGGCTTTTGCTGCCTTATAGAACTCATAAGCGCCGAAGCAGTAGCCGTGATCCGTGATGGCCACTGCCTCTTGGCCGTGTGCCTTTGCCTCCGCCACAAGTTTCTTGATCTTCGCGGCACCGTCGAGCAACGAGTATTCGGTATGAACATGCAGGTGAGCGAAGTCCTTGGCAACCATGTGCATCAGTCTAGTCCGGCTCGTCGACTCGGTCACCTTTCGCCGCACCGATGCGCAGCGTCTTCTGCATGTCGCGGTGCCAAATCCCCGCGTCAAGATAGCGTTCTCCCGCAAGGAGGCGATAACCACATTTCTCGTAGAAGCCGACGGCCTGTTCCTGAGAGGACAAGGCAATAACGACGCCGTCGCTATCCGCGCAGCGGTCTAGTGCCACGCGTTCCGCGTAACTCATCAAGGCATAACCAATGCCGGTGGCGCGTGCTGCTCTGCGAACTGCAACCCGCCCAATATGGCAGTAACCGGGCTTTTCCGGAAGCACCCGCAATGTCCCCACGTCAACGCCGTCTACGGTGGCGATGAGGTGCACAGTGGAGAGATCGGTGTCTAGGGCATCGATTTCCTCCTCCGGCGGCACATTCTGCTCGTGGACGAACACTTCCATGCGGATGTCCCAGCAACGCCGCAATCCGCTCTCGTCTGTCACAACTTCAACATGTGGGGCGCCTTTGGTCTCTACCATGCGCGTTTCGTCCTCACTCATTCGAAGTATCCGATGATCATTGGAACCCGCGGCATCATCACGTTCACCGGTCGTGCCGCGCTACCGAAACACTCCACCACGCATTGCGCTGAGAGCTTCTTCCAACTCGGGTGCATACGGCGACGTGAACTCCACCCAGGTGCCCGTGCCGGGATGCTCAAAGCCAAGCCGCGTCGCGTGCAGCCACTGCCGATTCAATCCGAGCCGCGCCGACAAACTCGGGTCGGCACCATACATTTCGTCACCCACACATGGATGACCGACCGCTGCCATATGCACTCGAATCTGGTGGGTGCGCCCGGTCTCGAGCTGAATCTCAAGCAATGAGCCGCCGGCCATTGCTTCCAGCGTGCGATAGTGTGTCACGGCGTGCCGCCCGTCTTGCCGTACACCCATCTTCCACTGATGGCGGTAATCGCGGCCAATTGGCGCATCAATCGTCCCGGTACTCGGATCGGGATGTCCCTGTACAAGAGCGTGGTATACCTTGGTCACTTCTCTATCACGAAAAGCGCGCTTCAGTGCACTGTATGCACGATCAGACTTTGCGACCACCATGCATCCCGATGTACCCACATCCAGGCGATGCACAATGCCCTTGCGCTCTGCGGGTCCGGAGACCGTCAACTGTCTCCCCAATGCCAGCAAGGCGCCAAGAACATCGGGGCCGACGAAGTTCAAAGAGGGGTGGGCCGCCAAGCCCGCTGGCTTGTTAACGACGACAATGTCCTCATCTTCATACACAATCGGCAGATCTGCCGGAGTCGGAACGGGCTCAATCGATGGTGGCGTCGGCACATCGATCTCGAGAGTCTGACCGGCAACAACTCGTTGCGAACGAGAGGGTGTCGCACCATCGACGCGGACCTCTCCGGCGTCAATGAGCCGAGCAACCGTACTGCGCGACATTCCGGTCATGGTCGCGAGAACCGCGTCAACCCTTCCGCCCTCCAGCCCGTCTGGAACCGGATAGTATCGACGCTCACTCATGGCGTACCTTCGACACCTCCGGCTCAGACGACCGACCGTCGTCCTCATCCGTCTGAGCGGCAGAATCGGCCTGTCTCGGCTCCGCGGAATCGAACTCGTCCGTCTTCCCAGAATCGGTTCCCTGCGGACCTGCCGTCCGCTGCCCGGCGTCGCCATCGACGTCGCTCTTGATAGTCGCCCCCGCCGCGCTGCCCTCCGGGTTCGCCTCCCCTTCCGTCAACTGGTTTGTACCGCTTGTATCCGCTGTTGTGAGCGGTGTGCCCCGCAGCATCAAAACAACAAGTGCAGCAATGCCAACCACCAGCGCAATATCGGCGACATTTCCCACGAAGAGATCACCGTAGGCAATGAAATCGACGACGTGGCCACGAGTGATCGCCGGCGGGCGGACCAAACGGTCAATGAGATTGCCTAAAGCGCCGCCCCAGACAACGCCGATAACCGCCATCCAAGCGCGCGATGTCGTCCGATATACCCAGATAGGCAGAATAATGACCACCAGCGCCGCGACAACAGTGAACACGATAGTGGCATTCTCCCCCAGAGAGAAGGCCGCACCCGGATTGTAGAGCAGGCGCAAGGACAGCGCCCGCCCCAACACCGGAATCGTGTGTCCATCGCTCAGGGTGCCTAGCGCCCATTGCTTAGTCAACTGGTCGGCGGCGACCGTGGCGATACCGCAAGCCGCGCCCAACACCCAGTACTCGCGCTTCACAATTCGGCTCCCCTAGTCCGGACGACCGGAGAACGTAATGCTAGTGTCAGTGCTGTGCACCTTCCGAGGCCGCCGAGGACTCCACATTGCTCAGCAGTGACTCGAGATAGCTCTTCAAGCGCGTACGGTAGTCGCGCTCGAAGTCGCGCAGCTCGGAGATCTTGCGCTCCAGCAGACCGCGCTCCTGCTCAAGTTGAGTGAGCGTGCGGTTGTGCTGCTCTTCGGCCTCGGCAACAATCTGCTGCCCCTTGGTAGTGGCTTCGGCGACGATGCGCTCCGACTCTGCCTTTCCGTCATTGATGTACTGATCATGCAGCTGTTGTGCCAGCGCGAGCATTCCTGTGGCCGTCTGAGCGTCGGCGCCACCGACTTGCGGTGCGAAGGACGAGGTCGACGTCGCCGAATCCGGAGCCTCCGCCTGCTGGGTCGGTACAGCGTGTTGAGCATTCTCCAACTCGGTCACGCGAGCCTCGGCGACCTTTACCTTGTTCTCAAGCTCAGCATTCGACTTCGTCAGTTGCGCAATAGTATCCGCAACCTCGTCAAGGAAGAAGTCGACCTCGTCCTGGTCATAGCCTTCCTCGTTCGGCTGCGAGTTCTTAAAGCGCATGTTGACGACATCTTGTTCCGTGAGCAGCGCCATGAGTATCCACCTCTAAGAATCCAGTTTCAACGGGACAAAGCGACCCGGCGGGCCGTTACACTATTGAGACTACCCGAGAGCCTACCAGATCGTGTGACAAATGTTCATAAAGTGATATGTGAGACTGAATGACCAGACTTCACACTCAATGTCACGTGCACAGCTGGGGCGCTATGCCATGCTCCGAAAGACCATGGAAAGAATCTGCACCCCGAAAAAGAGTACCAAGAATCCCATATCCAGCTGCACCCCTCCAAAACGAAGTGGCGGAATGTACTTGGCCAGAAGACGCAGCGGCGGATCCGTCAGCCGGTACGTGAGATTAGCCGCGACCAGGAAGAAACCCGTTGGACGCCAATCCCGTGCGGCCGTCATAACGACGTCGAAGACCACGCGGACGAAAAGCACAAAAACGTACAGGCTGCACAGTGCCGCGAGAGTGGCAAAAACCAGGTGCATCGTATTCGTCAACCAGCGTTTAGAACCGGTCAGCCTGCTCCGGTCGGTGCGTCTCCATTTTCACCGTGCGCGGCGTCATCAGCAGGACATCCCCGGAAATCTGATTGAGATGGCCGTGCAGCCCGTAGCAAACGCCAAGGGCGAAGTCAACGATGCGGTACCGGGCGGACTCCTCCGCTCCCGACAGGTTCAAGATAACCGGAAGGCCCTTACGGAACTGGTCGGCAAATCCCTGCACATCGTTGAACGTCTTCGGCCACACCGTGACGATACGAGCCAGGTCTGGCGCCGATGCCACGGACCGGATCGGCGTCACATCCGCCGCCTCTTCCTCAAGACCTTCGTCAAGGTACTCATCTTCGAAGCCCTCATCGCCATACTCGTCGTAGGCGTCGTCACTCAGTGTTGCTTTATCGACGAAGCGCTGGAACATTCCCATTGCCGGATCCTCTCACTGTGGGTCGCATGCTTCTCTCAAGCTAAGCGACGGCGGCACCAGGATTCGTGAGGCTGCCCGGGCGTGTCGCAACTTCCACAATGCCGACGAAGCGTCCGGTCACTCCACCATCGCGCCGATGCGAGAACAAAGAGGGAGCCTCAAAGGTACAGCGCCGGTCGTGCCGAATCTCGGGAACTCCCGCTCGGGCGAGCTGCGCATGAAGACCGGCTGGAATATCGATCGATGGGGTACCCCACCTCGTCTCAGCCACGCACTCCGGGCATTGCAGGGCGGCGGCATCACGCATCTGGGCGGGCACTTCATAGCACTGTCCGCAAATTGCCGGGCCTATTGTCGCGACGAGGTCCTCCACCTCGGTTAGAGCCGACAGTTCAGTGACAGCATGCATCGCAATGTCGGCAAGAAGCCCGGCGCGACCTACGTGGACAACCGCACCTACGGGAGAACTCAGTGAAAGTAGGAGAAGCGGCACACAGTCAGCCACCATGACGCATGCAGCAACTCGGTGCATACCGGACGCATCGCCTCCGCCAGGGTTTGCGAGGCTTGGAGCAAACGATTCCGCGCCGCTCACCGAAGCTTTCCGCTTGTCGCGGAAGTACACCTGTTCGGCGA
Organism: Actinobaculum sp. 352; assembly: GCF_003957265.1. Taxonomy (NCBI): domain Bacteria; kingdom Bacillati; phylum Actinomycetota; class Actinomycetes; order Actinomycetales; family Actinomycetaceae; genus Actinobaculum; species Actinobaculum sp. 352. Next base: position 34,278 of record NZ_RQSN01000012.1, on the reverse strand, counting down.
TGCCAAGATCGGCGAAGCTAAGAATCGCACCATCCGTGGCTGTCAACGTCCGGCCCGGTTTAACCGCGCGCCCTATGTGCTTGCCGTGGACCTGGTCCATCCAGACCGGCTCGACTCCTAGTTCTTCGGCTAGGGCACGCCTGTTCGCCGCCACAGCGTCCGGATCGTCGGCCACGTGGAACCCGAGATTCAGCCCGGCATATGGACCGCGCGAGAAGCCCCCTTGCCGGGATGTGAAACCGGCGCGAGTCACCCAGTTGTCACCGGTGATTGTCTCCGCCCAGTCAACAAGAGATTGCATGGCCTCATTCTCTCCGATTCAGCGTCACAATACGCACATGACAACCGTTGATGCCGACGGATCCATTGCCGCTGTTGGCGCGTCATGGAACACGACATGTGATATGACAATGTGCTGGTGGCCCGCGGCAATGCGCGGGCCACCCTGAAGTCAGACACCCCGTAGGGCATCCCTTCGGCGCTCGGCGCCGAAGCTTATCCTGTGCCGCCGACCGGAGCAGCCAGCGGGCACTAAATCGTCAGTTCTCCTCGAAAAGGAATGCCGGAATATCGAGGTCACCACGCCGCGAGGCCGGTTCCTCCACCGCGGGCGGAACGCTCGCGTTTCGTTCCGGTTCGGTCTGCTCGACTGTGGCGGGTTCGGCGACCGGATGGCTCGGAGTCGCTACAGCGCCGGTAACCACCGGCTGAGCCGCAGGCCCAGGTGCCGACGGCACCGGTTGGGCCGCAGGAGCGGGCGGTGCAGGCGCAGCGGCATGCGAGACCGCCGAGACCGGGGCGCTCGCCGCCACCGGGGCGGCCGAGCGAGTCATCGCCAGCAGATGATCCTCCGACTCGTCAAACCCGGCAGCAATAACCGTGACGCGGACCTCGTCTCCCAGCGCCTCGTCGATGATCTGCCCGACGATGATATTCGCGTTTGGATCAACAGACTCCTTAACCAACTTCGACGCGGCCGCAAGCTCTTGCATGGAGAAATCAGCACCGGCCTGGAAGGAGAGAAGCACCCCATGTGCCCCGTCGATGCTGGCCTCGAGCAGCGGAGAGGAGATGGCGTTCTCAGTAGCACGCATCGCACGGTCATCTCCGGATGCCGATCCGATTCCCATAAGTGCGGTACCGGCGTCTTTCATAATCGCCTTGACATCGGCGAAGTCGAGATTGACCAGCCCGGGAATAGTAATCAGGTCGGAGATACCCTTGACACCGGAACGCAGAACCTCATCAGCGAGATGGTAGGCCTCGATGACGGTCAGGCCCTTCTCGGCAATTTCCAGCAGACGATCATTCGGAATCACAATCAGTGTGTCGACGGCCTTGCGAAGTTCGCCAATGCCGGAGATCGCGTTATTGGCGCGCTGCAGTCCTTCGAATTCGAAAGGCCGAGTAACCACACCCACCGTCAAGGCCCCGAGTTCCCGCGCGATGCTCGCCACAATAGGAGCGGCGCCCGTCCCGGTACCACCACCTTCTCCAGCGGTCACAAAGACCATGTCCGAGCCCTCAAGCGCAGCTCGAATCACTTCAACATTCTCCTCGGCAGCACGTTTTCCGACCGTTGGATCTGCGCCCGCCCCTAGCCCTTTGGAAACGTCTCGACCGATATCGAGTTTGGTCTCTGCTTCCGACTTGACGAGCGACTGGCCATCGGTGTTGACCGCGATGAATTCAACACCGGCCAAGCCGTCCTGGATCATTCGGTCAACGGCGTTCACACCACCGCCGCCTACGCCGATAACCTTGATATTCGCGGCGTTGTTCAGAGCGGGCATTGCCCCATCCTTTCCGACCTCAACTAGTACTTGAGGTTTTCCGTGTCTGACTTCGCGGAAAAGGTAGAGGCATGGGAAAGTTGGTGCAATCACCTGGCCGGGCGTGTCGCAAGATTCTCATCCGCTCAACGCGTCTTTGCATGGAATACGCAGCTGAAATGTGCCCACACTCGGCGCGGAGACGGGATGCCTACCCACGCCAGAGCAAACCCCGCAATGCCGTATCAATCCCGCAATGCTCAGTCGCTTGTCATGGGCGAGAGAGGAACCGAGACATCGTAGTGCGAGGCAGTTGTCGTATTCTTCATCAGCATGCCGAGCACCTGGGCCTTCAGCTCATTATCCTCACCATCACCCCACAGTACGGTCGCGCCGTCGGTCAATGTGAGCGTCACTTGATCGGCCGAGCTCACCGACACACTCGCAACCCGCCCCCGTGTCTCCGAATCGAGAGCACCAAGAACATCGATCATGAGAGTCGCTGCATTTCCGGCCTCGTTCTGCCCAGACGGCAGTGTCAAGCGCGGCAGGGCATCAGCGCTGTCGGCGGGAAGATCAAGATGGACTCCTTCTGCGTCTATCGCCACGCACGCGCCATCAACCATGAGGCAGGCAACGGGTTCCCGTAAGGTCACGCGAACCCGCAGCGTATGCGGGAAGTCACGAGTTACTGTTGCATCCCGAACAAGGGGGATCGTGTTTGTGAGGTGATCCTCCACCTCACCCGCGCGCAGGCGCAGCAAAGAGGTGCCGTCGTAGGCCGAAAGAGATTCCTTCACCTGCTCTTCGGTCACGGCCGAGTCCTCGCCAATGCCAGACACCGTCACGTTGCGGCAGGCGAGCAAAGGCGAGAAAAACAACACCCAGCCCAGCAGAACAACCATGCCAAAAGCACCGGCGCCAATACCGGCTCGTTTCACCCGGCGCCTATGCGTCTCGGCAGCCCGCTCACGCCGTCGTTCCGAGAGTTCATCCGCTGATGCCCTCGTGGAGCGAGGAAGACGCGAGAGAATGCCGCGCCTGGCAGGTTTCTGATCGTCGCTCGTATGACTGACCGACACTGTGCTGTCAGGCTCCGAGTCAGTGGCCGTCGCCCGTCGCAGGCCACCCACGAGGGCCGAGCCACCCGCCTTAGTGCGTCGCGCCGGTGAACCTCCCGCGCGCAGCCGCCCCCTATCCTTCACATTCGTGTGGCTGCCGGGCGCTACCTGCTCGTCAAGATCTACCACATCCGCAGGCAAATCCGTCGCTTCATCGGGGCTTAATGCAGCGGTTGGAACCGAGTCCTGCTCTGGGGAAGCGTTCTGTTCCCCGCGGGCCGACTGCCTCCCGGTCGCAGTGAGTCTCTCCGGGCGACGTGGAACATGTGGTTGCCTCATGGGGCGCCGATCCTGTCTAGTATGACTGCAGCTAACTCGGTTACGTCGCCGGCACCGACGGTCAGGACCAAATCTCCGGGCTCGGCCGCATCCGCGATCACGTACGCCGCCTCCATCCTGTCAGGGATAAAACGCCTCTTCCCGGCCATCTGATCCGTGATGAGGAATCCGTCAACGTCGGGAACCGGATCTTCCCGTGCACCGTAGACGGAGGTCACGACGACGTCGTCCGCCAAAGTCAACGCCTCCGCAAAGCGCGCTGCGAAACGCTCGGTGCGGGAGTAGAGATGCGGTTGGAATAACACCCGGACCGCTCCCCGGCCCGCGCGGCGCCGCGCTGCTCGCATCGTCGCTGCCACTTCCGTTGGATGGTGCGCGTAATCGTCGATCACAGTAACTCCATGGGCGGCCCCGCGCACCTCGAACCGTCGGCTCGTCCCTTGGAAATGCCCGAGTGCTGCGGCCATGTCCTGCCGGGCAGCTCCCAGCTCCACTCCAGCCGCCCAAGCAGCGGCGGCGTTGAGCAAGTTGTGTTCACCCGGTACTGCTAGGCCAAGGCGTATTGCACCGCGCCCGTCATCCAGGACCGCTGCGTTGGTTATGAATGAACTCGCAGCCCGGTGCTCCTCGTTATCCAGCCTCTGGAGAGTCGGCCCGTCGGCCGCACCGGTGACTCTCACGTGTCCACAGGCCCCAAGTACCCCCTCGCCGACGCCGTATGTCAACACCCTTTTGCCCTCGCCAATGGCCACACGAGCCAAACGGGTCGCTCCGTCGTCGTCGGCGCAGGCTATGAGCAGTCCTCCGGGCACCAGCCGTCGCGAGAACTCAGCGAAAGCCTCCTCGAATGCCTCGCGAGTGCCGTAGTGGTCGAGATGATCGGGCTCCACATTCGTGACAATCGCAATTCGCGGAGCATAGTTCAAGAAAGACGCATCCGATTCGTCTGCCTCCGCCACCAACACCGAGCCGGAACCAAGGTGGCCTCCCGCTCCAAGACCGGTGATGGACGAGCCGATCGCCCATGAAGGCTCATAACCCAAGTGCTGCAGGCAAAAGGCGAGCATGGCCGACGTCGTTGTTTTACCGTGAGCACCGGCAACTGCCACGAAATCCCTGCCCGAGGCCGCCAGGGCAAGCGCCTGGGAGCGGTGGATGACTCGCTGCCCCCGGGCGCGTGCGGTAGCAAGCTCCGGGTTCGAATCCCGAATCGCAGAAGAAACTACAACAATGCCATCGGCCGGCACAGCAGCAGCTTCATGGCCGATATTCACCGTCAGCCCCAACCCTCGGATATGCCTCGTCGCAGCGGACTCGCGGGCGTCAGAACCCGAAACAACGGCTCCCTGGGCTGCCAATAGTTCAGCTAGTACGGACATTCCCGCGCCGCCGATCCCAATCAGGTAAAACCGTGTTCCCTGCAGTGTGTTATCGGCGTTAGCTCCGGTGCCATGGTCCAGATTCGTCTCCTCACCGTTCGCCGTCATATGCTTCTCCCACATCCGCAATGATCTGTGCGAGGCGTCCGGCCCCGTCCAAAGGACTCGTTTCACGTGCTGCGGCACCCATAGCGTCCAGCCGGTTCTTATCGGCCACAAGTGCAAGCACATCGTGAATAAAACGCTCTACGGTGAACTCTCGATCATTGATTAGCTTGGCACCACCGGCCGCCACCAGATCTGAAGCGTTGCGTGCCTGCTCGCCATTGCCAACCGCCAGCGGCACAAAAACCGCCGGAAGTCCGAGAGCTCCTAGTTCTGCGACCGTACCCGCCCCGGAGCGGCAGAGTACCAGATCTGCGGCAGCATACGCATCCTCCATCTCTGCCAGATAATCGAGCACGACGTAGTTACTCCTATCGGCGACGGCCTGCCGCACCGGTCCGTCCTTCCCGCGCCCGGTCAAATGCAACACCTGAATATCGGCGGCGGTAATGGCGTCAAGGGCTGCGGTCACCACCTCGTTAAGATGTTGAGCTCCCAAAGAGCCTCCGGTAACGACCAGGGTGGCTCGAGTTGGGTCCAGGCCGAGCCTTTGGGCCGCACGCGTCCGCCCCGCACCAGTTTGCATAGCGCGCTGCGCGGCGAGGGTGGCGATGGCGGGGCGAAGTGGCAGTCCAACGGTCTGTGTCACCCCACGCCGCGCGCGCAGCGGCGTGGACGGAAATGTCAAGGCAACAGCGTGCGCAAAGCGCGCGCCATAGCGATTCGCCAGGCCCGGTTTGGCATTCTGTTCGTGGATGACCACGGGGATACCACGCCTCTTGGCCGCCGCATACACCGGCGTCGAGGCGAAACCGCCGAAGCCAACCGCAACCGACACACCGTCGAGGACGTCCTCCGCCTGCGAAATTGCGCGCCGAAAACGCGCCGGGAACGTCAGAGCCGCCCTTCCCGGACGACGCGGAAACGGAACCCGCTCAATGGCAAAAAGCTCAAAGCCGGCCGCCGGCACAAGATCCTTCTCGAGACCGTCCGCAGTTCCAACCGCACGAACGTCCAGCCCCATCTCCCGCAACGTCAGCGCCGTAGCCAACAGCGGGTTGACATGCCCGGCGGTGCCTCCACCGGCCAAAATAATGCTAGTCATGAGAGCCTCTCTTCAGAACAGCACGGGCACGATGGGCGATATTGCGTTGTGGCCGCAAGGAACTTCGCACGCCGGGAACCGCCAACGTGCAGGACAGGCCGACCCCCACGGCAAGCAGACAGGCCACTACTGCCGATCCGCCCTGCGATATGAAGGGAAGCGGCACGCCGAACACCGGCAACACGCCCGTGACGACCAACATATTAGCCAGCGCTTGGCCACACAGCCAGATCGCAACGCCACCGCATGCCAGCCGCGCGAAACGCGCCGGATGGTGTACACAGATACGCAGGAGACCCCATCCAAGCAACATGAACATCGCTACCACAACTAGGCAGCCGCCCATGCCGAGTTCTTCACCGACGACGGCGAAGATGAAGTCGTTTTGCGCCTCCGCCAAGTTGCCAGGCCATTTCTCAGCCCCGGTTCCCAGACCGGACCCACCGACACCACCCGACCCGAAGGCCCATAAGGCGAAATCCGCCTGGCTGGGATTGAGACCGTCAGGCAATGAGAACAGGTTGCTCAAGTAGTCGGATACGCGCGCCAAACGGTCGGGTTTGGCCGCCACCAGTACTGAGGCGAGAAGAACGGCGGCACCCGCCACACCCCAGAAGTACTTCCCCGGCGCTCCCGCGAGCCAAAACATACCCACGCAGATCAGGGCGACGACCATAGCCGTTCCCATGTCGCCACCCAAAAGCACGGCACTGATAGCGCCAGCCGCCGAGGCAGTTGCTGGCCACGCCAGGTTACGCAGCTCAATCCTCTCCGGGAGCAGGCGAGCGAGCGCGGCGGCCAGCCACACAATAGTCGCCAGTTTCAGAAACTCCGAAGGCTGTACCGAGAAGCTTCCGAAACGTAACCAGTTCGTGTTGCCCGCCACCGTATGTCCCAGTGGCGTACGCACCAACAACTGGAGCAGAATCCCCATCGCAAAGATGGGCAGAGCGAGCCTCTCATACAACCGCATCGGCACGAACGCGGCCAGAACGCCGATAACCAGGCCCCCTACCGCGTAGACGAGCTGACTGACCGCAGTCGCGAAGGTGTTTGAGGTGCCGTTGAGCCGCGCATAGTGAATTGCCGATGGCGCCGTGGCCGAAAAGACCATGACCACGCCCAGCACAAGCAGCACACCTGTTGCCACGACAATCGTGATGATCGCCTGCCGCATAACGCCCGTCTGCTGTTCCTCAGCCATGTAGCTCCCGAGCCGCTGTGGCAAAGAGTTCGCCGCGTTGCGCATAGGAGGAGAACTGGTCCAGGGAAGCGCAAGCGGGTGCCAACAGGACGGTGCCCCATCCCGCCGCCAGCTGTTGCGCTGCCTTCACGGCCTGCGCCATCGGATCACGCGCGTCTGGCGCAATCCATACCACCGGTATGTCAATACCATCTAGCGCCTGCCGCCACGGCTCCTGGTCGACGCCTATAACAACGACACTCCGTAGTTTGCCGCGTTGGCTGGCCACTAACTCGTCGAACTGCGCACCTTTCGCCTGACCGCCTACGATCCATACCACGCTCCGGTCTTCCTGGGCTTGCAGCGAAGCGCGAGCCGCATGGGCATTAGTGGCCTTCGAGTCATCCACGTAACGCACACCATCCACGCTGTTGACTAGTTCAAGTCGATGCCCACCAGAGGAGAAATCACGCAAAGCATCCCGAATCACGCCTGGCTCCACGCCCGCTGCTCGTGCCAGGGACGCGGCGGCGATAGCATCGCGCAGAATATGCTCCGGAAGAGCAGCCCCCGCCGACGCCAAATGCGCGATATCGGCGATCTCGAACAGCTCAATTCCTTCGGTCCACCGCTTCTTACCGAAGGCGCGATCAACCACAATGCCATCGACAACTCCGATCATCCCCACGGCAGGAAGACCTGGTGTCATCCCAATGGCACGTGCCCCCTCGATAACGTCGGCCTCGTCAACCATCTCTTGCACGACGGCGTCGTCGGCAGGGTACAGACACGCCTGTTGTGTGTGCTCGTAGATGCGCGCCTTGGCATTGCGATATGCGGTGCGGCTGCCATGCCATTCCAAATGGTCATCGGCGAGATTGAGACACACCGACGCCAGCGGCGACATGGCGTGGGTTGTACGCAATTGGAAGGATGACAGTTCGAGGGCAAAGGCCTGCGGCGCCTCCTCATCGGTACGGGAAGTCTCGCAAACAGCCGGATTGCCGACGTTACCGATCGCTCTGCCCCCCAGCCCTGCGCGGTCGAGGATTGCGGCCGTCATCGATACGGTCGTCGTCTTCCCATTTGTTCCCGTCACACACAGCCACGGGGCGTACCAGCCCCCCTCGTCAACCGCCCGCAGCTGCCAGGCCAGTTCGATCTCACTACACAGCTGCACGCCGGTGGAAAACAACGGGGATATCTCAGCGATAGCCGGAGCGGGCACGATGATATCCGGTTGCCAGGTCAGCACCTTGTCAGCCAGATGGGAGGGATCCTGATGGCTTCCGGCCGTATCCAATGGCAGCGCTGCAACGCCGGCCAAAGACGAGATATCCGCATCCCAGGCGCTGACGATCGCTCCTGTCAAGGCCGTCAACGCTTGCAGGCTCGCCTGGCCAGATTTGCCCAGCCCGACCACCGCGACCCGTTTGCCGTCGAACTGAGCCGCCCCCGGGTTCGTTAAGCTCATTGTTGCGCCAACCATTCCGTGTAGAACAGCCCGATTCCGCCGCCCATCAACAACGCTTCGATCACCCAGAAACGCACGACGACGGTCACCTCATTCCAGCCTTTCAGTTCAAAATGATGGTGTAGGGGCGCCATGCGCAGGACCCGCCGCCCGGTTAACTTGAAGAAACCGACCTGCAGCACATCCGAGCAGACTTCGATAACGAAAAGACCGCCGATGAGCACCGCAAGGACTTCGGTATGCGTAAGAATAGACAAGCCGGCAAAGGCACCTCCCAGCGCCAGCGAACCGGTGTCGCCCATAAAGATCTGTGCCGGAGATGTGTTCCACCAGAGAAAGCCGAAACACGCGCCCATAATGGCGACGCAGATAATGGAGAGGTCTCGCGGGTCACGGACCTGATAGCAGCCCGGTGTGGCACCGAGTACGCCCTGACAGGCCTGGTTGCTCTGCCAAATGGTGATCACTGTATATGCGCCGAAGGCGATCATCGACGCGCCGGTGGCGAGGCCATCCAAACCGTCGGTGAGATTCACGGCGTTGGTCCACGCCGTAATGAGGAAATTCGCCCAAAGGATGAAGAGGATAATGCCCACTACTCCCCCGGCAAAGGCCAAGGTGAGCCCCGTGTCGCGTATGAACGAGATATTCATCGTGGCCGGCGGACGATTGTTCTTATCCCGGAACTGCAGTACCAGCACCGCGAAGATGATTCCGACGGCGCCCTGTCCGATGATCTTGAGAATCGGGGTCAGCCCGAGGGATTGGCGGTGACGTATCTTCGCGAAGTCGTCGAGAAAGCCCACGAAGCCCGTCCCCACCATGAGGAAGAGCAGTAGCAGTGCCGAGGCACTTGGACCGCGCCCCATGACGAGCAGTGCCACCCCGTAACCTATCACCGTGGCCAGGATAATGATCAGGCCGCCCATTGTCGGGGTCCCGCGCTTGGTGAAATGACTCGTCGGGCCGTCCTGCCGCACAAACTGGCCGAATTGGTGGGCCACCAACAGTCGGATAAGCAGCGGAGTTCCCAGAAGGGTGACGAACAGTGAAACCGCGAGGGCAATGAGAATAGCAAGCATCAGCCGTGCTCCTCTCGCAACACGTCCGCTAGCTTCCACACGCCGGAGCCGTGTGATCCCTTGAGTAAAACGACATCACCGTGACTGAGCAGGGCATGAAGCACTGCCAGTGCAGCATCGGTATCCTCAACGTCGTAGACGGTGATTCCTTCACGGGTGGCCGCTGACGATAGCGCCTTCGTACCGTTTCCGACGCAAACCAGAATCTCCACTCCGCATTCGCGCGCAACCGCTCCCAGAGCCTCATGTTCCGCTGCGGAAGACTCACCTAGCTCCAGCATGGTCCCCAGGACGGCGATCTTCCGACGCCCCTCTCCCAGCCGAGCCAACCCGGCCAGGCCGGCGCGCATGGAATCCGGGTTCGCATTGTACGAGTCATCAATCAACAAAAGCCCGTTGGTTTCGAACACGTCCATTCGATGCGGGCTTGCCGCGCCTACGCCGCTGAGTACCCGCGCCACCTGTGCGAGAGGAACGCCGATTACCAGCGAGAGCGCTGCGGCAGCGAGTGCATTGGCGACCTGGTGTTCGCCCACCAGCCGTAGTGAGACCGGGGCGCTTCCCCATGGAGTGACCAGAGTGAAACTGGCACGCCCCGCGGAGTCGATACGGATATCGCTAGCCGTAACATCACCGCTACCGGTAACTGAGAAGGTCGTGACGGGGCCTTCAGCCAGCGTCGCCATGGCTGCAACGCGCTCATCGTCGGCATTGAGCACGATATTGCCCCCGGGGCGTGTCCCGGTGACGAGTTCCGCCTTCGCACGAGCGACATTCTCAATCCCGCCGAACTCGCCCAGGTGGGCCCGTGCTACAACGAGAACGGCTGCGGCATCGGGCTGAGCGATCGAGGTGAGGTAGTCGATGTTTCCGATGTGATCGGCCCCCATCTCCAACACCAAAGTGGCGGTTGATGCATCGGCCCGCAACACGGTCAGCGGCAATCCAAGTTCATTGTTGAAGGAACCCGGAGGAGCAATGATCGGGCCGCGATCAGCCAGTGTGGCAGCCAGGAGGTCTTTCGTGGTTGTTTTGCCCACGGATCCCGTCACGGCCACAACCTTAAGATCGGGATGCCCCTCACGCCGCAGGCGTCGCAGATTGGCTCGAGCCAGCAGGCCAATGGCTGTGGGCACGTCATCGACTTCGATAACGCGCTGCGGATCGGCACCAGAGGCGAGCGCCACCTCTTGGTTCGAGGTGATGACAGCCGCCGCACCGGCTGCGAGCGCCCGGCCCGCCAGGGTGGCGCCGTTAATCCGCTCACCTTGGATTGCGGCGAAGACCTCACCCCCTGTAATCACGCGGGTGTCAGTTACCAATGTGTCCACCGTAATCTCGGAATCGGCTGTTGCCATGCGACCTTCACAGCTTGCGGCCAACTCCCCCAGCGTGACGGGGATCATTCACTTTCCTCCTGCGCTCTGAGTGCCAGTACTCGCCGTGCTTCGGCGCGGTCGTCAAGCTGAATGAGCTCACCGCCGACATCCTGGATCGTCTCGTGTCCTCGCCCGGCAAGAAGAATCGTATCGTGCACCGAGGCGTCAAGGATGGATTGACGTATCGCTTCCGCACGATTCGCAATTTCTTTCACAGGCGTCTTATGCCGTCGTGTTCCCTCTAGGACGGCGGCGCGGATGGCGGCCGGGTCCTCCCCGTGCGGGTCGTCGTCGGTGATAACCACCGCGTCGGCGTATCGCGCCACGGCCTCACCCATTGCGGGCCGCTTCGCCTGATCACGTTCCCCCGCGGCACCGGTCAAAACGATAAGCCTCCCGCGCGTACTCGGTCGAAGAGCCTGCATTGCTTTGACGAGCGCGTCCGTATTGTGCGCGAAATCGACGACGACGCGCGGACGCGTGGAGATCACCTCCATCCTGCCCGGCACTACCGGGGCGATAATACCCAGTGACGCGACATCATTGATCGCAAGGCCTCCCGCGAGGGCCATTGTCGCCGCTAATGCGGCATTGGCGATGTTGAAGTCGCCCGGCAGCGAGGTCTTCACCTCGAAACTGTCGCCCTCGGTGGAGGTGAGGCGTCCAGCCGAGAATTGCCAACCCTGCATCCCCGCCGGGAGCTCACTCTTGATGGCAAGCGCAACGACATCGATGTCATCAGCGCATTCGCGCACCAGGCGGCGTCCCCAGTCATCATCCACGACCACGACGGCGCGACGAGCACGTTCGGGCGTAAATAGCGATGCCTTTGCGGCAAAGTACTCCTCCATCGTGTGATGGAAATCAAGATGGTCCTGCGTCAGGTTGGTGTAACCGGCGACGTCGTAGCAGATGGGGTCGGTCCTACCCTGGACTAGGGCATGTGACGACGTTTCCATCACCAGGTCCGTCCCTCCACGCCGCACGAGTTCGGCAAGAAAACCTTGCAGCTCAGTCGGCATCGGCGTCGTGAGCGACGCGGGGATGTCTTCCCCCGCAATCCGCAATGCGACGGTTCCAATGAGTCCAGTCTTCCGCTCCAGGCGCGACAGGATGTGCTCCAGCATGAATGCTGTCGTTGTCTTTCCGTTCGTTCCGGTGACTGCGAACGTCGTGAGTTTATCTGCGGGATGGCCGTATATCTGCGCGGCGACGGCACCCAGATGGGCGGCGACGTCGTCGATCACGACTAGAGGGCCATCACCCGCCAGTGCCGAACCTTCCGAATCTGTCAGTACTGCCGCTGCACCGGCGGCGCGGGCCTGCGCTGAAAACCGCGCACCGTGTATATGTAAGCCGGGCACACCGGCGAAAAGGTCACCCGGTCGCACCGTTCGATTGTCCGCGCATACTCCCGTGACCAAGGCGTCGCCGCGGGAACGACCACCTAATTCCGAAATGCTCACGGGCGCCGCAATTGGGCGCGGTAGGCCCGTCTCACCCATTAGCATTTGATCCCATCTCGTAGGCGAACCACGGGTATTTGTACAGGGGAACCGTGGATGGGGGGATGCCGAGCTGGCGCACCGCAAATCCAGCGACGTCCGAGAACACCGGAGCGGCGACCTCTCCGCCGTACCCGGCCCCTGCGGGGTTGTATACGACGACGGCCACCGCGATCTGCGGGTCCTCCGCCGGAATGACACCGACGAAGGTTCCGACTCGCTTCGTCAGGTTGCCGTTCTCGTCGGCAACCTGGGCGGTACCCGTTTTACCGGCGATGTTGTAGCCTTCCACCCGGGCGTAATATCCGGTGGATTGCGGATCGGTTACCGCTTGCATCATCTGCAGCATAGTGTCCGCGCTGTCTTCCGAAATGACACGATGCGAGTCGCCGACAACCGTTGGCGTCTCCTGTCCATCCGGCGAGATGGTCGAATCGATGATATGCGCCGGAACGTAGACGCCACCGTTGCCGATAGTGGCTCCGATCTGAGCCAATTGCAGTGTCGTGGCGGCCCAGCCCTGTCCAAACATCGTTGTGTACCGGGTCCGGTTGTCCCAGGTGGTGTAGTCAGAGAGGATGCCGGCCGACTCTGCAGGCAGTTCAATGCCGGTTTTGGATCCCAGCCCAAACTCCGTCATGTAGTTGTAACGAGTTTCATCCGAGATGGTGTCACCAATCTGCACCAATCCCGTGTTGTACGACTTTGCGAGAACGCCTGCTACCGTCATATCTTCCGTGGCATGCCCGTCATTGTCGTGGATGGTTTCGCCACTGGACGTTGTAAAGGTGTCCGGGACGGTGAACAGTGATTCGGGGCTGACGGTCCCCTGGTCGATCGTCGCCGAGAAGGTAACAAGTTTCCCGGTTGATCCCGGCTCTACCGGTGCCGACACCGCCCGCGAGCCCCATGAGTCCGCACTGCTCGCCGCCAGATTGGAGGGATCCGGGCTGCCCGAGTCAACAAGAGCTAGAACACGACCGGTACCGATTTCGATGACGACCGCAGCACCCCATTCGGCGCCGTTGTCCTGTACGGACTTGTTCACCGCTTCCAGCAACTCATTTTCCAGGTCACGATCAATGGTCAGTTTGACACTTGAGCCGTCAATCGCCGCCACTTCCGAACGCTGTCCATTGGGTAGTACCGCGCCGCCACCGGCAAGCTCGACGGAAAGCGAGCCGTCGGTGCCGGAGAGGATCTCGTTTTGAGAGCGTTCGATACCGGCCTGACCCGTCGGCTCAGCGCTTTCCTCCGTCTCCCCGACATAGCCGATGACGTTCCCCGCCACCGCACCATTCGGATACTCACGTTTCATGTACTGTTCCGGTTCGATACCGGCGATACCGAGTGAGTTGATCTCCCTCCATAGCTCGGGGGAAATGTCCTTCCTAATGTAGACGAAGGTTGACTTCTGCTCGCCTCCCAGCAGAAGGCCACCGAGCTCGGCCTGATCCATGTCCAGAAGCGGTGCGAGCACCTCGGCAGCCGCAGCGGCACCGGTTCCGATCACGTTTCCGTCATCGTCATAGCGCACATAGTTGCCGATCAACTTTTGATTGACACCGACGTTATATCGCTCGATAGAAGTAGCCAGAACAGCACCGGAGGAGTCGAGAATGTCTCCACGCTTGGCATGCAAGGCGTAGGTGCGAGTACGGAAACTCGAGGCGGTGTCCGACAGTGTCGTGGCACGAACCACCTGTAGATCGACGAGCCGTGCCGTCAAAACGACCGCACACATCAGGAAAATGGTGGCGACAGAGCGAATACGCCGCACACTGATCGGCTGGCGCAGATAAGAGCGCCGCCACGAGTCAATTCCCGTCCGAATGCGTCCAGAGCCGGGATGCTTCGGGGTTGACCGTCGCTGCTGAGCCGACGAAGCCGCCATTTAGTTCCCTTCGGAATCAACGGGTGCGATAACACTTCCTGTCGCGAGATCCAGGTGTTGGATCTCAGTTGCTGGGACCAATCCTAGTTGCTTCGCCTTGGCCGTGAGACCTTGCGGAGTAGACACGTCCACCAATTCGTCCTGCAAGGTTGCCTCTTTTGCCGTCGCAGCGTTGATTTCTTGGTGCACCGACTGAATCTCGTACGCCGTCGAAACCAGCTGTGTGTTGAGGAAGAAGACCACGCCAAAGGCACCAAGGAACAGCGCCAGGCAGGCGATTACTGTTCCAACGAAGCCTCGCACGGGCGCCGGAGTTGGAACCAGTTCGAGGCTCGGCAGGCCTTGAACGACAGGGCGGGCCTCACTGCGAACAGATCGTGCCGGAGTGGCAGCCATTTTATCCTTCCTTCCTACTTAACTTCTCGGCAGCGCGTAGCCGCACTGAAGCACTGCGCGGGTTGGTCGTGATTTCGGTGACATCCGCTTTACTGGCACCGTGCGTCACGAGCCGCAGGTACGGCTCGTGTCCTGCCAGTTCGACCGGCAGCCCGCGCGGGGTACGTGAGGTGGCTCCTGCAGCAAAGGCGCGTTTGACAATTCGGTCTTCGAGCGACTGATAGGATTCCACGACGATACGGCCACCGATACGAAGGGCATCGATAGCGCGTGGAATGGCTCGCTCGAGGATGCTGAGCTCATCGTTCACGGCAATTCGCAGTGCTTGAAATGTCCGCTTGGCAGGATTGCCGCCTCGACGGCGGGCCGCTGCCGGAACGGCTGCTCGGACGATCTCAACGAGTTGTCCGGTACGTACGATGGCCTCGCGGTCTCGGGTGGCGACGACGCGCCCCGCAATTCGCGCCGCGAAGCGCTCCTCGCCATACTCCGTCAAGATACGCGTGAGCTCCTCATAGCTCGCGGTGGCGAGGATCTCGGCCGCAGTGCGACCACGCGTGGCATCCATCCGCATGTCAAGTGGAGCGTCGTGGGCGTAGGAGAATCCGCGTCCCACCTCATCGAGCTGGAGCGACGATACTCCAAGGTCCATGAGTACGCCGTCGACCCCATCCTGCGGACCGTAGGTTGCAGCAATGTCGTCGATGGCGTCATAGGTGCTTTGAACGGCCTGGAATCTATCCGCGAAGGATGCGAGACGTTGCAACGCCAACGCCACTGCTTCTCCATCACGATCAATACCGACTACTGTCAAATTGGAGAAGCGCTCGAGCAATGCCTGCGAATGCCCACCCAGCCCAAGTGTGGCATCGATAAGAACAGGATTGGCGCGTTCGCGCAGAGCCGGGGCAAGTAGATCGGCACAGGCATCCACCATGACAGGAGTGTGGAGAGCATTTCCCGCCGCGCGCGCCCCTTCAGGCATGGCAGACTCACCGCGCTCATCTGATTCCGCCACCGCCTGTGAATCACTGCTCGGGTTCACCGCTGCATTCACCTCCTACCTGCCTGCGGTCTATTCCGTGCCACTGAACGCCACCACGGCGCCCACCGTTGACTATCTGACCGTACGGCGGCCCGCCCTCTCCGCCCATCTGAAGCTGGGGAATTGCCTCAAAGTGGCGGAAGGGGACTGCCGCCCGGCTCAGAAGAGGCCCGGTATGACCTCTTCCTCGCGATCAGCAAACGCCGATTCTTGGTCAGTCAGATATGCGTTCCACGCCTGCTGGTCCCAGATCTCGACCCTGCTGCCAGCACCTATCACTGCCAGCTCCCTGGTCAGCCCGGCGTATGTGCGCAACACCGCCGGGATTGTGATCCTGCCCTGCTTGTCGGGAACCTCATCAACCGCACCCGAAAGAAAGACGCGAAGGTAAGAACGTGCTTCCTTCGACGTCAGTGGGGCTTGGCGCAACTGCTCCTGCATCCGTTCGAACTCGGAGAACGGAAAGACATAGAGGCAGTGCTCCTGGCCACGCGTCATCACCAACCCGCCTTGAAGCTGGTCACGATACTTGGCCGGCAGGATCAGGCGCCCCTTGTCATCGAGCCGCGGCTCATACGTTCCGAGGAACACCCGTCCACCTCCCCTGCGTTGACGTTGCACACCACTTTACTCCACATTGCTCCACCAGCAAGTTAGAAAAGGGTGTGTTCTATGAAGGAATCGCAGAAAGCATAAGACAAAAACGAGGTGGAGGGAAATTTCGCTCATGTCACGATAAGCGTATAGCTCAGGCCCACTCCTTGCCGAGCGCAAGCGTCAAGGTAACGGAAGGTCACGTTGGACAGTCGCCGTCAGGTGCGAACTTGACCGTGTAGCAGCTCGTCCCCTAACTCCGACTTCCATCCAGCGGGGCATACACTTGGCTACACGTATGGCGCGGCTGGTGAGGTCGGCCACGCCAACATTGCGCGTTGGTTGGGGCCTCCAGCGATCCATTCACGATCCCGGGAGCGGCACTCGCGGGAAATCAACCTGGAGCAGGAGCGCCGCACCACCACGTGCTCCGCCTGTCAGGCCAGGCTCTGCTCTTGCTCCGCTCATGGATTGCCATGTCGGGGATTTGGCCGATCAAAATCAGGTCGGCTCGTGCGCGAGTGTATCCGCATTCCATGCAGCACGGATGCCCGGTGCCCAGACGGGGGTGGGCAAGATGGGCAGGATGCCGAGCGGACAACAATCACGCGACCCAGGCCGGAAATGACAATGGTTTCCGGCCTGGGAAAGAAAGACAGTTGTGTGAAGGCAGCAGCCCTCAGCCCCGCTCGCGGCGGCGCTTCTCCCACTCCTCGGCTTGGCGCGCCATAAAGCCGCGACCACTCTTGGGTTTAGGCGATGGTTTGCTGGCAGCGTCCGCCGGATCGACCGGTCGTTCAACAATCCCCTCGGTGATGTACCAAGCGCCGCCAAACATCACGACGACTCCCAGCACACCAATGATCACCTGCTCCAAGGCAACACCGGCAACCAGCACGGCTATCCCGGCGACCAGCACCAAGAGCCCCAGGACGAGATGCCGGATTGAGAATTGGCGCGAAACACTCTCGGATGTTTGCTCCGGTTTGAGAGTATCCGCGAACGTCGGGTCCTCGTCTGCAAGCTGAGCTTCCAGCTCATCAAGCATCTTTCGTTCGTATTCGGACAGAGGCATGGCATCTCCTCATCGATCGCTGATACCTCCACAATAGCCGTTCGGAGGCATGCGGCGATAGTTTACATGTATCAGTCTCCGGCCGTCACCCTCACTCGCGGGGATGACGGCTCCCACGGTCTTCGACTTGGTCATCGGCAAGTAGGCTCGCTGGACCGAGCGCTGATTCGCCAAACTTCTTACGAATACCGTCCATGGCGTTCTCGGCCTTGCCGCGTCGCGGGTCGTCGTCGAACGCCAGCTGGATTCCGCCTCGTGCACTCTGCAATCCCTCCGCACGTAGTCCCAGTAGCCGCAATCCCCCAGATGGAATCCGTACCTCACTGAAGAGCCGTTGCGCATGGTCATACAGATCTGCAGCTAGAGAGGTGGGCCGATCAAGCGTCACCGAACGAGTAATGGTTGTGAAGTCGGCGAAACGCACCTTGATGGCGACCGTCGCGGCAACAAGGCCGCGCTCACGCAGTCGCCGCGCGGTGTCATGGGCCTGCCGGAGCAGAACTCTTTCCATCGCCCTCCTGCCCTCAAGATACTCGAAGAAGGTCTCCTCTCGGCCTAGGGACTTCTCTTCACGGCTCGGCACCACGGGGCGCGGATCAATCCCCATCGACAGTTCATAGAGATGCTGCCCCGCAGCCTTCCCAAGCAAGCGAACTAACCGTGCCTCCCCCAGCGCAGCCAGGTCTCCCACGGTCTCCACCCCCTGCAACGCCAGTTTCTCGCGCGTTCGGTCACCGACGCCGCTGATGGTTCCGACCGGCAGGGAATGAAGGAAAGGCAACGTGGCATCGGCGGGAATCAACAACAGGCCATCCGGTTTGGCATGCGCTGATGCAATCTTTGCAACGTGCTTCGTGGCGGCTATCCCAATCGAGGCAGGAACGTTTTCTTGTTCACGGATAGAGCGCCGAAGGGACGTGGCAATTTGCACGGGCGAACCGAAGAGGCGGCGCGCACCCGAGACATCAAGGAAGGCCTCGTCCACCGAGACTTGCTCCATGCGCGGCGTAACCTCACGCAAGATCTCCATGATGCGACGCGACACCGCACGATAAACCGAACCTCGTGGCTGCAGCATGACCAGTTGCGGACAACGTCGGTAAGCCAGGCCTACCGGCATGGCAGAGTTCACCCCGAATTCGCGCGCCTCATAGGATGCGGCGGCAATTACTCCCCGTTCTTTGCCGCCGACGGCGACCGGTTTTCCACGCAGCTCAGGATGGTCGAGGAGCTCCACCGACACGAAAAAAGCATCCATATCCACGTGCAGAATGGGGGTGGCCGAGTCGTCATCGCCCCAGGAACGCCGTGCCTGGTCGGACCGCGGTGCTCGCGACATAGCTCCTCCCCAATACCGCGCACAGTTACTGTGCCGCTCTTTGATTGATGGATGGTCGGCTGCGCACGCTGCGCTTCTCTGATCGACCAGAACCAATCTCGTACCACCAGGGTACGCGGTACCTCCACCACATTGGCGTGCAAGTTGCCGTCCCACGCTCCCACGCAACGGAGTCGTCGGAACAGCCGCCTTGCCGCACCGCCTACGAGATTCGCTCCAATACCTATCGAGGACCGAAGGCAGTGCCGCTGGCTGAAAGGTTGCGCCCGGTTTGCTCATGGGTGTCCAACGGTACGCTCAGCGGACCCGAATGGGCCGCCAAGCGATCAGTCTGTGGATCACTGAGTGAGATAGGCTCTCAACCATGAGCAACCGAGCAGAACGTCACCGCCTACCACAGCATCCGGTGCGCACCGATTACGCCCTGGCGGAGGTCGAGTTAAGTCCCGACGGCTCGCTCGCCACGCTATTCCTCGATGGAGTCGAATCCTCGGCCCTGGACCTGAACCAACCGGATTACTTGGAGTTCGAGTACATGCAGCAGATGCGCGAACTCATTGACTCGCGGTTTCTTGCTGAACAGCCACTGCATGTACTACACCTCGGCGCTGCCGGTTGCGCCTTCCCACGCGCCCTGGAAGCCAGCCGCCCGAATTCGCGACAACTCGCCGTGGAGATCGATGGCGCCCTCGCCCGGCTGGCGCGCGAATGGTTCGATCTTCCCACGTCGCCCCGCTTGCGCATCCGCGTCGGTGAGGCGCGACAGGCCCTCGACACCACGCATGCCACCTGGGATGTTGTGGTCCGTGACGCATTCTCCAACCGGGATGTGCCAACGCGTCTACGTACAGCGGAGTGTGCGGTGCGTGCTCAGCACGTCCTCACGCCGGAGGGCATTTACCTTCTGAATTCCATCGCTTCGGCGGGGATAAGGCGGGTTGGAGAAGAGGCGCGCGCCTTATTCGCGGCTTTCGATCATGTCATTGCGATCACGGATCCGGCCGTGGTACGTGGCAGACATTTCGGCAACATCGTCCTGGCCGCATCCATGCAAGCATTCAATATCGCCGACGTGAGGCGCCGAGTGCACCGTCTTCCTTTGCCTACAACGGTTCTTACGGAGGATGATCTGCACCGGCGGGCGGAAGGTGCTCGACTACTGCAAGACCGTGATTTGGGGCCTGGTCAGTAGCGGTCCGGCACAGAGGTGATTTCGCACGACGCCAACACCGGCAACCCGAGCACCTGCTGAAGGCTCGGCGTGTTGACCGGGCACTCGCAGCGGCGAGAGCTTCTGGCATGGTGGGCGGCAGCTGCGGCGAAACCCCGGCCGCAGTCACTAGCCGCCCGTCATGGCGCTAGGAGTGCGCCGACACTAGCAGCACTAGCCGCCGCCGTCGTTGCAGTCACTCGTCGCGATGCCACGAGTGACGCCCCCAACGACGTCGGCGCTGCTGGGATTGAGGCGTTGCTTGCTCTTGGCCGCGCGATTCCTTGTGTTGGTCCGTTGGTTCGGGCTGCTCAACGTCTGTTGACGTTTCCTGCTGCGCCGGAGACGGAGCGGCTTCACTCTCGGCAACACTGCCGGTATCCGCACCGGCGCCATCAGACCCCGACTCAACACCGGCATCGCCTGCTTCTTCGCCGCCAACGACGTCGTCATCCTGCGGTCCCGACGTGCCCGCGAGCGCGGTGTAACGGGCCGCGTCCTCGGAAGCCATTGCCGATGTGTACTCGGTGACCGGCGTGGTGAAATGGCCCTTCCCCTTCTGGGACCGTGATTCCCGGTACTCCGCAATGCGGCGGATCAAGCCTTGTGGATCGAATTGCATTTCCGGGCGATTAGCCTGTTCGGCGGCATCTGCCTGTGCCAAGAACTGCTCCGCAGCACGGCCGATCTCATCAACAGAGGGCACGGAGAGTTCGGCCTCCGGTGCCGTCACGAACCCCGGCGTGACGCCGTGCTCGTCATGCTCTTTCTCCAGGTTTCCAATGAGCACCGCTAGTTCTGCGTTCTCTTTGCCTAGTTCAGCCAGTGCCACGTTTTCGGCGCTGGCTTCTCGTTCGAGATCGCCCATCGGGAAACGAAGTCCGGAGAGACTGGAGACCA
The DNA here is from genome assembly GCF_003957265.1 of Actinobaculum sp. 352. NCBI lineage: Bacteria > Bacillati > Actinomycetota > Actinomycetes > Actinomycetales > Actinomycetaceae > Actinobaculum > Actinobaculum sp. 352. The sequence continues at coordinate 13,441 of NZ_RQSN01000012.1, read as the reverse complement.
TGGAAAGGGCGCCCGCGGCCCCGGCGGAGTAGCGGTTGCCGGTCAGGTAAAACGGAACGCGGACGGCCACATTCGTCGTCGTGATGCCCAGCTCGCCGGCGTGGTATTCGAAGTAGTCGGCAAAAGATGAAGGGAACCAGAAGTCAGCCTTGAGCACCGGCCGGTCGACTCCGGGGTCACTGGTACGGACGATCATATCCGCCGGTCGCGTATGCGGTGTTGCGGCCCCCACGGCGGTGAAGGAGTAGACGGACTGCACACTGAAGCGCTCGGCAAGATCAAGCATATCCGCAGTCAGCGAGTCCCATCTGAAGTCGGGCTCTGCCCCATGCATGTGTAGGAATGGGCGACCTTCAACGTCCTTGGCCACATGCACGGTCATGTGCTGACGAACCAGACCTGTCAGTTGCCCGTCACGGTAGTTGAGCATTGGGCGCTGAGCACGGTAGTCCAGCAGAGGATCGGTATCGAAGAGTGCCGCCACGTCTCCGTCAAGTGACCGGAGATTGCTTGAAACGAGAGATGGCACGGCACCGGCGTCGGTTACCGGATCCACCAGACTCATTACGAGAATGGGGATATTGTCCGGCTCAGTGCCCGGCGGGAATGAAATGAAATGTCCCATTGGCCAGCTCTTCCTCTCGTCTCGCCCTTCAAAACCATCGTGCCACATGCCTCCGACACCCCGCGGACCTACGGCTGTGGTTGTGCGCACGGCTGCGAGCCGTACACCTACCCGAGCCCGAAGCGCAGCAACAGGCTCCTTCATTCCGGAACGGCGTGACACCGGCACAATCACCCGAGCCCGCCGAGACCATCGGCACACGACCTCCGGGATCTCGATGCAGTTACGTACCCAGTCCATGAAGGCATGAACTCGGGCCTCAAAGAAGAGAACGCCGTCAGCCTTTCCGCCTTCCCGACGACGGCCACCCTACGCTAGGCGCGAAACTGATATCGGCCATGCTCGGTTGGCCAAACAGCAGGAGATATCGGATAATTGATAACCGCACTTTTGCGACGACCAGTTCAAGGAGGTCGCCCGTGACCAACGCAGAAGGCTCATCGCGGCAGCGTGCCCTTGATGAGGAACAGGCGTATGTCGACACCGCCTACGCGGCGCTCGATAGGCAACGTGCCGGTTATACTGATCGCCTGCGGGAAATCCGTGCCCAGTCCGGCCAGGAGAGCGCCGGGGCGCTATCCGAACGCGACTCCTTCGCTACGCACTATGAGGACAATCTCATCCGGCTGCGCAACGTCGAGAACCGCCTCGTTCTTGGGCGCCTTGACCTGCAGGGAGGGCACCTCGAACATATTGGCCGCATCGGATTGAAGAATGAGGCGCAGGACATTATCCTCCTCGACTGGCGTGCCCCACAGGCAGAACCGTTCTACCGTGCGACGGCGGTTCACCCAGGTGACGTTATTCGACGTCGCCACATCCTAACGCGCCTGCGCGAAGTCACTGCCGTTGAAGATGAGCTGCTGGATTCTGACTCTTCGGCAGACGACGGCCTGAATCTCACCGGCGAGGCTGCCCTGATGGCCGCTATGAGTCAGTCCCGCGACGGGAAGATGACGGATATCGTCGCCACTATTCAGGCCGAACAAGACAGGATCATTCGGGACGATCTTGGTGGAGTCCTTGTTGTACAAGGTGGACCGGGGACCGGAAAGACCGCCGTGGCCTTGCACCGAGCCGCTTACCTCCTGTATGCGAATCGAGAGCATCTTTCCCGCTCCGGCATTTTGGTTATCGGCCCGTCCCCGGTGTTTCTTCGCTATATCGACCAAGTCCTGCCGGCTCTCGGAGAGTCAGACGTCGTCTCAACCACAATTGAGGGGCTGCTTCCGGGCGTGCGAGTCACCGCAAGCGACTCCGCTGAAGCAGCGGAGATCAAAGGCCGCTTGGCCTGGCGAGAAATTTGCCGCCGCGCCGTCCGGGAATTACTCGAGCGACCGCTCGCATCAACAGTGCGTTTCACGATTGACGGCGTTGCTGTGCGCTTGACTCCACAGGACGTGGATGCCGCGCAACGGCGCGCTCGTCGTGGAGGGCGCACGCATAACGAGGCACGCGATACCTACGCTCGCCAACTCGTTGAACTCCTCGCACAGCAAGTTGCGGAGGGGCGCGAATTGTCGTTGGCCGACAACGAGTGGATTGTTGGCGACGTCGCGGCAAGTGTTGACGCACGCCGCGAAATCAACCTGCGCTGGCTGCCGTCGTCGCCAACCCAACTATTGGAACGGCTGTTGGATAACCCGGCATTGCTCGCATCGATAGCTCCGCAGTTGAGCGAATCCGACCTGGCGGCAATCGCACGGCCCAAAGGCAGCGGCTTCACCGCCGCCGATATCGCAATTCTTGACGAGATGGCCGAGTATCTGGGTCCGTTCCAAGACAACTTCGAACGTCGGCAGCGTGCCGCCGCCGAGGCCCGTAATGCGGAGTTGTCCCAGTACGTCGCACAAACAATGTCCGCCATGAACCTGGGAGGCGGAATCGTCAGTGAGGCGGCTCTTACTGAACGCATGGCCGATACCGGGCCCACCCAGACGCTGGCGGAACGTGCAGCCGCGGATCGCTCGTGGACGTACGGGCACGTCGTCGTCGACGAAGCGCAGGAACTCTCCCCTATGCAGTGGGAAATGCTCCTCCGCCGCTGTCCGAGCCGATCGATGACTCTTGTCGGCGATCTCGATCAACGGCCCGCGGGTGCGCCACGAGAGGGGTGGAAGGAATTACTGGGCCGTTTGGGTGATCGACTTCGTGAGGAGCCTCTGACAATCTCCTACCGAACGCCTGCCACAGTGCTTAGTGCCGCCGGACGTACTCTCGCCGCCTCCGGTAAACCGGTGCGCGACGTGCGTGCGGCGCGAGACCTACCCGGCAGTTTAGAGACGGAACGAGCGACGACGGAGGAGCGAGATACGGCCGTCGTCACCGCTGTCCAGCGCCTGTGCCGCGAGCTTGATGCCGAGGTGGGTTCGGGGGGCACACTCGGTGTTATTGCCCCGCAGCACCGTGTTGCTGCCATCCGCGATGCTCTCGCCGCCGCGCCTGAGTTGGCAGAATGGAGTCTCGACCGAGACGGAAGTGAGGTCTCTTCCCGTATCCATGTCCTTGACCCACTGCAGGCGAAGGGACTCGAATACGACGTTGTGGTGCTTGTTGAACCGCAGGAGATTCTGGCCGACGGGCCGGGGCATCTGTACGTGGCGATGACACGGCCCACTCGGAAGCTGTGCATCGTGCACACCGGGGAACTGCCAGAAGGACTGGCGGAAGCCGAGGATGCGAGCGGCTCACAACAAGCAGACTCTTGCGTTCAGAGGGCGTGATATGCCGCAGGGGATCTATCGTTGTATGCTTCCGAGAACTATCCTCTCGGGTAGTCCCAGAGTCCGGGCCAATTTGGCGCGTCTTTTGAAGAACGGTGATAGTTAAGAAGTGGTACGCATCCTTCTCCTCGAAAACCCACACGGCTCGGCCAATGAGGTCTTTGAACGCGCCAATGCCGAGGTCGTACGCGTAAACGGCGCCCTGCAAGGTCAGGAGCTTATCGACGCTTTGCAAGGCGTCGATATGCTCGGGATTAGATCGAAGACCAACGTGACCCGCGAGGTGCTTGAGGCCTGTCCGCAGCTGACCGCGATCGGCGCCTTCTGCATAGGCACGAATCAGATTGATCTCGGCGAGGCTTCTCGGAGGGGAATTTCCGTCTTCAACGCGCCTTACGCCAATACACGCTCCGTCGTTGAGTTGGCGGTGGCCGAGGCGATTGCACTAACCCGTCATATCCCCGAGCGCAACCGCGCTCTGCACGAACGCCGCTGGGAGAAAACGGCGAACGGTGCACACGAAGTACGCGGTAAGACTCTTGGCATAGTCGGTTATGGCGCGATTGGAACCCAGCTTTCGGTGCTGGCGGAGGCCTTGGGGCTGCGGGTCGTTTTCTTCGACATTGCCGAACGCCTTGCCATCGGCAATGCGAAACGCGTACGTAGCCTCGACGAACTGCTGCATCAATCCGATATCGTCTCAATCCATGTTGACGGCCGAGCATCGAATCGCGGCTTCTTCGGACGGCATGAACTGGAGCAGATGCGAGATGGAGCGATCCTTATCAATCTGTCACGCGGATTCGTCCTCGACATCGATGCCTTGAGCGAACACCTGCAAAGCGGGCATCTCGCAGGAGCGGCTGTGGACGTGTTCCCGAGCGAACCGGATGCCAACGGCGAGCCTTTCGACTCCCCACTGATTGGTTTTGACAATGTCATCCTGACGCCGCATATCGGTGGTTCCACACTTGAGGCTCAGGAATCCATTGGATACTTCGTGGCAGGGAAGCTCATGACCTACTGGCGCAAGGGCTCAACCGAGCTTTCAGTTAACCTGCCGAATATCGACTCCTCCCCCGACGAGTCTTCGCTCTACCGCGTGGCCTGGATTCATCGCAATACGCCGGGAGCATTGGCACAGGTCAACCAGATCTTCGCGGATAACGGTGCCAATGTTGATACGCAGATCTTGGCGACGTCCGGAGAAATCGGCTACATGGTCACCGATATTTCCTCCGAGATTCCGGCCGATGCCGTCCGCACATTGGAGGCCTCACCGCGTAACATCCGCTTACGGGTTCTACGCCGTGATCACTGAGCAGATTTCCGCTGCGTAGCATCCGAACCGTGTAACGTGAGAGTTCCACTACGGCGACTCGCCCGGCTCGGAACACGAGCGATCCGAGCCGCGTAACGTGTGGATTCCACGCTGTAGTCGCTGCGTGACCGCACAAGTGGTGCGGACGGCCAGTTTATTGTTGTTGTCCGTTTTCGCGGGGTGGCCGCCAGTACAGCAGGGGCCGGGAGAACATTTCACGACGGGTAGCCTCCTCGGCCTCACGCCGCTGCCGCTCGCGCACACTCTCCGCGCCGTGACGGCTCAACCACACCGCATCCAAACGCTTAAGCGCTTCCTCCCGGCGACGCTCCTCTTCCTGCGGATCCGGAACCTCCCGACCACGCAAAGCAAACCGAACCTCCGGACTCCACTTCCGCTCCCGCTCATCCCGCTTCTTACGACCAGCACCACGCGCACCCCCGGTACCACGCACACCAGACTGCTGCACCTGACCGCCGCGAACACCCGTTCCACGGCCAGTCCCAGCACGACCACCAGCAGGCTGTCCACCACGAACACCGGTTCCACGGTCACCCTGGGCTTGGCCACCCCGGACGCCGCCCGCACCAGCCCCACGGCCATTAGCGGCTTGTCCGCCCCGCGCACCACCGGTGCCACGCATACCGGCCTGTTGTGCCTGCCCGCCGCGCACACCCGTGCCTCGTGTCCCGGCCCCGGTTCCTCGCGTCCCGGTGCCTTGTTGGGGTTGGCCTGATAAGGGGATACGGGTGGGACGCATACCCATCTGCTGCGCATTACTCCACCGCACACCAGATGCCGCACCACGGGCCAACCCCGCCGCACCAGCCGCAGCCCCGGCCGCCCCAGCAACACCAGCACCACCCGTGGGGTTGTTGTTGTTGTCTTGGAAGGAGAGGCGTCCGGCTTCCCGGACCCGGTCCATCAAATCCCCTCCACCCGGACCATACAAGTAGCGTGCCTCCGCGGAATCTGCTCGGATCATCCTGCCTTGTGGAGTACCCACCATGCCCTCCACACGCTCACCCGCATACCACGAAAACATCCACGCCAAACTCCCAGAAACACCCACACCCGCCGCAACCGCACCCACCGACGGAACAACAGACCCACCACCATCCGACACGTCCACATCCGGGTCCGTGTCTGTCGGGCGGCCCTCCGCCAACGCCGCCGCATACGACGCCCCACCATCAGACGGTAGACCCGTCACCGACGAATCCACACCAGACAACGACGGCGAGGGCGTGTAGGTCACATAAGAACGCGGCTCGGACTTCTCCGAGCGAGGCAGCATACGAATCGCACGATCCACCTCCTCACCCACATAATCCACCATCCGCCCAGCCCGCTCCTCATACCCACTATCCCGGGCCTCATGCGCCTGATGAGCATGGTCCAACTGCCCCGTCACATCCGGATTCACCGTCGCAACACCATTAAGCATCCCCGACTGCGCCGCATACGCCGCATCCGACGATGTCGTATCCGCACTAATCTCCTCATGCGCCGCCCGAGCCTCTTCCGCTGCATCCGCAATCACTTCAGCCGACTTACTCATCGCTTCTATGTCGTCGGCATGCTGTCCCATCCGTTGCCGGATACCGTCCATTGAGCTCCGAAACGCTTCACCCGCCGCGCCACGAATCCCTAAATCATCCGGATTCATCCGCCGAGCAATCGTGCCCCGCAAATCCTCAAAACCACGACTCACCTTATCGTAAATACGCGCGAGATCCCGGGCTTCCTCCGGATCAAATGTCGCGATCTCCGCTAATGTGTCTCGCTGCTCATGACTAGCCATGATGCTGTCCTCTCTCCTCACGTTCCAGTTAGGGTTGTACTCGGTGAGCGCCCCACTACTCAGAACAGAATCGGCTGTGATATCGCCGACTCTACCGGTGAAACGGCCATCTGTCTACAACGAATAACGACACGCACTCCCTCACCAGAACCACATCCCAACGCGTTTGCGCAGGTCACACCACGTGCCGCGGTCATATGCGCCTGTGAAGACTTGTCGGAAACTGCAGATCGTGACCAGATCTGCAACAATCAACGACAAGACAACCGACAGCACACAAAGAGAGCGGAGACCCATGACCACCACACCACCAGCCCCGAACAGCAATTCGTCCGACCCGACTGGGGGTGCTACCACCCCACGTCGGCGGGGCCTGCCAGGCTGGGCCTGGGCGGCCATCGGCGCCCTAGTCGTCATCGGGGTGGTGGTCGCCGGGGTCATGATCGCCGGACGCAACCACGCAACACCCACGCCCGCCCCCGGTGGTAACACGACCAGCCCCACCCACGCGCCGATCACGACTACGCCGGAGCCAACGGCCTCGCCGACGCCTGGGGAGACGCAGATCGGGGAGTGGAGCGTGGAAATCTTAGAATACAAGGCAGACGTCACCGACTACCTTGCAAACGCGGACCCACCCGTAACTCCCTCTATCGAGGGGCACCGGTTCCTCGGCATCAAACTCCGCGTCACCAACACCGGAGAACGAGCAGACCCCTACCTCCACCTCGCCGAACGCCTACGCGGAACCACCAACGGACACCCCCTCTACGAACCCTACCAAGTGAACGTTACCCGCTACCGCGGAGACGACTCCCTCGCCGGAGTCCCACGCCTGGAGACCGGCGAGTCCGGAGAAGGCTGGCTCTTCTACCAAGTCCGCGGCGACTTCGAACTCACCGGCATCGACATGCGCGACGAACGCGACCGCGACAACCCCACCCTCTGGACCGAAGTCCCCTACCCACAACCCACCAACACCACACCCACACCAACCGGCACCCGATAAGCTGGTCGGCTCGACCCTGGATACCCGCACTCGACTCATGAAAACTCCGTCAAATCCGGGAATGTCCGTTCGAGGAACCGCACCGCCGACCATGAGAGCCGCTGGACCATTCGGTAGGCAGAGGTGCTTCATACCACACATCGCCGTATTACACCATGGGTATCATTCCCCTGTGGATTAGCTAGACCTGGGAGCCATCTCCAAATACAGTGTGGCGTGTTACCTCCTCAGGTGCTAATGCTACAGAAGGGACCCGCTCACATGACTGACGAACTACTGCAATTCGATCCTGCTCTGGCAGGCATTGCCCGAAACAAGAACTGGAACGATTCCCAGACCTTTGTGAACATCGCGGCTGGGTATGGGAGAATTCGCGAGTCGTGCCCCGATATCGCGGATCTGATCGTAGAGACGACTGCCGCTCTCAGCGAGGTATGCGACTACGTCGCTGACCTCATGCAACAGGCATGCCTCGAGTTCTCCGATTCTGCAGGCGTACTCGGCTCAGGCGTTCAGGCTGCCATCGTGAACTACGACCAAGCCGAGCAAGACGCCGTCGACAACTTCGAAGTCGGCGGCGAATTCGACTTCATGAACAGCTAACTCTGAAGCAAAGGAACTCACCATGACTTGGTCTCCGGTACCGGCAGAGACGGCGCTGCCAAAACCCGCGAATAAAGTCGAGAAAATCAGGGATATCGGCATTGCCTTTGACGGCGCTGCGGGGGCGATGAGCGAGACCCAGATAGTTGGGCAGGGCGCTGCCGTCGAAGGATGGGGGGGGAACTGCTGGCACAGCGAATGCGGGCGCGGCGCAAGCCCTGCAGTCCGCAGTTCAAAGTGCGGTGAGCGCGCAGGTCGCTATCAAGCCCGTTCTCAACAACTACGCCGATGAACTCTCCACAGCTATCGGTCGAATCGAGGCAGCACAAGAGCAGTGGGACGCAGCTATCACCGCCCGAACAGCCGCGATCAACGAACTCACCGCGCCCGGAACCAACCGAATCCGCAGCGATGAACTTGATCCCGACTCGATCAACCCGCTTATAGAGAGTGCTAACACCCGATGTGCAGAAGACCAGGCAACTGCACGCGCAAACTACGACTCCGCCCTAGCAGAGTTGAATCTAGTGGCGCAGTCCACGACAACCGCGATCTCCGCCTGGGCAGACCGCTTCGTCCCGAAGGGACGCGTGATTGGTGCCGACGGTGAGTCTGTTGACCGGGATCGGCTCTCACTCGCGTGCTTCGGAACTGAGGACAATGTGCTCGGCACGGAGGCAAACTGGACATATGCGAATTCGGAGGCGATGCGGGCTGCGGACTTCTTCCAAGAGGGTGACATCACGGAAGCGGAGCTCCATGAGTTTCTTGAGGAGTACGGCGATGACTTCGATAACCCGTTCTTTGCTAACGCGCTAGCAGCCCGCGTATCGCCCGACCAGATGATTGGCGTGCTACAGCAGGTGGACTCCTCCTGGGATGGTGCTTCTGAGTTCAACGCTGGGGTCGGTACACTTATTGTTCTAGCAACAGGCGGAGTTGACACCTCCTGCAAGGAACTGGGAGCTTGGCAAGCAGGTTCCAACGGTCTGCGCATTAACGGCAAGACCCTTGTCTATCGACAGCTCCAGTTCGCTGGGCAACTGAAGGGGGTCGGCAACGCCGTCTACATGGACGGGAACAAGTACTCGTCGATGTCAGCGGCAGAGGCAGATCAAGGGCTACTGCCGTGGACGAAGCACGACCCGTCTTATGGATACGAGTGGATTGGCTCCGCTTTCGCCGCCGCAGGCGAGAACGAGTCGTTGGTCATTGGAGATGTGTTCCTCAATGGGCGAAGCGACAGCGATATATCGGTTGCCGATGACTTGCTCAGATGGGATAACAGCTCCTTGGAAACCGACAAGCACGGGCTTGACCCGGGCGGTTTCCTGGGCGAGGCGCAGTCTGGCGACGGAGTATACGCCCTGCTGAACCTGATGGATGAACCCACTGGCGGAACAGCGGATCCAGCCGCACTGGAAGAAGTTAACCACAACCGTATCGCCTCCAATCAGAAGTTCTTGGCCAGTGACAGTCTCATCTCCATTGATGACGGCGACGGCTCACGGAGACCCTTGGGAACCACCGAGTACCTTGTCGGGCATAGATCGGTGCCAGGGGACACCTTCAATGACTATGGCAACCAAGGCATTCCGATCACCACCTACGCCACACCTTACGAGTACCCCGATCAGGGGGATCTCCTTGGAAACGTCATCTACGAATCGACACGAGATCTGGATAATCCAGACTCGTATGCCATCATTCATCATTATCTTCAGGGCTACTGCGACGGGCTTGCCGCCGACTACCAACCCGCAGGCTGGATCGGTGACGCTGCCGGGCAGGACACCTTCGGCTACGCCAATCGCGGTCTTCGCGCTCACGGAGGGGAGATACTCGCACCCTATATGGATGACATCAGCCGAGAACTCAATGATCCGAATGGTAGGGACGGAGGCGAGATCGTTCTTGAGAGCGATGACGGGTACAAGCTGCAATTGACAGCAGAACTCCGCAATCAGTTGATTGCCATGGGAAATACGGACTCTCCTGGACTCTTCGCCGACCTGAGCTTCGACACAGATACGTCCAACGGCAGAATGCCATCGCTTGCCACTTTGGCAGAGGCCAATGACATGTTCTGCCAGCGAGACCTGACTGCGGCTATGAATGGTTGGCCCGGCAGCGCCGGTGTTCACAATGTTCTCGCCCAATACACCACTGGTTTCGTTGTCATTGAACGCGCGGAATACGCCGATGATATCCAACTCGCTAGGTCATCGGATTCCGTCAATAACGCTATCAAGGGTCTGATTCTTGATGGCGCTGGCTATTTTTCCTTCAGTAAGGTCGGTCCAGGGATGGACGTGCTCGATATACCTTCAAATGGAGGACCGCAAGAACTCATAGACAGCCTGCTACCTGAATCGAATAGTGAGTACATCGTCGCCGAGGTACGCGATAACAGCGACTCGCTGACTACGAGCCTCATGGAGGATCGCTACCTCAACTGCTATGCAGACTATCTCAATACTCAGCCTGACCTATTGGAGGAGGCAGCAGCAAGTCCTGCCTCCCTTCACTTTATGGAAGATGGCAGGATAAAAGACTATACGGACATGAGCGCCTCGGAGCAGCAGTATTTCTCCGACTGGGCAGCTCAAATGCCTTTGCCGGACGTCGTCGGTAACAGCAGTAGTGCTGCGAATATCATCGACGGCGAAGCAACCACAGCAAAGTCGAACATCGACAGCGCGTCGAATCGCAGGTGAACCAGCAATGAATCCCACTCGTCCTTGTCTGCCCCGCGGGCTGCCGCGAAGAGCCCCAATTCAGCACTAGAGAACCGTTTCCGTTGAAAGGCCAAGATGAAAACTTCCGTGTCACTGTTTCGTTTTTGGGGTGTGTTTGTTGTGGTGGCGGTGGTGGTGGTTTGTGTGGGTGTGGTGTGTGTGGGTGGGGTGGGGTTGTCTGGTCGGTCCTCTGCTGCGTGTACGGGTCTGGTGGACGGGAGTGTGTCCTCGTGGCAGGAGGCTGACCGGTTAGCCAAGGACGCGGCAGGTTTCTTCACCGACGACGACGTCGACCAGGCCGAGGTACAGGCCTTCGTCACGCAGTACGGTGCCCTGTTCTCCAACCACTACTTCGCCAACGCCCTGACCAGCCACGTCACTATCGACCAACTCGTCACCACCCTGCAACACACCAAGGCCTCCTGGACCTGTGGCAGTGAACTCAACGCCGGTATCGGAACCATCATCACCCTGGCCACCGGCGGCACCAACACCGCCGATCCCGCCCTTACCGCCTGGCAGCACGACCACGACACCATCACCATCAACGGCCAGCCCCTCACCGACCACCAAGCCCACACCGCTGAACAAGTCCGCACCGTCGGCACCACCGTCTACCTCAAAGACAAACCATACGCCTCCTTAACCGACGCAGAAGACCACCAGAGCATCATCCCCTGGACCAAAGGAACCCCCACCTACGGATACGAATGGATCGGCTCCGCCCTCACCGCCGCAGCCACCACCAACCCCTACCTACACATCGGCCCCATCTTCCTGACCGGAACCACCTACACCACCACCGACGCCACCACCATCCCCGGCCCCAACGAACCCATCTCCCCCACCCTCGACTCCACCGCCACCCACCTCCTCCTCTGGGACCACACCACCCTCCAGACCACACGCCAAGCCTACGACCCCGGCCACTTCCTCACCGACCCCACCACCGGCGACCCCATCTACGCCCTCCTCAACCTCGCCGACGAACCCGCCACACCACCACACACCACCAACACCACCGCCGCCACACAAATCACCGCCGATAACACCGCCGCCACCCGCCACTTCCTGGCAAGCTACAGCCTGATCACCATCACCCACCCCAACCGCACCTACCCCGCAACCAAACAACTCCGCACCATCGAATACCTCGTCGCCCACCGCTACACCCCCGGCAGCACCACAAACCCCACACCCGGCCTTACCAACGCCCTGCCCACCACCACACCCGACCACATCATCCCCTACCCCGACCACGGCAACCAGCTCGGCCTCATCATCACCCAAACCACCCGCAACACCCAAGCCCCCGACTCCTACACCATCATCCGCGACTACCTCCAGGCCTACTGCGACGGCCTCGCCCACAACTACGGACCCACCATCACCATCGGCCCCGGCAAAAACCAAACCCCCTACGGCTACACCAACCGCAACCTCAGAACCCACACCGGAAACATCCTCCACCCATACGCCAGCCACATCGCAGACATGATGAACCATGCAGGCGGTGCACCCGACGACCTCACCTACATCGGCCGCTCAGAACACAGCTTCACACTGCTGCCCACCTATACTCTCAAGAATCAACTGATTGGTCGTGTTGACGAATATCCCGGCTTCTTCACCGACCTCGCCTACGACACCAACACAACCAACGGCAGAACCCCCTCCCTCCAACACTTCACCCAAGCCACCAACACCACCTACCTGAGAGACTTACATCGAGCGATGGACGGACAAACAGAAACCAACGTCGAGAACACAGTCATGCGCTACGTCCCCCTCTTCGTCACACTCAACCACGCCACCACAGGCAACACCGAAACACCAAACAAAAGTGACCTAGAGACACAGATCTGGGATCTATACGGACAGGCATACAGCGAATGGGCCAACAACAACCCAGAGGCGTTACCCGCAGACGACAGCGGCTACGGGGCTTCCTTCATGGAGAACGGACGCATCATCGACTATACGGACATGGACGGGACACAGCTTTCGAACTACTTTGCCTGGATGCGCGAGCAGCCCATCCCCCAAAGCCCCAGCCGCGGCAATGAAGACATACGTACAGAACTGTCCACAAGGGTGAATACTCGCATTTCGGCATTCGAAGAAATGTACAACGGCAGACGGCGCGCAGATTCACCGCGTCAGTGGCTCACAAACGACAGCCTAGCCTTCATTCATCTAGCCGCAATCCTAGTGGTAACAACCGCACTCATCCACGACAACAGGCAGAAAAGGAGCCGCGCGTAAACGCAAATGCCAGCTGTCCAGAACCATGAAACCACACCCCAATCCCACTACCGATAAAGGGAGAGAGTACATGACTTCCCAACTGAATCGTCCCGGGTTTGATGGAGGTAGTGATTACACGGAAGGATTACTGTCATGAGTGCATCAAGGAAGTATCCGGAGGAGTTGCGGGAGCGGGCTACCAGGATGGCTGTGGAGGCCCGTCGGGACCCGGAGAGGTCTAAGGGGGCGATCCGCAGGATCGCTGATGAGCTGGGCGTCCATCCGGAGGCGCTGCGTACCTGGGTGAAGAAGGCCGAGGTCGACATGGGCGCCAGGCCGGGAACCACCAGCGAGGATGCTGAGCGGATTCG
>NZ_RQSN01000011.1:0-71173 GCF_003957265.1 Actinobaculum sp. 352 | reverse complement strand
TCAGTGACCACACGACAAGCCCAGTACCTACGCCAAGCACGGCCACGCCGGAACCGACGCCCTCGCCGACGTCTGGGGTGACCCAGATCGGGGACTGGAGCGTGGAAGTCCTCGAATACAAACCCGACGTCACCGAATACCTGACCACCTACGACCCACCCGTAGAGATCACCGTCGCGGGTCAACGGTTCCTGGGCATCAAACTCCGCGTCACCAACACCGGAGACAAGGCCGACCCCTATATCGCCGTCGCCGTACGCCTGCGCGGCACCACCAACGGACACCCGCTCTACGAGCCCTACCAAGCAGACACCGCCGACTACAGGGGCGACGACTACCTCATCAAAGTCCCGCGACTAGAGACCGGCGAGTCCGGGGAAGGCTGGCTGTTCTACGAAGTCCGCGGCGACTTCAAACTCACCGGCATCGACATGCGCGACGAACGCGACTACGACAACCCCACCCCCTGGACCGAAGTCCCCTACCCACAACCCACCAACACCACACCAACACCAACCACCACCCCATAACCCCAACCCGACCCACCATGACCGCGCGGCAACAGCACGATCAGAAGTGCACGCTGTAGTGAAGAGGAACGATAGCTTTTCACACCCTCCGAAGCCAACCAGCCGCCAACAACCAACCAGCCACAAGCGAAGAACGACAACGACCGACAACACGGAGCAGAGCGGAGCCCCCATGACCACCATGCCGTTCGTTGGTGTTGGCGGTTGAGGGGTTGGCGTGTTGTGGGCTGTGCCTGTTTCGATGCGTTGGCGGACGAGTTTGGGCAGGAGACGGACCGATGCACCGCGACGTGCTCGTTTCGGTGCGTGGGCGGGCCGCTGGGTCACTGGTGGCGGCGGTAGGTGACCCCTTGCTCTGTCTCTACGCGCGGGCGGAGTTACCCGGTCCGGTCTACCCTTGGACAGGTCGAGCAGGTCTGCCTCCGCGTGGGCGGCCCGATGAGACAAGTACGGTAATGACCGTTCATCGCGTAACTCGTCGAACTGGGCGTCTCGCAGGCCACGCCGGCGATCGTCTCGTGGATCGATACGCGACCGTCTTACTTGGTGGGATATTTGGGTGTGGTGTGGGTAACTCGTCGACGGTCATGCCCGCTAGTCGGCGTGGTACACGCCCGGTGGGTGGGCATGCCTGCCAAGGGGGGACGGGCGTGTCGGGTTTCCGGCGTGGTAGCAACGATTCCGTGGCATGAGACCAGTATCCGGATGGTATCCCGGCCACCGTCCGGCCACCGTCCGGCTGTCGTGCCGGGTGGGGTGGCTAGCATGGGGTGGCTGGTGTTGTCAATGGGTATTGATACCCGCCCGGCAGGCTAGCGGGCCGGGCCGGGGCCTGGTTAGGGTGAGGAACACGTGACAGAACTCCCGCTCACCTCCGGGCCCGAGCAGGATGTCACAGCAACACAACATACTGGCAAAGCACGACACCAATGGATTATGTGAAGGAGTGTGTGGCCGTTGTCTATCAACACCAACCAGCTACGCGATGATGGTGCGATCCGGGAAGGAGCCCAACTCGTGGCCTCAGCTAAAGAAGAACTCACCGGAGAAATCTCCCGCCTAGAAAACGAAATCGCCGGCTGGGCCACCGCCTGGAAAGGCTCCGGCGCCGCCGCGTTCATGAACTTCCAACAAAACTGGAACACGCGGGTCAATAAACTCTACGCCGTGCTCGACGAGTTCTCCTCCAACCTGACCGGCACCGCCGCCCAAGTCGAAGACACCGAAGCCGACGTGTCCTCCTCCTGGGGAGAAATGCAAGGCCTCCTGGGCGGCTAACCCCCACCCCCGCCACCAGGTCTCATCCGGCCTGGTGTGAGGCGGGGTCGGACTATACGAAACCAAACCACATACCACCGTGCCCCTGTCACCGGTTCCATTCCCACCGTCGTGGAGAGAGAGCCCGGCACAGATTCTCGGCACGAGTCGACCAAGGGAAGAAAACGAACTAATGATTCAAGTCAATTTTGAGGGACTACAGTCCGGCTCTTCGGGCATGTCCAGCTCGTACTCGCGTATCGATGACATCCTGAACAACCTCGAGTCCAAACTCAACGGTATCCGGGAACGCTGGGACGGCCATGCCCAAGCCGCCTACTCCGAAGCCCAAGCCCAATGGGACAAACTCGCCCAAGAACTCAACGAACTCCTCCGCGCCGCCTCACAACGCGTAGCCACATCCGGCCAAAACTACCTCCAAACCGACCAAAGCGCAGCCAACCGCTTCCGCTAAACACCCCCATGTGTGGCCCCACCCCACCAGTGGGGCCACACACCACCCCACACCCCACAGCAACCAGCAAGAAACGAGACCAGCAATGGCAGACCTCGAACTCGATCCCGAGAAACTCACCGCCACCATGAGCTGGCTCGACGGCGTCGTCCACGAATTCAACGACCTACGCTCCTCTTACGAGAAATCAGAAGCTGAGGATTGGACCGAGAACGAGGTCGTCGCCTTCTACCCGCCAAATTACGGCGAGACTAGTGGCGAGACCGCCACCGCTATCCGCGACACCGAACGCGACCTAACCAACGCACTCGACGCCCTCCACACCGCCGTCGACGCACTCAACGCCATCGACCAAGACACCGCCACCGCCCTCAACCTCACCCCCGAAGCACTCCAAGCCTACCTCGACGAATGCCTCACCCGCATGGAAGAAGGCGTCCGACCAGGCGGAACCTACACCCCCATCCCAGACATCACCAACTACACCGAAAACTAAACCGACAACCCGACGGAGATCCCGCCACCCGTCGGCCGGTAGCCATCAGTGACTCTCGCAACCCGTCAGCCGCAACGCCGGTGTATCACGCTATCCACCCGTCCGTATCAATTGGCATCGTCTTTACCCCGTGGGGTCAATCGCACCAGCAAGCCACGGTGGTCAGACCTACCGACGCTGACAACGGCACCTTCCGTACCTTCATAGCCGCCGCTGGTGAGCACACGATCAATCGGCGAGGAGAGCCATGCGGGCAGCCGACTCGGCCATGTCCCCAGCCCCGCTACCTTCGCCTGGGCACCCGCATCGGTGCACCTGACGGGCAGGCGCAGCGCCGCCTCGTGATCCGCGGTGGAATTGAAGTCGCCGGCGATAATGAGATTCGAATCCTCTTCGCACAGCCGATATACCGATTCGATCTCCGCCCGCCAGGTCTCGATTTTCTCGGCAGAAGGCGCAATCGGATGCACGGCCATGAACGACGGCCCCTCACCATCTACCGGAACCGCCAGCACAGCGGGAGCCGTCGTCGTAGACGCATCTGCAAACGGAGTACTCGCCGCATACTCACCGAGCTCGGCCGACACCAGCAGCACAGTCGATTGGTAGTCGGAAGAGTACTCCGAGGTGTCCGTGTCAAAACGCTGGAACTCCAAACCGCGCGTTGCAAGCTCCTGCACCAATTCCGTACCGGCCTGCGTTGACGTTTCGGGCAGGGCGACGACGTCGACCCCATTCCCCTCGATCAGGTCCGCAAGCTCACGAACGCCGGTCGAACTTCCCAACGTGTTGTACTCCAGGACCGTAATCGACCCGTCACCCTCGGAAATACTGGTAATCCCCGGATCGGGCGCAAGGCTCTCTACATTGGAAATTCCCCGGCTGAAAAGCGTGGCACCGTGCAGCCCGGCAATGGCAACCAGTGCGAGCGCGAGGGTGAAGGCGATCCGGCCACGTCCCAGCATTACTCGGCGGATAACCCCGATAATCAGGAAGAACAGGGCCGCGCCCAGCAGCACCAACACGATCCAGCTACGTACGGCGACAACGGCCACCCACGGATACGTCAGACTCAGCTCCGCCGCCTGCGGGATCACCGACGGGCGCACACTCGCCAAGGCCACCGCGACAACCACTGCCGCGAGCACTCCCCACACGATCTTCATGGGCGTGATTCTCACAATTGCCTCCCTATTGCTTACGTTCCCAGTGCTCAGGCGCAACTCAGGCCCAATGCTTAACACCGGGCTAGGGCCTTCACCACCCCGCAAGGTGACAGGCGTATTCCCACATCACCAGCCGTGGCGTTCATGCCATCGGCAAACTCGCAAGGCATCGGCAAACTCGCGAGGCAACGGCACGTTCCAAGGTCAGCAACAGCATCCTCCTATTCGGCCGCTACGAGCCGCACATGTGTGGAAATCTCCTGTACTTGCCCACCCACATGCACGATAACGCCGTCGCGCACGGTCAGTTGCGTGTGGTAGCACTCCAGAGCTGCGGTCACAACCGGTAGTAACTCCGGCAAGTCTACGAAATCGCCTTCCCTCGACGCACCAGCATCGCGCCGCGCGTCGTCCAGGTGCATATCGCCCGCCGCCCGATCGTCCGGCGCAACATCCGAAACGATCTCCAGCCGTTGCATTCCGGCGATGCGTGCGGCATCGCGAGTAATTTCGTAGGCTCTCACATGATCCGGGTGGCCATAAGTGCCTCCGGCGTCGTACCCGACGACGACGTCCGGCCGCACCTCCGCTAACAGTGCCACCAGATCCGCCGTCGCCTCGTCTCGTGGCGCACTCGTGAACGAATCCTCGTCGGCCTCGTCGGCCGGGCCCGCCACCCCGGGCTTCACCCAGCGCATGCCAGAATCCTTGTAGTTGCGCGGGCCCTGCCCCTGCACACGGGCAGGGGGAGAACCGAGAAATACGTGCGCAATCGGAACGCCGTCGCCGGATAGTACCGCGAGCGCCGCGCGGATCTCCCCTATCCGCTGAGCGGAAAGCGCACTGCCACGGGCAGTTCCGGGAACCACCTCGCCGCGCTCTCCTCGTGTGCAGGTGACGACTGTGACCTGCACACCGGAACGTGCCCACGCCGCGAGTAGGGCACCGCTTGATAAAGTCTCATCGTCCGGATGCGCATGTACGACGACGGCCCGGCGAATCTCAGGCATAGAACTCCTCAACAACCTCGTCATACACCTTCTCAAGCCCGTCGACCGCCCGCTGCCAGGACAGTGTCAGCGCCCGCCGGCGCCCTGCATCCCCGAGCCTAGCGGCGTAATCCGGATCGTTTACCAACGACTCAATCGCGGCCGCCCAGGAAGCCGGATCGCGATTTGGCACTAACAACCCCGTCTTTCCATGTACAACTGCCTCCCGCAACCCGCTCACCTCGGAGGCAATAACCGGTACACCCGACGCCGCAGCCTCTAGGGCAATGAGACCAAAGGTCTCGGTATGGGACGGAACGAGAACGGCCAGGCTGCGGCGCAGCGTCCGCGCCAGGCATCCTCGGGCACATGCACCTATGAATCGCACATCGTCATGCAACCCTAGTCGGGCAACACCTTCCCGCAGAGCACTCTCGTATCCGGAATAGTCTTCCGCCGCGGTCCCTGAGATCACCAGGGGCGGTCGGCGTTTCGGTTCCACCCGCGCCACCGCCTCAATCGCCAGATCGATACCCTTCAGGGGTTGTAGTCGCGCGGCCACTGCCAGGTAGGGCCCCTCCGGCAGCAACTCATCAACGGGCGGAGCCCCAACAACACCGGGCGGATCTTCAGCCAACGGATGGAACATGTCGCAGTCCACGCCCGGCAACAGCACCGTGATCTGTTCGCTGCACGCCGCGTAGCGTTCGGCAACGGTAGCGGCCTCGTACTGGGATACCGCAACCACCCTGTGCGCCAACTGTGCAGCCCGCTCCTCACCGGCGAGGCGTGCCGGGTTTTCCGCGGGTTCGCCATCGGCAAGCGTCGCGCCACAAGGTGCCGCAATGGAATGGTACGAGAACACGAGCGGAAGACGCTCGCCGATAACGGTCTCCTCGGCGGCGAGAGCGCTCATCCAATGGTGTGCATGAACAAGGTCCCACCGGCAGCGAGGCGCCACGCCATCCCGGCGCGCCAGTTCTCTCATCGCGCGGCTGAACTCCGAGACGAAAGCGTTCAACTCACCCTTCGGGTAACGTCGCGGTTCTCCGGCGGGTAGATACCGCAGGCGCAACCGCGGCGCGATATTCTCAACCTCGGGTGACGACGTATCGGCGCGACGCGTCAGAATCTCCACCTCGTGACCGCGCGCCGCCAACTCCTGCGCATGGTGCGCGATAACAACATTCATACCGCCAGCCTCGCCGGTGCCAAGCGGCTCGAACGGCGAGGTGTGGTATGACACCAACGCGATTCGCAGGGATCGTGCAGCCATAGGCATAAGTCTGGCACAACCACGGGCAAGCGGCATGCCGAGCCGCCGATGAACGGCTCACGAAATAACCTCTAAGCACCCCCAACCATTTCCCCGCTGCAAAAGGGATGCGTAACGTGGGAGAATAACACGGTCATGACAGATCAGCATCCCGGAAGAAACGCCACCCGCGGTATCCGACGCGATTCTCCGCAGGATCACGCCGCGCGCCCGGTGGACCACGCCGACATCCCGCAGGATCACGCCGACATCCCGCAACATGCCGCGGGCCAGGAGGAGACTCGCGCCGAGAAGGGTGGCACCTCCAGCCACCATGGCACGCATCCCCGTCGGAGCAGCAGGCATTCCTCCCACCGCAAGCGCGTCGAGCAATCGCGCACACGCCGGGCATCTCGGCCACGCCCCGCATTCCAGCCATTTTCCGCCGAACAGCTCACTGCCCGCCATGCGGCCCGGCCCACCATCAGCTACCCCGACCTTCCGGTTTCGGCGCGCCGGGAGGAGATCGCCGCCGCCATCCGCGATAACCAGGTGGTCGTCGTCGCCGGTGAAACAGGCTCCGGAAAAACCACCCAATTGCCAAAAATCTGCCTTGAGCTGGGCCGCGGCATCACCGGGCTGATCGGGCACACACAGCCGCGCCGAATCGCCGCCCGTTCCGTGGCGGAGCGCATCTGCGAGGAACTGGACGTGCCTCTGGGCGGCCCCATTGGCTACCAGGTACGGTTCACGGAGGAGGTCTCCCCCACCACGCTCGTCAAGCTGATGACCGACGGCATTTTGCTGGCGGAAATCCAATCAGATCCGGAACTACGGCGTTACGACACCCTGATTATCGACGAAGCCCACGAGCGCTCCCTCAATATCGACTTCATTCTCGGATACCTCGCGCAACTGCTGCCGCGACGCCCCGACCTCAAAGTCATTATCACCTCCGCCACCATTGATACCGAGCGATTCGCCGCCCATTTCGGAGCACACCGCTACGGAGGAAAACCCGGCGATACCGCGCCGGTCATAGAAGTATCCGGTCGTACATATCCCGTGGAAATACGCTACCGCCCTCTCACCGGTCAAGATGGCGGCCCGCACGAATACGAAGAAACTCACGCCACGGATAGGTTGACCCCATCTCAGCAGGCAACACACGGCTGGTCATCCACCCCATCCGCACCACCTGGTCGGGCCAGACCATTCGCCCGGTCGAACACAGTCATCCCATCCGCTGTCCACGCCAAGCCGGAAACCCCGGGACGAAGCGACGCCGTCGATCAGGTTACCGGCATTGTCGAGGCTTGCGACGAGCTCATGGCCGAGGGACCCGGTGATATCCTCGTTTTCCTCTCCGGTGAGGGCGAGATCCGTGATACGCACGCCGCACTGGCGGACGAGTTACGAGAACGCTACGTCGCTCCCGGCGGAACCTCAAACGTTCCCCAGGCCGTCGAGGTGCTTCCGCTTTTCGCGCGTCTCTCCGCTGCAGAGCAACACCGCATTTTCGCACCGCATCGGCACCGCCGCATTGTCTTGGCGACCAATATTGCCGAGACCTCGTTAACCGTGCCCGGTATCCGCTACGTCGTCGACCCGGGGACGGCCCGTATCTCGCGCTACTCCAACAAAACGAAAGTGCAACGCCTTCCTATTGAAGCTGTTTCACAAGCAAGCGCCAACCAGCGAGCCGGGCGCTGTGGGCGCGTGGCGGACGGAATCTGTATTCGGCTGTACTCCCAGGAAGATTTCGCCAGCCGGGACGAATTCACCCAACCGGAAATCCAGCGCACCTCGCTCGCCTCGGTGATTCTCCAGATGGTTTCACTCGGACTCGGGGATATTAGCGGATTCCCCTTCATCGACCCGCCGGAGACGCGTGCAGTACGCGCTGGCACCCAACTGCTAGAGGAAATCGGCGCCCTGGACACCCGCGGCGGTTTGCGGCTAACGCGTATCGGCAAGCAGTTGGCACGCCTGCCGATTGACCCACGCCTCGGGCGCATGCTGCTGGAAGCAGAGCGTAACGGCTGTGCCAGCGAAGTACTGATCCTTGTTGCTGCACTATCCGTGCAGGACGTGCGTGAGCGACCGGCAGAAAAACGCCCCCAGGCCGATCAATTCCATGCGCGCTTCACCGCCCGTTCCTCTGATTTTCTCGCTTACCTCACGCTCTGGCGGTATTTGCACACGCAGCAACGCGAGCTTTCCGGTTCCGCCTTCCGGCGCATGTGCCGCGCCGAGTTCCTGAACTATCTGCGCTACCGGGAGTGGGCCGACGTCGTCGCGCAACTGCAACAAATGGCGCGCCCCCTCGGCCTCACCCTGCACAAGCTCGCACTTCCTACACGGGCGCAGATCCGGGCGGCACGCGACACCGCAACCGGACCCGCTGCCGACGGCACCCCCACCTCCGCCGCCGTCGCAACAGCCTGCCGCAATCTGGGCCGTTCTGCCGACACCCCGGAAGCCGCCGCAATCCACCGCTCACTACTGGTGGGCCTGCTGTCGAACCTGGGATCCTACGACCAGCGAACTAAAGACTATGCCGGCGCTCGCGGCACGCATTTCGTAATCTGGCCGGGATCCGGCTTACATCGCCGCACACCGGAGTGGGTGATGGCCGCCGAGCTCGTGGAGACCTCACGCCTTTTCGCGCGCACCGTTGCCGCGATCGAGCCGCGCTGGATTGAACCCCTGGCGAAACATCTGACAAAGCGTTCCTACTCCGAACCATTTTGGTCAGCACGCAACGGTGCCGCCATGTGCAAGGAAAAGGTCACGCTTTACGGCATGACGCTGGTTGCCGACCGTCCCGTGTTGCTGGCCTCCCTGGGTACAGAATCGGCACGTGAACAGGCCCGCGAGATGTTCATCCATCACGGCCTGGTCGCGGGAGAGTGGCGAACGCACCACAAGTTCCTGCAACGCAACGCCGATGCACTGCGCGAAGCCGCGGAAATTGAAGAGAAGGTGCGCCACCGGGGCATTGTGGCCGATGAGGATACCCTCGCCGCCTTTTACGACGAGCGCATTCCCACCAAGGTCGTCTCCGGGCGACATTTCGACTCCTGGTGGAAGAAGGCGCGGCAGGACGACCCGCATTTGCTCGACTTCACCAGTGAACTACTAGTGGGAGATACCGACGCCAGCGATTCCGACTATCCCACCGCATGGGTACAGGGCGATCTGACCTTCCCCATCAGTTACTCCTACAACCCGGGAGCCTTTAATGACGGCATGACGGTTACCATTCCTGTTACGCTGCTTCCGCAGGTCTCCCCCGAGGGGTTCGACTGGCTCGTACCGGGAATGCGAGAGGAGCTCGTCAGAGGAACGATTAGGGCCCTACCCAAGCGGGTGCGGCGCCAATTGGTACCGGCACCGGACGTGGCCCGCGAAGTGCTGGGCCTGTTGGACACCAGCCTTCCCTACCGGCAGGCCTTCACATCCGCCGTACATCGCCTGCGCGGGGTGGAAATCAGCGCAGCAGACTGGCAGGAGACCGAACTTCCCTCCCATCTGCAGGTTCTTTTCCGAGTTCGTTCCGAGCGCGGAGCCGTTCTCGACGAAAGCACGAGCTTGGAGTATCTGCAAAGCTCCCTCGCACCGCAAACCCATTCGGCCGTCGAATCCGTAGTCAAAGGCGCCGTCGCTCAGGCCCTCGACGAGGCGAAAAGGGGTCTGCCGGCGCCCGCAGGCAAAGCCGAATGGGATGAGGTCAACGATTGGCCCGAGGAGCAGATCCCCGCTTCGATGGAATCTGCCGGACCGGGAGGCATGACGGTGCGTGGATACCCCGCGCTCGTTGCACGCGGCCAGAAACTCAGCCTCGATGTTCTTGCGGATCCTGCCGACCAAGCCTACGAACACAGACGCGGGGTCTACCACTTGCTCGCCCGAAAGTTGGAGCTGCCAGAAGCACGTATCACGTCACGCTGGAACAGCACACAGTCGCTGGCGCTGGCCTCAAGCCCCTATCCGACGACCTCAGCGCTGGTCACGGATCTCCAACTGGCATCCGCACGTAATCTCCTCGATCAGTGGTGCGATGAGAACGACGTCGAGCCGGGCGAACTGCGGCAGCGTGCCCAGTGGGAGTCGCTATGTAGCTGGGCGCGTGATCGCCACGAGGATGAGGTACACCGGCTAGCACTGACGGTGGCAGAGATCTGCGCACAGTACGAACCGGTGGCGCGTTGGATCAAAGAGAGCCGCTCCCCGCTATTGTTGGCAACTCTGGCCGATATTCGCACACAGTTGAGCAACCTCGTTCCGGCAGGGTTCGTCAGTGCGACACCGCAGGAACAGCTTCCCCACCTGGTCCGCTATCTCAAAGCCGCCTATGCACGCATCCAGAAGGCCACCACTAATCCCTCTCGTGATGACTCCCTTGCCTGGCAGATTCAGGATGTCACCGAAAAGGTGGAATCGGCGCAGCTCGACCGCCGCACAAGGGAGCAACTTCGCTGGATGCTCGAGGAGTTCCGCGTCTCGCTTTTTGCGCAGGAACTGGGCACCCAGGGCAAAGTCTCAGCCAAACGAATCGAGAAACTACTGCGCGCCTAGCCATTGCTCTGTTTCTTCCGCGCCGTAGCAGCCGCTCGCTCGGTGCCGGCCCTTGGTACTGACCGCTGTGCGGCCGCTGTGGATTCTTGGCTGCGTCATGCGGCTGGAGCCGGTATCACAACTTACCCGACCGTTGAAATCGGCGGTGTGGCCCGCGCAGGTATTGCGGTAGTGGGCACGGATACCGTAGGGGAAGGAAGCGGCGACGCCGCCGAGCCGCTGTCAGTTTCCTTGTTGCGATCCACAGCAAGCATCACCAATACGATGCACAAAACGATCACCGCCGCAATAAGCACCTTCAGGTCGCGGGGGTGAGTGCCCGGGGCCAGTTGTGTCAACGGATCAATTGTTTGCGACGACGTCGTCTCGTCCGCCCCGGCGGCTTTCTCTCCATCTGGTGCCGCAGCCGACGACGGCGCCATGCCGTCGATTGATGCGGAATGCGCCTGAGGAGCGTCGACTGGCTGTCGCGCAGCGGGTGGTTGATCCCCTATTGATGCGAGGTCTTCTTTGCCGTCCACTTCTTGAGGGCCGGTCCGAGCTCGTCCCCATAACCATTGCGGATACGTCGCTGACAGAACATCCTCGGCAGACGGTGGTGCATACGAATCCGATGCGCCGCGCGGCGCGAAGGTCGAGTCCGAATTGTCACTCGTCACCGCCGCGCTCCTTTTCCGCTCGCACGCCCACACCTGCTGGACCGAATCGCCTGTTCATCACGGGCTCTATCCCCCTCCCGAGCCGGTGTAATCGCCCCTCCAAGATTGCCCTCACCACGTTGTTTCATCGCTTGGATGGAGATCATCCACTTCGGATTCGGTGACTCCAGAAAGCGGCAGTGAACTCTGGCGAAGCACGATTTCTCTTACGTGCAAGAGCCAGTTTCACCTGCCTTGGCTCGTGGAGCACTCGTAACACTGCAAGGGCGCTGCACCACCGTCATGGAACGGCAATTCTCACGCGTTCCGAATCCCCGTGCGCCCACAGCTGCAGCTCTGCCGATTCAGGGCTGAAGTCCTGTGGAACGTCGAAGTACACCCAAGCTTCCGCTTCTTCACCTTGACTAAGTTCTCCTACAAGGATCAGCGCACCGTCACCCCAATATCCAAACCACGGATAGAGTTCTCCATCAGCGGTATAGAAATAGGGGCCTCCGAGATCACTGAATGGATCCATCGGTTCAGATCCAATGTTCTTTATCTTGAATTTCACACCGACAATCTTTTGACCTTCCGTCGGGCTGTCAAGCACCTTACTTGGGTCCTTCAAGACTTGCTCCGTTGCATCCGGGTTATACTCAACAGCTTCGAGGTTCAATGAGTTCACCCGCGCGGTATACTCATCAATCTTTTCAGCCACAGGAGTTGTTGAGGTCGGCGTTGGTGTTGTCGTATCTTCCGACGGCGTCGTCGAAAGACTGCTCGGCGATGATTCCGCCACGGCGCTCGGCGTCCGTGTCGGGTCAGCTTCCTTATCCCCGCCACCGAACACACCAGTGGCAAACAGAATCCCCACAACAACACCAACAGCAGCGACCGCCACCAAAACCCAGCCCCACACCGGGAACCCACGCCGACCCGAAGGACCAGAACCAAACACACCACCCACAAGCGGCTGCCCCGGCCCCACCGGACCACCCGGATAGGCACCAGCACCATACGAACCATAACCCGCGAACTGACCGGACGACGGCGCCTGACCGCCAGTCGCCCCCGGATACGAACCCGCACCGCCACCAGCACCATACGAACCAGACTGACCAAACCACCCGGGCTGGCCGCTCGGATACGAAGCCCCATATTGCCCCGGAGCAGCGGCCTGCCCATACTGCGAACGCTGAGCCTGCGGCTGCGAACCCTGCGGAACCCACTGCCCCGGCTGCCCCGGCACCGCTGGCTGCTGCGGTGTGCCCTGCTGGCCTGCGGCCCGCTGACTCGGCGGGGCAAACCGCTGCGACTCCGGCCCACCGAACCCACCACTAGACTGACTCATCGCCACTCCAACCTCTCACGCTTACGCTGTCTGAAACCGAATGTCGGCCTTGCCTTAACTTTAGCCGGATGAAAAACTGTTTCGCCACTAGTCCGGAAGGGTAATCCTGACCGTTTCCACATCCGCGCGCGACCACATCTCCAGTTCTGCCCCGCCGGGAGAGAAATCCTGTGGAACAGCGAAGTAGACCCACGCCTCCACCACGTCGCCCGCTGCCAACTGTCCGATGTCTGCGATGGAGCCGTCCCCCTCATAACCAAAGCGGGCATAACTCAGACCATCTGCGGCGTAGAGGTCCGGACCACCGATGTCGTCATAGGGGTCGACGGATGCTGTTCCCGTGTTCGTTATCTTGAGTTTGACGCCGACGACCTTCTGCTCGTTTTCTGCCTCGTCATGAGCTTTTGCCGGATTCCCCGCAATCATGTCATCTGCGTTCGACTCATACTCCAAGGCCTCAATAGTGACAGCGTCAACCCGCGCCTTGCGCTCCCCCAGTCGCTCCGTGGACGACACCGACGCACTTGGTTCTGGGGAACTGGTGGGCGTGGTGATCGCAGGATCGGTAGCGGTGGTGGAGTGAAGCGACTCAGGCGTGACCGTCGCTGAGGTCACCGGGAGCGATGGCGGCATTGCGCGCGTATTCGGGGATGGATCCGGCTGCCCGCCATTGCCAAGAACGTCGGCACCGAACAGAATTCCGATAACAAGGCCAATCACTGCGGCCGCTGCAATAATCCAGCCCCACATCCGAGAACCGCGCGGTTCATTTGCAGGCACATAGTAGTCCGCTTGCCAACCCGGCAGCACCTGGGGATCCAGATAGCCCGTGCTCGACTCCGGGTACCCTCCAACCGACCCAGAGTATCCCGCGGCCGAACCCGGGTATCTGCCGAACGCCGGACGCTGGCCTACGGCATATCCAGCGGATGAATCGTATTGACCATCCGCACCGGTAGTCATCGGAATATTCGGCTCCGAAGGTCCGTTGAAGCCACCGTTCGATTGACTCATGATCTTCCCTATGCGGTACCAAACTTGCCTAGATACCCCTTCGCGGCATCCACCAAGCGGTTCCGTGCGACGGTCACAGTAAGCGGCCCTACAGCAATGTCAATGCGCACGGCTTCCGCCACCGCAAAACATCTACAGCTAGTTCGGCACCGGAAGGTACACCTCCTGTTGCCCCTCGACCGACCAGAAATCTAATTCCGCAGACTCGGGTGAGAAATCCTGCGGAACGCTGAAATAGAGCCATCCCTCTACTTCTTCCCCGACGTCGAGTGTATCCACGTACGCTATTGTCCCTACACCGAAGTAGCGCAGCAGGAGGTAACGGGTATTGCTCGTGCAAAGCATTGGCCCGCCAAAACCGCTGTATGGATGAAGTGACTGCGATCCAACGTTGGTGACCTTGAACTTCACGCCGACAACCTTCCACTCCTCATCCAGCTCGTCGTAAAGATTCAGCTCATCATGGGTGATGATATCAGTGGCATCATCGTTGTACTCGAGTGCTTCAAAGGTCAGCGAATCAACCCGCACAGTGGTGCCATTGATGCGTTCCACACCCGGCGGCGTGGAGGTCGGTTCGGGCGTCGGTGAGCTGGTCGTTGCCGACGGCGTCGGATCGGCTTGTTCGCCACCCTTGAACACGCCAAGTCCGAATAGAACTCCAACAATGATGCCGACGACAGCGACCCCCACGAGAACCCAACCCCATGCAGGGAAGCTCGACTTCTGTGGAGGATAGCGGCCCGGTGGCACCTGGCCACCCGCATACCCGCCGGAAACGGCGTATTGTCCGCCTGGATACTGGGCCGAGGAGCCATACTGCCCTGCGCCGTATGGCAGATTGCCGGGCGCGCCGACCTGCCCGTACATTTGCTCTTCGGACAGTCGCGGCGCACCGGGTTGGGGACCACCCTGAGCCAACGGGGATCCCTGACCAGCGGGACCGTATCCCTGCCCAGTCTGTTGTCCGTACGGTGTCTGCTGTCCCGGTTGTGGTTGCTGTGCATAGGCCTGCTGTGCATACGGCGCTTGCGCATTCCATTGTCCATATGCTCCCTGCCCCTGCTGCGCAGCCGGGTCATACTGCGGTGGCTGTCCAGCATTAGACTCGCTCATTATTCAGCCTCTCTGGTCGCACGCATGTTCCTTCAACGTTCCCCGTCATTCTCACACAGGGAAGCAGCATCAGTTCAACACTGCCCATAACTGGTCTCGCGGTGGAAACTGCGCCTCATCTTCAGTGGCGTTAGTCTGAACGCATCCACCTGTGCATAACCGCAGGTGGGAGCCGCGCGCCGCCTCAGATCATGCGGTCACTCCGGCAAAAACCATTCATATCCAGGCATATCAACCTTTCCCCTCACTTCATATCGCCGCCCGAATGCCACGCAGATCACGCTTTACTCATCCGTTGATCCGGGCAGGGCCAGCAACGCAGAGCCAGCAGTGCAGAGCCAGCAGCGAAATACCTTGCTTGACGTACTACGTCAGACGTAGTACGTTCGACGTATGAAGCAAGCGGTGAACCTGTCCTCCATAGACTTTGAAGCGAGAAGGCAATCGTGATTAGCGCTGATGCCATCCGCGGTTACATCGACCTCATCGTGCTAACTCTTCTAAGGCAGCAACCCTCTTACGCGTACGAGCTGGCGAAAACCATCACCACGGTTGCCGATGGGCAATACACGATCAAGCAGACAACTCTCTACTCCGCACTCAAGCGCCTGGAGACCACCGGCTTAGTGGCCTCCTACTCCGATACCAGTGATTCCGGCAAGGCCCGTACGTACTACCGGCTCGCTGCCAGCGGCTCCAACCACCTCACGGCCAAACTCGCGGAATGGGAGGACACAAAGAATCTCATCGACCGCTTTGTCGGCAACAAGGAGCCATTCAATAACTCCCCGCGCACCCGTGAATATCACTCGACTCAACCAGACCAAGGAGCTTCCTGATGGACACCATCTCCACCTTCCTCGACGCCATGTTTGCCCCCTATCCCGAGACACCGCGCCTCTTGGAAGCAAAGCGTGAACTCCGTGCCATGATGGAAGATGCCTACGCGGATGCGATGGCTTCCGGCAAGTCCCATAATGAAGCGGTTGGCTCCGTTATCACAGACTTCGGGAATCTCGAAGAACTCGCGCCAGTGCTAGGCATCCTCCCGGATATCCGCACCACCGCCAAGTTGGACGACGACGAGGTGACGAACTCTGCAGCGCACGACGGCGTCGCCGGAACAACGGCTGCCGCACTGCGGGGGCACGATTCCACCTACGAAGAACCACACCACACCGTCATCACACTGCCCGAGGCGCAGGCGCTGGCCGAGGCCCGCCGCTCTACCGGTACTCTTCTTGCGAACGGAGTGGCCCTGTGTGTGCTCGCAGGGGCCGTCTTCTTCACCTTCCTCGGTCTGGCAAAGGGTGACTCCGGCATTGGCGTTATCCCATTGAACGACAATCAGGCAGCCGCACTGGGGTTACCGTGCGCGCTTATCATCGTTGCCGTCGCCGTCGGACTCTTCATCCGGCGCCACCAGGCGTTCGTAGGCCTTGAGCACCTCGTTACGGGCATGTTCACCCGTGACCCGATCGTCACGGCGTGGGCAGCGCGGTTGCGCATAGAAAACGAGGGCAAGCGGTCCCGGGCTCTCGCCATTGCCGTTACTCTCTGGATTCTTGCTGCAATACCGGTACTGGCTGCCGCGTTCCTTTCCGATAGCGAGTACACGCTTCTCGCTTTTGCCGTCGCGCTCGTTATGGTTGCAACCGGACTGCGCATCTTTTTGCCGACTAATTGGGCCGCAGCTACTCACGACACCGTGACGCATCTGGGCAGGACAGCTGCGCCTGAGCCGCCTAATCCAAAAGAGTTACCCTTCAGCGATGCTTTAGCCGGCCCGTACTGGCTGCTCTGCTTAGGTATCTATCTGGGCACGTCGTTCATCACCCAGCGCTGGGATCTCACCTGGATGATCTGGCCTATCGCCGGCGTGCTCTTTGGCATTATCGCGGCGACTGAAACCGGCATACGTTCCTGGAAGGCGCGCTGAAACGGCCCATGCGCCACCGCAGGGTCCGGCGGTTCGAATAGTCGCAGGGTCCGGCGATTCGAATAGCCGCCGGACCCTGCCGCTTTGAATACGCGAGCGCTAAGGGTACCGAAGGCACCCGGTGTATGTGCATTGTCAAACAGCACATGCGGGCACCGTTGCTACGTGGCCGGAGCCTCGGTGTTTTGTGCCACGAGGTAATGAGCACTACGGATTGATCTCGATATAATCCCAGTCGTCTTCGTCCAAATCTGTAACGCCAAGGCCGTGGAACGAGAAACTCTCCGGCACTTCGTAGTAGATCCAGCCCTCGGCTTCTTCCCCACTTTCCATGTAGGTGACATCAAATAACAGATCATCACCCTCGGCAACGATCCACAGATAAGGCACATCGTTCTCGAACAACAGTAGGTTCATGCACTCAAGAGCGGGGAAAACGGGGCCGTCTCCGTCGTTTGTCACCTTCACCTTGACACCGACAAAGCGGTTACCCGCGTCCGGTTTTGCCGTGTCTCCAGGACTCGTACTCACCTGTTTGGTGACGACGTCATTCGCATTGTCGTTGTATTCGAGAACTTGCACGACGATGGAGTTGGTACGCGCCGTGTGGTCATCAATACGCTCAACCGTCCATGCCTCCTCCGGTGTCTCAGTCGAGTCCGGCGTTGTGGTCGTGGTCGGCGTCGGCGTTGGAGTGGGCGAGGGCGTCGTCGAACTGGTAGAGGGTACCGGGGTGGGTGTCGGTGTTGATGTTGGCGACGACGTCGGAGCGGCTTCCTCATTGCCGCCGAAAACACCGGTGGCAAACAGAATCCCCACGACCACACCAACAACAGCTACCGCCGCAACAATCCACCCCCACACCGGGAAACGCCGCCCCGATGGCGGCTGAGACGGTGGAAACTGACCCGGAGGATACCCACCTGCGGGAGGATATTGCCCAGGCTGCGGATACGAACCCGGCTGCGGTCCCCGATACCCGCCCGCAGCAGGATACTGTCCGTAACCTGCTTGCTGCTGTCCATACGCTCCCGTGGGCTGCCCGTAACCGGGCGCACCTTGGCCGTAAGCGGGCTGCTGACCCGGCTGTCCGTATCTGGGTGCTTGCCCATAACCTGCTGGTTGTTGGCCCTGCGGATTGAACTGCGGACCACCATTCATCTGACTCATCTGCACACCTTTCGTGCGATTCCCACCGCCGCTTATGTTGGTGAGAGCTTTCCGGCGGAAAGGAAAGCTCGTCAAAGTGTCAGCGCAGGCCACCAGTCACCGTAGAGCCTAACAACCAAAGCTATACGGAACCATGCAGCCTAAGCTGAGTCTTAGTCTTACGGTATCGCATGATAACCCCACACCCCAGTGGCGTCCCACGCACGAGTCCAGCTTCCCCGAACGGGTTCACGCCGCCACAGCCGCCACGCGCCCGGCATCATCCGATTGTCATGACCACAACGGCCGAGAGTGCGAATCCAACCACGCCCGACATGACCATTTGCACGCCCGCCCACGCCGGAGTGGCGTCCAAGGGTCCGCGTCGCATGGGCAGAATCACGCCCTTGTTCGGCAATTCACGTGGATGCTTGCGCAGACGAGCCATGAGCTCTTCCTGTTCCTTGGTGACGGTGTCGATATTCGACAGCTCCCCTAACCCAGCTTCGTTTTGCTGCAACGCCATCAACGTACCCGCAGGTGGCTCAACCGGATTCTTCACGTCGATGTCGCGAAGCATGATGACGGATCGAAATACGGCACCGCCGACGACGGGACGAACCACGACCGGTACCAACAGTCCCGAGTTCCGACCGCGGCGCACCACACGTGTGAGCACGTCTTCATCGGTGCCAAGTGTCCGCGCCACCACCGGTATAGGATGTGCAGGCGATTTGGGCTGCAAAAGCCACGGCGAGAGGAAGAGCGCCGCCATAACTAACAACAGCAACAGGATCAGCCAGAAACGCGGCCCATGCAGATTGGGGCCGAATGACAGTACCGCAATGACCGTGCCCGCACAGCTTCCGGCGAATAGTCCGGTTCCAATGCGCCGCAAATGGTCGATGGGGCGATTGGCCGGCACCGAGCCGGCGCTAGATATTTCTTGAACAAGGTTCGTACTCACGCGTGTACTTCACTCCTGAGGAATGCGACAATTTCTCGGGCCGCACGCCGTGCCTCCACGCCGTCGCGCCCCGGACCACTGAATCTGTGCGGCGCATTGCCAAGTATATGGACGCGTGGATCGGACAGCACTCGGCTACCTTCTAACACAATACCGCCCCCACGACTGCGCAGGCCAAGCGGCGCAAGATGCCGAAGCTCCCGCCGGAATCCCGTCGCCCAAATGATGGCGTCCGCCTCAAGATAAGAACCGTCATCCCATCGCACCCCGTATGGCTCTACACGGCTGAACATCGGTCGACGGCGCTTTCGACTCACGGGACTATTCCGCGAGGTTGCACGGGGGAGGGAATCCGTCCCGTCTTCGGCACTGCTCACGGGAGGAGTCCGCGCCACCCAGTACAGCTTTTTGGCGACGCGATCCAGATCTGCCAGGTGGAGCTGCGCGCTCAGACCGGAACCAACGACGACGACGCGCTGCTTCTCGAAGTACCGCGGCCCGGGGTAATCCTGCGTGTGATACTGCTGGCCACGAAAGTCTGCCATTCCTGGATAATTCGGCACAAAGGGACGCGTCCAGGTTCCTGTACAGGAGACGACGACGCGAGCATGGAACAGACCTATCGAGGTAGCTACCCGAAGTAGACGCAACCCAGGCGTCGGATCCTCGCTGACTGATCGGACCATCACCGGGCGCAGAACGGGCAGGTCGAAATAGTCTTCGAAATCGGCGAAGTACGATGGCACGACGTCGGCCGCTTCTTCCCACGGGTCGATGTTGCCCATCCGGATTCTGGGGAGTGTAGGTAAGCGCTCCACATCGGCCACGCGCAAGCTCGGCCAATAGTGTTGCCACGCCCCTCCCGGACGCACTTCGGCATCGAGCAGTAGAAAGGATTGCGAACTGGTCGGCACGGCGGTTGAAGCGCCCGTGTTGGGGAGGTCAGCGCTCGCCGTTAAGGCTGCCCGCGCTGGGGCGGACTGGCCACTTAGGGTTCGGTCGAGCTCCACCCGTTCACTCGTACCCCGGTCTTCTCCTGCCCGGTCACTTCCTGTCTGGTCGTGTCCTGTGTGGTGATCTCCCACCTGGTCGTGTCCTGTGTGGTCGCTTCCTGCCTGGTCAGCTCGTACCCGGTCTTCTCCTGCCCGGTCTTCTCCTGCCCGGTCACTTCCCGCCTGGTCGTGTCCTGCGCGGTCACTCTGCACGCTCACCAGGTTCGCGCCTGCCCCAAGTTTGTCCATATAACCGTGCAGGCCCTGCCGCAGTAATTCATATCCCATCGCCAGACCATTCTGTCCAGCACCGATGATCAGTACATCGACCGGGCGTGACGCCTCCTGCGGCGCCTCGCCGTGGATGCTTTCTAGCGATGAGTACCACACAGGTTCCAAGCCCTGCCGACTACCGGCCGGAATATAGGCTCCCGTTGGGATACGAGAATAGCCGCGCTTGTGCCGCACACTCGCTCCCCCGGTTTCCCCCATGTTGATACCGTACTCGGTTCCGCGCCCTGCGCGGCGAGTACACTCAAAAACGTGGACCTACACGAGGCACGCAGTATGGCACGTCACCTTATGGACATGCATGGCCTACAAGGCTGGGATTTGCGCTTTGATCGAGCCCGCCGCCGCGCCGGGCAGACGAACTTCACGGACCGCTTCATCAGCCTGTCTGCTCCCCTGCTCGCACTGTATGACGAAGACCTCGCCCGACAGGTGATCTTGCATGAAATCGCACACGCACGTGTGGGGTACGGGCACGGGCATGATCGTGTGTGGAAGGCAGAGGCCGAGCAGCTCGGGGCTTCGCCCACCGCCACCTTGCACGAGGCCCCCGAAGTTCCCGCGCCGTGGATCGGCACCTGCCCCCATGGGCACGTTGTACACCGTTACCGCCGTCCCTCCCGCCCGCAGTCATGTGCCCGTTGTTCACGCACGTATGATCCGCGTTTCGCATTGCGGTGGCGCCACCAATAGCCAGGCCCTTGACGGATGCAGCCTCCCCGCACCGGCACGCCGCTCCTACTTGCCAAGCAATGCTGCGACGATCCCCGCAGCTCCCTTTTCCACCACCGCGAGCGTGGCATCGAAGTCCCCACTGAACCATGGATCAGGCACATCCCATCGACCATCCGAGGAATAGAAATCCGAGTAGCCCCTGGATCCTGCTGCACCGCGAGAGGCGCCGCTGCGCGCTGACCGGCCCCGATCCCCCGGCTGGCCGGATACTCGCTCCTCCAGCGCACCACCCGGTCCGAAGCACCCACGTGGCGCAACCTGCAAACCGCTGCCATCGAATTCCCGCCACAGGTGAAGGCGTTCCAGTTCAATGCCAACACTCTCACACATGCGCCGCAAAGAGCGCGCATGGCCCACGGTCATCGCCAGGATCAGCCCCGAGCCTCGCAACTCGGTGGTTGTGGCGCGATGTGCGCGGCGGTGCGGCACCGGGTAGCCGGACGCACGCAGCACCTGAGCAGCCGGAGGATAAATCGGGTTGCCATGCTCTTCATCCGAGACGCCGCTGCTCGATACCGTATAGTCAAGCCCAGCCTCGCGCAAACGCTCACCGAGCACTACCTCACCCATTGGTGACCGGCAAATGTTCCCGGTGCACACCACGAGAATCTGCGGCGCTGCATCAAGACGAGTACGCAGGTCAATGCCGACGCGTGTATCAGGATCCGTCATACGTCTATCCTACGGGCCAAGATCTCGACCCGGAGCACGCACCCTGGCGAGCATCCCCGGACGGTTGTGAGCTAGCCGAGCGCGGCTGCCGCAAACGCGTTGGCAAATGCGCCGGGAACCCGATCAGCCAACTGCACGAGTGGCCCCGCAGGGCGCGGACCGGCGAATGACACACGCACGTGTCGGCGAATGGCACGCGGCTTTCCGTAATCGGTCGGAAAGCCATGCACGACGACCAAGAAACGCCAGGCCGCAACAGAGTGGCCCGCGTGGCAAGCGTGTGCGGCATGGCACGGAGAACTCACACCGGGGCGACAAGCTACCCGCACGTCCCGCGAGAACGCAGGCGAGGGGAACGCGGTCTACTTCGGCAACCGAGCAAGCACGTGCTCCACTCGCCGTTCAAGCGAGGGCGTCACCGAGGCGAAGAACTCCGCCCGCAGTCTCTTCGCGCTCCGCCGCCAATATCCGACTGCCGTTCCACCGGAAATAATCGAGGACCGGAAGACCCCGTGATTACCCGGCACCAGAATCCCGTCGAATCGCTCCGGCACCGTCATATAACGAGACGCATAACCGAGGATCAATTCATCAAATCCCGGCAATGCCAGCACAGAACGCGCCACCGCCGTGGAATCCGCCCGCTCCAGCACCGAGTTGTCAACCCAGAAGCACTGCCCATCCACATGGAAAGATGTCAACTGTGCAGCACATTCCTCAATCGCGGCATCGATATCACGCAACGGCAGGCCACACCACCAATTCAAGTCACGGCGTGATGCCGGACCATGCGACCGTAGATAGCGCGACACAAGTTCGACGACGGCGTCGTCGCGGTCGACCTGGCGGGACTCTCGAATCCAGTCCTCAGTCAGAACGAAGAGATGCACGCCGGACTCATCCATTGGGCCGAACACCAATGTGCCCTCCACACAAAGGCGATGCAGGAAATAGTAACGGTGATTCCGATCATGCAGCAGGTGATGCTCCTCCCAGAGGGCCTCCAGTTCTGTCCGCGTCATGCGCGGATTGACGGTGCGCAGTGCCTGCACCGTGATGTCGCGAACCGCATCGATATCCGCTGCCGATACTCCCCACCGTTGGCGACGCGCTTCTTCCCCCGCCAACTTGCGTTGCGCTGTAAGGGGGAGATACCAGGCGACGTCGGCGGCGGAGAGAACGTGCAGGGTGCCGCGCTGCGGCCAGGTACGGACGAGCCGACCCGAGTTGAACACCTCCCGCACTTCGGACAAAGAACGTGCGCGCGTGCGAAGTGCCAATGACAACTGCACGCCCGGCCAGTCCTGGCCCTGCAGGCACATCATGTCGTACGCCGCCTGCGTCACCGAGGGCCACGGTGGACCGACAAGACGCTGGGCCACCAGCCGTAGTCGCGATATGTATCGCCGTTGTTGCGCAGTGCTCATAACTCACCTTCCGGATCCGGACCGACGCGCCACACGTGTTGCACATCCGAAGATGGGTGCAGTCCCAGCGAAGCCGACCGCACCGCATCCGGCACGACCAATGACTCGGAGGCCGGGCCCTCCCATACTACCGAGCGCGGCCATTGGGGCGCGGTCATCATCGGGGCGAAGTCGTCATTGGGCAAGGTCATCATCGCACCCGGGCCGCCATCGTGTCCGGGCTACCATGGGGCGATGCCACCATTGGGCGAGTTCATCATCACACCCGGGCCGCCATCACACCCGGAGCGCGATCAAGGCGATGCCACCCTCGGGCAAGGTCATCATCGCATCCAGGCCGCCATCGTGTCCGGGCTACCATGGGGCGACGCCACCCTCGGGCAAGGTCATCATCGCACCCGGGCCGCCACCACGTCCGAGCCGCCGTTGGGCGAGACCACCATCGCGCCCCGCCATGGCCTCCGGGCCTCTGGCGCAGCGCCGATCACGGCCTACGGTCCCGCCACCCATGCGTCATCTGTCCAAATCCCGTCCAAACGAAACCAGACTGGAACAATTCAATTCAAGAGTTGGCGGAGTCTCGCGGATTCTTAGCATGGGCACAACGGCACCATCATCGTTTGGACGGGATTTGGACATCTTGAGCCGGGGCTCGACCATCTCGACGAGGTACCGCCCGCCTACAGCACAACGCCACGCCGGTCAACAGTTGATATATCGCGCCGCTGACCTGCGAGAAGATGGAGCCATGGACACCGCGCTGCTGGTCAAGGCCTTTGCAGGCCTCTTCGCGATTATGAATCCGTTCGTTGCACTGCCAATGTTCCTCTCCCTCACAAACGACTACAGCCTCCAG
Source organism: Actinobaculum sp. 352 (assembly GCF_003957265.1). NCBI lineage: Bacteria > Bacillati > Actinomycetota > Actinomycetes > Actinomycetales > Actinomycetaceae > Actinobaculum > Actinobaculum sp. 352. Next base: position 47,274 of record NZ_RQSN01000011.1, on the reverse strand, counting down.
CGCCAACGTCGAACCGTTGTGCGTGTCACTATCAGCTGCATTGTCATGTGTGGGGTTCTTATCGCCAGCGGCGCCGCCGTACTCGACTTCTTCGGCGTAAGCGTCAACGACTTCCGCGTGGCCGGTGGTATCGTGCTACTCATTATCGCCCTCGGGATGCTCAACGGTGGAAGCGCCGTCCATTCGGGAACTGCTGACGAACAGGCGCAGCAGTCCGACCAGGCGGCCCAGGGCGATGTCGCTTTCTATCCGCTCACTTTCCCAATTCTCGTGGGTCCAGGCACCATTACCACCATCATCGTATTCACAGGGCATGCTCATAACGCCAGTGGCTACGTCACTGTCAGCATTGCGGCACTGCTGGCTATTGCACTGCTGTTCGCTGTGCTCTGGTTCGCGCCATCAATCGGACACCACATGGGCAAAACCCTACGCACAATCATGACCCGGCTCATGGGCATGATCCTCGCCGGTATTGCGGTTGGCATGATCATGGAAGGTGCCGCGGCTCTGCTTCCCGGCCTGGCGAAGTAGAGATGTAGCCTCACCTCGGAACGTAGAGACGCCTATAACTCTCGCGAGTGCGTGCCTATACAACGCCGCCGTTGATCACATGCGGATCACCCAGCCTTCTCTTGCTAGCTCGCAGCCGGTCTGGACCGGTAGGTTGCAAAACGTGTACCGACTCTTGCCGGTTCGTGGAAAGTCGGCGCTGGACAGCTCGGCTGCAAAGCCTGGAATGAGTCTTGCGCGCTCTGGATACGCCGTCGATTCACGGCATACATATACGTAAACGCGCTTGCACAGGTGATTCAACGCTCTCACCGGGTCATTCAACGCTCCGCGCTGCGTCAAGACCATCCAAGGCCTCATCCACGTCACCGTCTGCCATCACCAACTATTGCCACCCCGACAGCGAGGCATTACCGTGGGGATATGACGCACGCTTCAACCGTTTTGGCCATAGCCACCCTCACCACGGCGATGATCGCCGGATTCCTTGTATCGTATTGCGTCACCTTAGGTGGCTGGTTTACCCACATGACAGGCAGCGGACGTGCACGAACCGCCCAGGAATACTACACGCCTTTCCGCGTGGCGAGCCATCTCAAGCAACGCTATGGCGCATGGATGCTACTCCAGCCCCTCCTTGCCATCTTCTCACTCATTCTCAATGCTCGCTCACAACCCCTAGCGCCACAGATCGCCCTGCTACTCCCCCTGCCACTGCTTCTACTCATCCACTCCTGGAGCGGCTTCGGCAAAATCGAAGAAGACTTCGCCTCTGGAAAGGAGCTCTCCGGCGAACAGGAAGCACGCTACGCCCAACTCAATCTGCCACTGCACCGGCTGTACGCGCTGTTCTATATCATTGCAGCGGTCTGGCTGATTCTGGCCGTGGGGATTGCGTGACCAGAGCCCTCCTCCGTCAATGGAACTTGCGGCGTCGTCGCCCGATGCGTAACAGCAACGCACCCCGAGTCCACCCACCCAAGAAGTGGAGGTTGTTTCGAGAAACTTCGCGAAATATCCTCCACTTCTCGCCAGGCCCTCCACTTCTTGACCAGAACGCCCCGCGTTCGGCATAGCGCGAACAACAACGACCAGAACCCGTTACTTCATTGAGGAGCCTGGATTCTTGGGATGATGGGTTATTGGCTGGACGGTTGCGGCATGATTCTCTGTCCCGTCACTTTGTTGGGGAGCCAGCACAAACAACGGAAACCCCGTGAATGCCTGAGTTTCCGGAAACACGGGAGTTCCTACAAACAACCGAACCCCACCCGTCACCTTGTTAGTGGTCGCAGGTGAAGAAATGTCGGCGGCAACGCCACGGAGACGCAGCGCCCGCCATGCCATTTTGTACCTATCGATGACCTACCTCGGCGACGCTGCGGAGAGAGGACTCGCAGTAACGAGTCTGCACGCAGCGCCATCAGTCCGACGCAATGTTACACTCCTACGCGGTAGTGTCAGAAGTCCCAGTCGTCGTCCGTGGTTGCCTCGGCTGTTCCAATCACATAGGAAGAACCGGAGCCGGAGAAGAAGTCGTGGTTCTCATCCGCGTTCGGTGAGAGCGCCGCAAGAATAGCCGGGTTCACCGCGGTCTGGTCCGGTGTGAACAAGGCTTCATAACCCAGATTCATCAAGGCCTTATTGGCGTTGTACCGAAGGAACATCTTGACGTCTTCCGTCAGACCCATCTCGTCATACAGGGACTCGGTGTACAGTTCCTCATTGTCATACAGGTCCTGCAGCAACTCGAAGGTATACTCCTTGAGTTCCGCCTGCCGCTGCGCGGACGACTTCGCGACAGCCAACTGGTACTTGTAGCCGATGTAGTATCCATGCACTGCTTCGTCGCGAATGATAAGGCGAATGAGATCCGCTGTGTTGGTGAGTTTGGCGTGAGCCGACCAGTACATGGGGGCATAGAATCCGGAGTAGAACAGGAAGGACTCGAGCATCGTCGACGCAACCTTGCGCTTCTCCGGATCGTCGCCCCGATAGTAGTCAAGGATGATCTTCGCCTTCGTCTGCAGATACTCGTTCTCCTCCGACCAGCGGAAGGTCTCGTCGATCTCTTCGGTGGAGATAAGGGTGGAGAATATCGAGGAGTACGAACGCGCGTGAACAGACTCCATGAAGGCGATATTGGTATACACGGCCTCCTCGTGGGGAGTTACCGCGTCCGGGATCAGTGACACGGCTCCAACGGTTCCCTGCACGGTGTCCAGAAGCGTAAGGCCTGTGAAGACCCGCGTCGTCATATTCTTCTCGTACGGTTTCAGAGTGTTCCACGATTGAATGTCGTTGGACAGCGGCACCTTCTCCGGCAGCCAGAAATTACCGGTCAGCCGGTCCCACACCTCAAGATCCTTCTCGTCCTCCAGCCGATTCCAGTTAATGGCCTGGACACGATCAACAAGCTTGATACGCGGTGGTGTCATCGTTTCCTCTTCCCCAGTCACATCCATCTTCGCGGACGGTCTTGATTCTCTCACGAAGAGCCGCTGTGCGGGATGAGGGCCCGCTCACCCTGAGCAGGTGCGGCCTACCCACGCACAACGCGGGCCGCGCGACCATCCGAGCATGCGTGGCAAGAAACTCGCGGCCCGGCAGCCGACTGCCCGAACTATACGGTCTCATCAACACGATGCGTATTACAATCCTATCCACCCCTCTGCTACCCTAGCCTCAATGACTACTTTCTCAGTAAGGTAAGCCCCATGTCACACACGGAAAGTCCTCGTCATCCCGGCGAAGATACTAGCCGCAGCTCTGTTGACACCGCTGCATCTTCCGCTGTCACTGTCGACAGCACAACGGCAACACCCACGCCCCCGCCGGGCCAACCCACCATACCAACACCCACGCCCGGTCCACCCACCGCAAACAGCCTCGGAACAGCGGTGCAACGCTATACCGGCCGCATCGGCGGACTGGATATCGCCCGCGCTCTGGCCATCCTTGGAATGTATTACGCCCACACGGCACCTCTCGTAGACAGCGGCAACACTCTTGTTAATGTCATCGCCGCGATCCCGCACGGGCGCTCATCCATCCTCTTCGCCCTGCTTGCGGGTATCTCTCTGGCAATTCTCACCGGTCGCAATGTTCCCTACACGGGCGAACGCATGCGCACCGCACGCCTGCGGATTTTCGGCCGCGCCTGCGCACTGCTTCTTATCACAGGCATCCTGAGCCTGCTGGGAACCTCGATCGCATTAATCTTGTCCTTCTACGCGGCGTGGTTCGTGTGTTCACTGCCATTCAGTCGCTGGTCGGCCAAACGGCTCTTCATCGCCGCAGGAGTAGTTGCGCTAGCAGGCCCGCCACTAGGTACAGTAGTCAACTGGCTTCTCCAGTCCCTCAACCTATTCGGTTACGACTCGAACTACTTCACCATCGAGGTCTTTATTACCGGCTTGTATCCCGGCCTCACCTACATGGCTTTTATTCTCGCCGGAATGGGAATTGGACGGCTCGACATCACACGTCGGCGGTTGCACGGCATCCTCATTGGCGTCGGTTGCCTCCTCATGGCAGTGGGCTATGGGGGCAGCTGGATCCTCACCAACGCCCTGGTGGACGAGTCCTCCTCACCATGGGGTATCGACGCACCCGAAGGTGAGGGCACGCTTTTCGGCGGAGACTTTACCGACTTCGATTTCAAGAACTTCAGTTTTGACGACCTCGACGTCGGGAACTGGAGCTTCGACGACGCCGACTTCCCACTGCTCGGCTCCGACTACCAGCCCCTGCATTGGCAGTCCATACCGTTTCCTTCCGCGGCGGAATTCGTGGTTGCAGAACCACATACTGCGACCGTGTTTGAAACGGTCGGTTCAGGCGGCTTCGCGGTAGTGATCCTCGGCGTCTGTTTACTGCTTGGCCGACTTGCCCGCACCGCGCTCTTCCCGCTGGCCGCCGTCGGTTCCATGTCGCTGACCGCCTACTCGGGCCACGTCATCGCGCTGGGCATCAAGCCTGAATGGGGCTACATGACCTCGTGGACACCACTCCTGATACTGTGCATCGGTGCTCTCATCCTCTGCAGTCTGTGGAAGCTCTTCTTCCAGCGCGGTCCACTCGAGTGGCTCACCTGGAAGGTTTCGGTACTCACGGCACGTACACCCGGCCTCGACGACGCCGATATACTCGCGGGCTCCGCCAGCACTCCACTGCTGCGCCGAGCCGAGGACCAACAAACTCCTCCTCCAGCAAATACACAGTGAGTTAACGGCAACTCCCCACTTATACTGCTATGCTTCCAGATACGACTAGTTTTCCGGTAAGCAAGGAGTATCTATGGTGGACAATGCCACGGCATCCCCAACGCATGGGAAAGAGGGCCACACTTCAATCACTGACAAGCCGCGTCCCGCATCGAGTTCGGCGCAGGCTCCAGCCGCGACACCCACAACAGCCGTCGCAACAACACGAACAGACTCGCAACCCGCACCTATGCCACCCACGCGCATATCAACAGGGTCGAGCACCGGCGACCTTGAACACGCACATCGCACAGCCCACGCACGCCCGCAACCTCTCTCGAGCGGCACGCGCTACTCGGGGCGCATCGGAGGGCTGGACATCGCCCGCGCTCTCGCCATACTCGGCATGTTCTATGCCCATACGGCACCGCGGCTCGGCGAACCGGGCACCATCCAACACATAGTGTCGGACCTCCCAGTTGGGCGCTCGTCCATTCTTTTCGCAGTCTTAGCGGGAATATCACTGGCAATCCTCACGGGTCGCAACATCCCATACACCGGCGAGCGTATGCGTGTAGCGCGGTTACGGATCTTCGGCCGCGCAACCGCGCTCCTCGTCGTCACTGGGATCCTCAGCTTGCTAGGAACGTCGATCGCCCTGATTCTTTCCTTCTACGCGGCATGGTTCATCTGCGCGCTACCATTCACCGGATGGTCGGCCAAACGACTTTTTGTTACCGCCGGCATACTTGCCATCCTTGGCCCACTGGCCCACACAACCCTGAACTGGTTGTTCGCATCCCTGAGCTTATACGGATCAGGGTCAAACGCTTTCGTCGTCGAAGTCTTCGTTACGGGAATCTACCCGGGCCTTGTGTTCATGGCCTTCATCCTCGCGGGAATGGGAGTCGGCAGACTGGACATTACCCGGCGCAAAGTCCACGGCCTTTTTCTCGCCGTCGGCGCAGCACTGATGGCAGTCGGTTACGGTGCCAGTTGGATCCTCGGCAACACGATAGTTGATCGTGCACAACAGGCAGCCAACGGTGTACTACCCAATGGACTCTCGGGCGGTAAGCTGCCGGGAAGCCCCCCGCCGATTAAATCCCTTACCCCCGATCAGCTCTCCCAGTTGGGCGATCTTGGCGATCTGACACTTGGAAACGGCAATGCCTCCATCCTCCCAAACGGTTTCGACAAAGCGTTGACGTGGCAACCCGTTGAGTTCCCCTCTCTCGGCGATCTTGTCACCGCTGAGCCGCATACCTCCACCATCTTTGAAGCTCTCGGTTCGGGCGGCTTCGCCCTTGCGGTCATCGGACTATGCCTCCTCATCGGTGGATTGTCTCGCACGCTTCTCTTCCCGCTGGCCGCCGTCGGCTCGATGTCGCTCACTGCCTACTCGGCGCATGTCGTTGCGATCGCCATCGAACCGGACTGGTCCGGGAGCGCATCCTGGCATCCCTTCCTAATCTTGAGCGCCGCAGTGATCGTTGGTTGTAGCCTCTGGAAGGTTATCTTCCAGCGCGGCCCACTGGAGTGGGTGACATGGAAGGTCTCCATGCTCACGGCCCGTACCTCCAACGGTGACGACGCCGAGGCACTTGCCGGTTCAGCAAGGTAGCATTGGTGAAACGCCTAGTGAAGGTACCAGACCAATAGCACTCGCACACTCCGCGGGCCACTGGCGCAACTCGTCGCTGCAGCGGCCCGCGGGTGGCATCTAAACAGTTCCGCTGACGCGGTGATTCTCGGCGCGCTACCTAACTTCCAGGTTCTCCGCCGCAAGGTATGCACGCAGCACCAGTTAGCACGAGTGATCGCATCAGTCAGCCGGGGCGATTGTCCAGCTCCCTTCACCATTAACAAGGATCATCAGTAGCCCATCCGGCAGGTCGACACTTGAACCGCCTTGGGCTAGAACAATCGGTTCATCCGGCGCATCTACCGTTACCGCTGCCACGTCGACACCCGCGCCCTCTAACCGCACGGCCCGTGGGATCTCTGCCCCCTCCGCCAAGCGATACACTGCCACGCCTTCACCGGTCAGTGTTTCACCGTTCCAAGACGGCGCCGTCGAAAGCGGTTCAATATCCACCGTCCACTCGCCGTCCGAAGCCATTGTTAAGTAGTCAATATCGCCGCTTCCGTATAGCGTGCTGACGGCCTCGCCCGGTTCGGAAAGCTCAGCGAGCGATAACCGCAGTCCATGCGCACCTTCCGCTCCAACTCTCAAGTGATTTCCACTGGTCAGCGAAAAGGTCGCATAACAGGGGGAATAGGCGCCGACTGATTTGACCCACACCTCCGCATCTCCCACGCCAGTTTCGATCTGTGGCTGACATGCCTGCCCCTGCGCCGTGGCGATTGGCCGCGGAGGCTCCGTGGAACACCCGCCAATTGGTAGCGCAAGTCCCGCAGCAAAAGCCAACACCCGCAGCGGTCGTGGGCGTCCACCTCGCTGACCGTCGTTGCGACCCAAAACAGTAAGCCGCGAGAAGCAGGGAGATAAAGCATCAGAGCATACCCTAATCAAGGCGGAGCGCGCGCCGACCAAGCCACTACCGCGGCCATGTGAACAACTGTTAGGCGGCGATATGTGCCTCCCATTGTTTTTCCGCGGACAATTGACTGCCTCCCATGCCATCCCCGACTCCTCTACATGCGTGTATCCCCAACTCTAGTGGGAGCCCAAGGCGATCAGCCACTGCGGCACTGTCTGTCCAGGCAAACACGATAGGCTGACCTCCACGGCCGATATCAACCTGGCATAGTCTTGCGTTGTGCCGCACCGCGCAAGCATCGGAAAGGAGTATCCATGCGATCCAGACCGGTTGCCGCCACATGCGCTGTCGTTCTGATTCTTGCCCTCATGTTTGGCGGCTTATTCATCCGCGACAACAACTCAGCATCTGAGGCCACACCCTCACCTACGGCAACTTCCCTCCTTCCCCCGATTGCTGACGACCTAGACTTTTGGGCACCGGAGGGGTATACAGTCTCCACTCCCGACGTCGGCACCATCGGTGCGCTCGACGCTCAGACGCAATCCCATGCAGTGATCGCCTTTGCCGTTGACGGCAATACCGACGAGGTCGAGGAGTTGGCGCGCTCGCTCATCTCCTTCGGTCCCACCGCCGCCACTTCCATCACCGTCGAGGGTGACGCGGAGCTTGCGGGCAAGTCCGGCAAAGTCTTCACTGCTCGCAGCGCCGATGGGTCACAAAGCCTGATGGCACGCGGAATGGCCTTTGATATCAACGGCCATGTGGTCATCGTCGTCGTCGCAAATTATGCAACCGGCGCCGCCGATCCACAGGAGGTGAGCGAGGACGATTTCGCGGCGTCAACCAGTGGCATGAGCTGGAAGTAGTTGCGTTCCAGCGAAACATCCCCGCACATCCCCCCTCGCCCCGTACAATGGCCGCATGAGTGTGCCTGACAACACGGCCACGGCCTCTTCGTCTTTTGAACACCACGCAGAAGGCACGACACCCCGTACGTCCGAGCCGTCGAATCCCACCCCCGAGAAAGCCGGAGCTACTGCCTCGACTACTCCTGTCGATGCCGAGAGCCAGGAGCAAACACCGGAACATACCGGCTATGCCAACGCGCTGAGCACCTTGCCGCCGCAACTGACCGGCTTCCAAATCGGTGGTCTGGTCATCGGAATCATCGCCTTCCTCTTTCCCTTCTTCATTGATATTCCCAACCTGGCCGAGCCCGGGGAGCGAATGCTTTCGATCTTCCTGCTCGCCATCGTCTTTTGGATTACGGAAGCCATCCCGCTGACCGCTACCGCAGTGTTGGTCATCCTGCTCGAAGTCCTGCTCATCTCACAAAGTGCTTTATCCGATCCCACCGGTGGAGACCCCGAGCTCGTGGAGGCCGCCTTGCCCGCCGCGAACTACTTCGCCGCCTTGGCCAACCCGGTGATCATTCTTTTCCTCGGCGGATTCCTTATCGCACACGGCGCGGAAAAATATGGCCTTGACAAGAACATCGCCGCAGTCCTCTTGCGGCCGTTCACCGGATCGGCACGAATCACCGTGCTCGGCTTGATGGTCATCACCGCACTGATGTCAATGTTTATGTCCAACACGGCAACCACGGCAACGATGTTCGCCGTGGTGATCCCCATTATCGGTGCCCTGCCGGAGGGACGTGCACGCACCGGCGTTGCCCTCAGCATTCCGCTCGCTGCCAATGTGGGTGGTATCGGTACGCCCGTCGGCACTCCTCCTAATGCCATCGCGGTCAGCGCGTTAGCCGAGCGTGGCATTCATGTCTCCTTCATCCACTGGATGGGGATGGCCGTGCCTTTCATGCTAATCGTTCTCGTGGCTTCCTGGCTGCTACTGTGCACCTTGTACATACCACGTGAGGCGCGTATCGCTATCTCCGTTGACTCTGCCTGGAATACGTCTCGCCCAGCCGCTTTGTTCTACATCGTTGCCGGCACAACCATTGTGCTGTGGATGACCGAACCCATTCACCAAATCTCCTCCAATACGATCGGCTTCTTCCCGGTTGTCGCTCTGCTATGCCTGCGCGTGATGGACGGCCGGGATCTGGGCGCCATTAACTGGGCGGTTCTTTGGCTTGTCTCTGGCGGCATCGCGCTTGGTAATGGTATTGGCGCCAGCGGCCTAGACGCCTGGCTGGTCGGGTCCATCAACTGGGAGAATATGAGCGCGATGCTCGTCATTGCGGTTCTGGGCTTCATCGGCCTGGGATTCGCCAATGTCATGTCGCACTCCGCGGCATCCAACCTGCTTGTCCCACTGGCTGTATCCCTGGCAACTGCCCTGGCGGGAACAAGTGTGATCGCGGTGGCGGCAACTGTCGCTATCGCGTGCTCGCTGGGGATGTCCCTGCCGATTTCCACACCACCGAATGCGATCGCCTACTCGACCGGCGAGATCTCCGTCAAACAGATGGCCATCGTCGGGATAATCGTTGGCGTCGCGGGCACGGCACTACTCGTCTTCGCACTGCCCACGGTGTGGAGTCTGCTGGGTTTGGCATAGTCGGGCTGCTGGTTGATGGCTGAGGTTTGCCGCGGAACTCGCCTTGCCCGAGCGGCATCGGGCCGCTGCTTGGAGGCGGCAGGTTTGCGACGGGCTCGGCTACGGCTTGGCGGCATCGGGTTTACGTCGGCGTTCCTGTTGTGCGCGCAGCCTTCTATCGGGCAGGGTCCTCGCCTCTACCACAGTCACAGTCGGACAACCGGGATAGTACGGCCGCTAGCGGATAGCGCGGCTGATCGGCCGATCATCTCATCCACGATGGCCGAAGTTTGAATCCCTGCCGAAAAGACGGTCGAGTTCCCGGCGTTCCTTCTTCGTCGGGCGACCCGCGCCTCGCTCTCGCTGCATAATCGGGAGATAAACCTTCGGGCGCTCGGGCGTGAGATCCTCATAGCACGCCTGCGCCGCCGGAGCTCCAACGCGCTTGGCGATAAGCGCTGTTACCCGCAGTATCCGATCAAATCCAGCCACTCGATAACGGACTTCGTCGCCTATCCGCAGCCGGGTGGAGGCTTTGACCGGTTCTCCGTTCACCCGGACGTGACCCGCCCGGCATTCCGCGGTGGCCAGCGAGCGCGATTTGCATTGCCGCACGCTCCACAGCCACACGTCTACCCGCACTGAGTCCATGGATTCATGCTAGCGAGAATCAAGGAGAGAACCGCAACCATACCGATAGAAGATCGGTGGAGCTAGCACTCCGGAAGCAGTTGGCACGGCAGGCACCCAGCCTTTTCTTCTGTCGAATCATATGGTGGGAGCGGTACGGTAGTGGCGTGATAATTTCGCCAAAGCGTCGTTCCTCCCTGCTCCCGGTCTGCCTTGCCGTATTGAGTGCCTGCGGGCTTGGTGCCTGCAGTAGCTACGCCATTGATGCGGAGAGCTCCGGTACAACCGTCGAGGCAACGGAGGAACTGCCACCAATCACCGACCTGATCTCCTTCACTCCGCCGGCGGGCTACACCGTCGCAGCCGAGCAAGATGCGATTATCACGGCTGATAATGGCGCGGATGCGGCAGTCCTCGTTTCCATCCAACCCGCAAATGGCCGGTCTGCCGATGAGTTGATAAGTGATTTGTTCACTCTTCTCGATGGCACACAGCCGGATAAGTCGGAACTGGATGCGCTCGGTGAAGAAGAAGTTAACGGACGGTCCGGGGAAGGTTTTTCCGGCTGCGCCACCAGCAGTGTTGATAGTTTGTGTGCGCGAGGCGCCGTTGTCCCGGTCGACGGAGGGTACATCACCGTCGCCGCTATGAACTACTCAACCGACGGCGAAGCCGAGCCTGTTGCCGAGTCGACGTACCAGGAGCTTCTCACCGGCGTCTCCTGGAAATAGACTACGGTAGACCAGTCACTAATTCGCCTGGGAAACGCTCAGAACGCGCGCACCGGGCAGCCCTCAGACACCTCATCACCGATACGCGACAACAACGCCTTCGACCGCATTCACGAAGATTAAGAGGTCACCGCTGCGTAGGAAAGTATACGGCGAGATCACCTCGCCCGGCTCACCCTGGTCCGTGATGTCACCCGCCTGATCCGAATCAAACCGTGCCAGCACATCCCAGTTCTCGCCAATCAAAATGGACGAGTGCACCGCCGTCCCCGAGGCCTCCCCGGAAGTCGGTCCCGCCTGTATGACATTGATAATGCCCGGCACACGCGTGAAATCCGCGCTGACCACACTGGTGGCAGCGATATCGGCGCTCAACTCGTGATCGGGAATAGCAAGAGTGCCGTCCGTCAGGGTCAACTCGGTGAATCCGTCCGCCGTTGCGAGGGCGTAGTACTGAGTCTTTCCACCGGCGTTATCATCCTGACTGCCTGCGGAGTCGGCATCTGCGGCACTCGACTCCGAGTCACCCGGCGACGTTTCGCTGCTTGCGCCCACACTAGGAGGTTCACTCCCACTGTGTTCCGAGTCCTTCACGGGATTGCCGGGGCGCCGCACCGCCATTCCCAACTCCAGCAATTGTTGCCGCGCTTCGCTCAGATTCACGTCTGGCGCAGCCGCAGATTCGAGTAACTGAACATCCACCACATCCAACTCCCACTCGGTCTGCCCATCCTCAGAAAGGCCAACCGCGGATTCGTTGCCCGCACAGACAACACCATCGGACACGGCAACACATGGCCCACTTGTCGGCAGAGGGAAGAAAACGTTGTGGTCGATTGAATAGACTCCGCTACCCACGCCCGAAATACCGATGTTGATATAAGAACCGGTGAGTGCCGTGCTGATATTCGACGCCTGCGCATCGCTGGGAACGCCCAGCCGTAAGTTGCGGTCGGCCACGGGCGCACCGGCGGCATCGAAACCCGTCATATGAACGTCACGTGTGCCCTGCCAGGTGAGGAAATAGGCCGTATCGTCTGACACGGCCGCCAGCGCGAAGGTGCCTGCCTTCCCGACGTCCAGCGTGTCGCGAGTTCCGTCTTTCAAGTCCACCGTCACCGCACTGTCCGCGACTCGGTTGCCCTGCTCATACGTCAGGGTTTCGCACACCACAAATGCATTGCCATCGCACTCGATCCAGCCAGCGCCACTGAAGTCCCAGAGTTTCTCACCTGTCCTGAGCGAATACCCCGTCACTGTATGGGTGATCTCGGGCAGATCGTTCTGGTAAACGAGGATATTGTCCCCATCGTATGCAACACCGTTGATCGCGCCGTTATCTGTGGGCATCTCTACCGCAAAGACCGCCTCCTCATCAGCCACAGTCGGAGCGAAGTCGACCTCAACGGTTGGAGTATCGGTAGGTGTAGTGCTGGCTGTGGTGGGTGTCGGTGAAGTCGAAGGCCTGGTAACAGCATTGGAACAACCGCTCAGAACAACAGCAGCTCCTATCACTATCGGCAAGAATCGCGGATGACGCGGTAAGCTCATGACTCCACCTCCTCTTGGAATCCTACGGGCAAATTGTCCCTTCCGGCATGCTGTGTGGCGAATATGACCGATCTTATACCGCCCCCAACCACTGCGGCGAAGAGCACAGCGTGTTACATTGCTTCACCGATCCGACTACACTGACGGGGTAACAGCATGGGAGAAGTAATGACCGTTGACCCGAAAAAATACTTATTCATCAACACGAGCGCCAACCGTGACGGCAAGACTGCAGAACTGGGCACCGCCCTGTTGGAGGATCTGCCTTCCGAGCGGATTGATCTCATCGACTATAGGATCGGCTTCTTCGGCCAGGAATTCGCCGACGACGAGTACGAGGTCGTTTTCGAAAAGGTGATCGCCAGCGACGTCGTCGTACTGGGCAGCCCGGTATACACGGACAATATGAGTGCCGCCGCGCGGGCCTTCCTTGAACGGCTGGAGTGCCATCCCCGCGCCAAGGAGCTTGCCGGGCGGGCGATCGCCTTTATTATCCAGGGGTATCAGGTTGGCCCAACACTTCTTGAAGCAGCGGTGAACACGGTCAAGAACGCAGCCGAACCGCAGGGCATGACCTACCTGGGCGCTGCAAGCGATATGGTGGAACTGGCCGAGCTTCGCGAGAAGTTCGACGACTAGCGGCACGCGGACGACCGCGTGTGGGTACGACACCGACGCGTAGGGCGTGGATCGCCGTCCCCGCTCGCAGGCCGTCGCGCGGGGTACAACATACATATGAGTAATGAGTGGCGACGACCATGAGTAGCGACGACGATATCGACGATCTCGGCAACGCGGAGGCAAGCTCCCCGTCCGATATGGCGGAGGGTGACACTCTCGACTGGCCGAGCGAGCCGCTGCCCGAGTTATCCAAGCGCGAGCAGCGCCTCGCCAAACGGACCAGAGAAGAGGACTGGATCTTCTCTGACGGCGGTATCGTCAGCCACAATGGAGCCGCGATGGGACTGGGCAATGCCCTCCTGTGTTTCGTGCTTGTTGGCGTCAGCGCCCTAAACATTCTCAGCCTGAACGATAGCCCCGAAGGCTCCTCTCTGGCAGCAGTATGGGCAGTCATCCTTGTTGCAGAGGCACTTATCCTCGCCACTGGTGTCCTCTGCTTCTGGCTGGAACGGCGCCACGAGCAAGACGGCTCCGGTTTCCCGGCCTTTTACCCGTGGGTAGCGATGGCCGCAGTCTTCGGCGTCTGGATCATCTCCGTCAAAGTCATCTCCGGGTTGTAAAGGACTCACCGCAGGCTGAACAGTTCACTGACCCAGGCCAGTGCAGCCTCGATCCATCCTCCTACCCTCGCCGGGTAGTCTTCCTCCACGCAGGCAGTCGCATCCGCCACTGACAATCCGTGTAATCCCGAGGAATACACGTGTAGCTCTACCGGAACGCCGTAGTCGGCGAGCCGCCGCGCATAGTTCATGGTGTGCACGGCCGGAATAATCTCATCCGTTCCCGTTGTGAAGATGAAAGTGGGCGGAGTATGTGGGCCTGCCAGCACCGCGGGGTCTGCTTCTGGCCGGTAGTCGGCGAGCATGGCACCCACTCGGCCGGATGTCGATTCTAGGCCGTCGCTGTGCTGGTAGTACTCCTCCAGCGCGTGGAAATCCACTACCGGATATCCGAGAATCACTCCGAGAATGCCGAGGTGGGCCGCAAGACCTCCTTGCGTGTGCACACGGTCAGCCGATGCGAGCTCCGCGGTCCACCCAGTAGTCGAATCGGACGGATCCGCAGGCACGATTCGGCGCGTCTGCACCAACTCACCCCCACCAATATCGACCTCCCGGCTGGAGCAAACGGGACCTGAGGTATGCGCAGCGTCACATTCTCCTCGACCCGCACCTTCTCCTCCCCGGCCAGCGCCGACTCCCGCCCAGTCTGCGGCAACGGTGGAGGCAAACGTTGCCGCGAGATGGCCACCCGCCGAGAACCCGCACAATACGATTCGTTCGGGGTCGGTCCCCAACTCCTCCGCATTTTCACGGATAACCACCAGCGCCGCCGCTAGATCCCGCAAGGGCAAGGGGTAGCGGGAGTCGGCGCCCACCCGGTAGCGCAGCACCGCCACGTTATATCCCGCGGCCAGGAATCGCAGCGCCACCGGATCGGCCTCGCGCGGTGAACAGTATTGATAACTCCCGCCCGGGATCACTACCACCATGGGCCGACCACCCGGCCACTGCGGCGTACCGCTCTTCGATACCAGTTCCCTGTCCCAGCTGAGAATCTCCACGCTTGCCGCAGTACCCGGTGCGCCGGGAAGGTTCGTAGCGGGCTTGTGTGCGCGGGCGGATGCGCCGACGACGTCGTCCAATGGCATAACGGTTCGGATCATTGCTTCCTCCTTCCGCTATCGTGCCACGACGCCGTTGGCGACGTAACGAGACTTCCCGCAGACGTCTTTGCTTCCCGCAGACGTCTTTCGCCGACGACGCGCTCCCGCAGCTCTGGCGCGCGGGTGTGATGTGGTTGAGCGGCGACGCATCTCTGTTCCAGACATCGCGGACGCGCCACCACCGCGTACCGGATCTCCCGGAGTATCCGCTGCACCATCGAACTGAGATCAGCACGGCTATGCCTGGCTGTGCCATTCGGTAGGCCTCACATCACCGGCGCAAGCCATCGCAGGTTCACAGTGCGCGAGCGGTGCAGCCCCACTCCTTGCCTTCAACGTAGGAATAGGTAATCCACCGTTTCACTGAGTGCGATTCCCCGATCCCGCGCGTAGAGATACAGCAGCGCACTACCGGCGCCCGCCGCACCGGCGTACAGCCCGGTGTATGTCTCGACAAGCCCAGGAAGTTTGCGGGTCCAAGCGGCGTACCAGCGCCTTCCGTCTGCGTCATTCCACGAGTCGCCGAGCAGCTTACGTGCCGTATGTCGTGCCTGCTCCAGGTATTCCGGTCGCCCGAGTTTCTCAGCCGTTTTCACAAAGTGGATGAGCAGACCCGGCGCGCCGCAGCACAGGCAGTAGCTGTTCCAGTACCCCTTTGAGTGGACCAGAGGCGCACCGAGTTGCAGCACGCCCTTGGTCAGTATGTCGATCCACTCGAGATACTGCTGGTCGGCCGTAGTGTCGTAGAGCTTGCGGAACAATATGGTGGTGCCGACCGGCCCGTGGCAGGTGGAGAGGTAGTAGAACTCCTTGAAGTTTCCCCGCTGCGGGTTATACAGGTACGGAATCAATGCTCCGTCACTATCTCCTGCTGCAATGGCCGCCAGGAAATCCACCACCTCCGTCGCCGCGTCGAGGTAGTGCTGCTTACCGGTGGCCTCATATGCCAGAGCGTTGAGATAGGCAATACCGGCGGCACCGTGCGAGTAGTTCGGGAAGACCGTCTCTTCGGACTCCCATCCCACCAGCCGCAAATCGACGGTTTTGTAGTAGGCACCTCCGACGTCGGCCGCCACGCGCCGTGTGCGCGTATAGGCGATGACATCCTCGGCCGCTTGCAGGTAACGGTTCTCCCCTGTTTTGCGATAGACGTATAGGAAGAAGAAGGCGTAGCCGCCGTCGGACATCAGGTCGATGGCATCACTCCAGTGCAGACCGTGCTCGTCCCGCGTAGCCGCCGCAATCGCGTCGTCGGCCGTTGTGAGAAGGAAATCACGGTACCGCGTATCCCCCGTCTTTTCGTAGAGCTGCTCCAAGAAGATTCCTTGGCCCGCCGGGCCCACATACACACTTGTTCCCCAGCCCGCGACGGGCCAAATACCGTCGACAGGCCCGGTCAGTATGCCTGAGAAGAAAGCAGGACCTTCGTAGGTCGCCAGGATATATGCGGCAGCCTGCTTCGCCTCCGCAAGCCATTGTTCATCGCCGGTCGCCTCGTAAAGCTGAACGAAGAACTGGCCGATTCCAGCCGATCCGCCGTACAGGCCCTTCTGGGTAAGCATCAGGTCACCCACGTAGTCATTGCCTGGTTCCGGGCTTACCTTCCAGTATTTGCCTTCCGGTGTTATGACCTCGTTATGACGCAGATAGGCGGCAATTTCCAGAGCGGCCGTCAGGTAGTCGTCGGTGTCCAGCGTCGTGCTCACCAAAGGTTGCGCAAATGCCAGCGTCATGCCTGATCGTCCCCTTCATCCGTCGGCTTCCCCTCGTCATTCGCCCTGCCGTGCCCATCGGCGGCAGAGTCGGCTGAAACCGCCGGGCGTTTAAACAGATCGGTGGATAGGTACTTGTAGCCGTTGTCCGGGTAGATGACAACGATGTTCTTGCCGACTGCCTCCGGCCGGGCCGCTATCTCAATGGCCGCCGTAAGCGCCGCCGCTGCGGATGTTCCTAGGAAGAGACCATCGGTTTGCGAAACGGCTTGCGCCGTCGCATACGCTCTTTCCGCGCTGATATCGATAATCTCGTCGAAGGCGAAGCCATTGGGTGTGTTCGAGTGAATAAGTGGTGGCAACAGCGATTCGTCGACGCCGCCCAATGGCAGCGTTCCGTCGATGATATGACCGGTGAAATCCGGACTGTCGGGGCGAGAGGATGTTGCGGCCTGTACGCCGACGATCTTGACCTCCGGGTTCTGCTCACGCAGATAGCGGCCCGCACCGACTATGGTTCCCGCAGTTCCTCCCATGGCGACGAAGTAGTCAACCTGCCCGTCGGTATCTCGCCAGATCTCCGGGCCGGTTGTCTCATAGTGGGTCGCCTGATTCCGCTCGTTAATGGTCTGCCCGGCGTAGAAGTAGCCGTTCTCCTTGGCGATGCGGGTGATTCCGTCGACCAGGTCCTGCAAGATCAGACCCTTCTCTTCGAAACCGGCAACCTCCTCGATCTCATTAAAATCATGGATTTCCAACCCGTAGCCCTGATATATCTGCACCCGCTCCACCGTGGTCCCCGGTTCCAGATACGGGATGAAAGCGACCCTCTCCGCGGCACCGATGGCCGCGAAGCTGATGCCGGTATTCCCACTGGTCACATCGATAATCGTGCCGCCCTCGGTGAGCTCCCCTCGGTCGAAACCGTCCTTGATCAAGGCGAGTGCCAGGCGGTCCTTCACGCTTCCACTCGGATTGAGGAATTCCAGTTTGCCTAAGATATGCGCCTGCAGGCCGTGTGCGCGTTGATAGTTTGTCAGTTCGACGAGAGGCGTGTTGCCGACGAGTTCTGCAATGGATCTATAAATCCGTGCCATGAGTATCTCCTACTTACGCTGTTGAGTCTGCTATTCCGTTTCGCCGTAAATACTGGCGATGTTGTTCTCTTTGGTGATGGTGTATCCGGCATCGACGGGGAGTTTCACGCCCGTGATGGCACTGGCTTGGTCGCTGGCGAGGAAGAAGGCCGCATTGGCGATCTCCTCGGGTTCGATCCAACGATTCAGGACCGCTCGTTCCGCCTGTATCTTGCGGATCTTCGGATCCGAGTAGTCGTACTTGATAGCCATCTCCGTCTTTGTGAATCCGGGCGCCACGGAATTAACGCGGATCCCGTGCATACCCAGGTGGAAGGCGGCAGTTCGGGTGAGACCGTCGACCGCAGATTTCGAGATCCCGTAGCCGAATGGCGACCACTCCGCAAAGCTCGCCACGAACGACGACACATTGACAATCGCTCCGGGGATTCCTTGAGCCACGAACACACGCGCAACGTGCTGGATCATGTAGAGAGATCCCCACAGATTGACCTCCGTGGCCTGCTTGATCTGCTCGGGGTCGAAGTTCAACACGGTCGGTCTGTGGCCGGTAATACCCGCATTGTTGAAAAGTGCGTCCACCCGGCCATATTTCGCGACGACGTCGGCTACAACCTCCTGGCCTTGCTGGAAGTCCGTCACATCCAGCTCGTAGTCGGCCACGGCGTATCCGGCCTCCCGCAATAGAGTGGCCGCCTGCCGCACCTCCTGGCCGTGCTGATCGGTCAAGATGGCGGTGTAACCGCCCTCCGCAAATCGTCGCGCTCCGGCAAATCCAATGCCCTGCGCGGCGCCTGTGATGATTGCGACCTTTCCATCGCTCATCGCCTGGTTCTCCTTTGCAAAACGTCGAAATACAAAAAAGCGGATGCCCTGCCGGGCATCCGCTACATCCTTCTTCCCGTGGAAGGTATGGTCACAGGCTCCTCCGACATGACAACATCAACGGGTGCACTCCACCCACCTGACAACACATACACATAGCTTCGCTGTTCGTTGGGATTCTATTCGTCATGTCAGAGCTCCTTTCCTTCGTTCGTTTTGCCGGTGTGAGACCCTGCGGTGGCGCAAGGCAACGCCGACCCTCTTATTCCCGGGCACCTTGGCGGATCATCGGTCCACCGGAACAGGTGCTCGGCTTCCCCGCTGCCCGAAAAGCGCCGCATGTCTACGGCGTGCGGTGCGCGTCGGATTAGTTGGGATACTACGGAACGTTTTTCCCGAGCGTCAAGCACGCGTATTCATGTGGACACCTCTTCCGTTTTCGCCGAAGGAGGCTTAAAATCGCACGGCCCGGGCGCGCGGGAGCAGCTTGTTGTGGCACGGCCAACTGCGGGACCAGAAAGCGTTCAGCCCGGGCGCGGAGCCGCAGGTTATCGCCTGCCGCCGCGCCCGGGCTGTCGTGTCAAGGCAGTGCCTGCCCGCAGACCATCGACCGGGTCACTACGCCGTCATAGCATGCAGGAGACGCAGCCCTGCACCTCTGTTCCTTCCAATGCCTGCTGGCGGATACGCATGTAGTACAGCGTCTTGATTCCCTTGCGCCAGGCGTATATGTAATTACGGTTGACATCGCGGGTGGTCACCGTATCCGGGTAGAACAGCGTCAAGGAGAGGCCCTGGTCCACATGCTGGGTGGCCACCGCGTAGGTATCGATGATCTTCTCCGGACCGATCTCGTAGGCATCCTCGTAGTATTCGAGGTTGTCATTGGTCATGTACGGTGCCGGATAGTAGACGCGACCGATCTTACCTTCCTTACGGATTTCAACCTTGGAGACAATCGGGTGGATCGAGGATGTCGAGTTATTGATGTAGGAGATGGATCCGGTGGGTGGCACGGCCTGCAGGTTCTGGTTGTACATGCCGTAACGCTGCACATCCGCCTTCAGCACCTTCCAATCCTCCTGCGTTGGAATATGGATATCCGCGAACAGCTCGCGCACGCGCGGCGTCGTCGGCTCCCATACCTGGTTGATGTACTTGTCGAAATACGCGCCGGAGGCATAGGCGGACTCCTCGAAGCCCTCGAAGTGCTGACCGCGCTCACGCGCCAGGTTCATCGAGGCGCGAATCGCGTGGTACACCACGGTGTAGAAGTACATATTGGTGAAGTCCAAGGCCTCGTCACTGCCGTAGTGGATATGCTCACGCCCGAGGTAACCATGCAGGTTCATCTGGCCCAAGCCGATGGCGTGAGACATATCGTTACCCCGTTCGATGGAGGGCACCGAGCGGATATGCGTCATATCCGATACCGCTGTCAAAGCGCGCACCGCCACCTCAATGGTTTTGCCGAAGTCCTGGGAATCCATCGTCTTCGCGATGTTCAGCGAGCCGAGGTTGCAGGAGATATCCTTGCCGACGTACTCGTAGGAGAGGTCATCGTTGAGGCGGGACGGTTCGGAGACCTGCAGGATCTCCGAGCACAGGTTCGACATCGTGACCTTGCCCTTGATCGGGTTGGCCTTATTCACGGTGTCCTCGAACACGATGTACGGGTACCCGGACTCGAACTGGATCTCCGCCAGCGTCTGGAAGAACTGCCGGGCGTTGATCTTCGACTTGCGGATGCGCTTGTCGTCGACCATCTCCCGGTACTTCTCCGTCACGCTGATCTCGGTGAAGGGTACACCGTACACACGCTCCACATCGTAGGGAGAGAACAGGTACATATCCTCGTTGGCGCGCGCGAGTTGGAAGGTGATATCCGGGATAATGACACCCAGCGACAGCGTCTTAATGCGGATCTTCTCATCCGCGTTCTCCCGCTTGGTGTCGAGGAAGCGCATGATATCGGGGTGGTGTGCGTGCAGATACACAGCTCCAGCACCTTGCCGCGCGCCCAACTGGTTCGCGTAGGAGAAGGAGTCCTCCAGCAGTTTCATCACCGGGTTGACCCCGGAGGACTGGTTTTCAATCTTCTTAATCGGTGCACCCTGCTCGCGCAGGTTGGACAGGTTCAGGGCGACGCCGCCGCCGCGCTTGGATAGCTGCAAGGCGGAGTTAATACCGCGTGCGATGGACTCCATATTGTCCTCAATGCGCAAGAGGAAGCAGGAGACCAGTTCTCCGCGTGCTGCCTTCCCGGCGTTGAGGAAGGTCGGGGTGGCTGGCTGGAAGCGCCCGGTGATGATCTCCTCCATCAGGTCGCGTGCCAGTTGTTCGTCGCCGCGCGCTAGGGTCAATGCCACCATGCACACTCGATCTTCGTAGCGTTCCAGATAACGCTGACCGTCGAAGGTTTTCAAGGTGTAGGAAGTGTAGTACTTGAATGCGCCGAGGAAGGTCGGGAAGCGGAACTTGTGGGCGTAGGCCGCCTTGTACAGTTCCTTGATGAAGTCGAAGGAGTACTGGTCGAGCACCTCCTTCTCGTAGTACCCCTCGTCAACGAGGTACTTCATCTTCTCCTCGAGATCGTGGAAGAACACCGTGTTCTGATTGACGTGCTGGAGGAAGAATTGCCTGGCCGCCTCGCGGTCGGCGTGGAATTGGATCTTCCCGTCGGCGTCGTACAGGTTCAGCTGCGCGTTCAGCGAGTGATAGTCGAGAGAGGATCTCTCCTCGCCCGTATCGGTCAGCGTGCCTATTGCGGTTGTTGCCAAAACTTCTCCAGACCTTCACGTACTCGCGCCACGTCATCCGGGGTGCCGAGTAGCTCGAATTTATACATATGGGGCACGCCGCATTTCGCCGAGATAATATCGCCGGCTATGCAATAAGCCGTGCCGAAGTTGGTGTTTCCGCCGGAGATGACTCCACGGATATGCGAGCGATTCCGCTCGTCATTCAGGAACTTGATGACTTGTTTCGGAACGGCGCCCTTGAGGTTGCCGCCTCCGTAGGTGGGAACTACCAGGACGTAGTCCTCATCCATGTGCAAGAACTCATCCTTCGGGCGCAGCGGGATACGGAAGGCGGGGAAGCCAAGCTTCTCCACGAAACGCTTCGTGTTGTTCGTCGTTGACGAAAAATAGACGATCACGGCCACCGTTCCCTGCCTTCCTCTTCTTGTCGCTCGCCTCCACGCTGGACCGTTGCCGCGCCGTGGGGTACTTACGATGCCGTGGCGTGTTTGCGATGTTGTGGCACACTTACTACGCCGGGCATCTTTTCGATGTTGTGGCGGGCTGTGCGGTTAGGCGACATCAATGGGAACACAAACGCGCGGCGTGCTTTCGGTCGTATACCGTTCCGGCAATCTACCTTCCAGCTGCCGCGCGTTGAGCTCCCTACCTGGAATCGGGCCTCAGGCGCTTACCGACGCGCTTTGCGTGGCCATGGCGAGGGCCTTGATCTTGTCGGGCCGGAAACCGGCCCAATGGTCTCCATCCGCGAATACGACGGGCGCCTGCTGGTAGCCCAAGGCCTTTACGGTGTCCAGTGCCGCCGCATCCTGGGTTAGATCGACCTCATCGTAGGCGAGACCGGCCTTTGCCAGCGCGCGCTTTGTGGCGTTGCACTGCACGCACGACGGCTTGGTGTAAACAGTGATGCTCATGAAGCTTCTCCCTTCTGGCCTGCCCGCCGAAAGGCTTGGATGGCCGAACCTCCTCGGTCATCATGTGACACTACGTTACCGCCACCGTTTGAGCGGTCTCATAAGCGTATCGGCTATAAAGTTTCCGGTTCTGTACCTCAGAGGTACAGACATAAACACTACACCTTGTGGTCACCACCGCAACAGACCCCAAGGTGTTGTGGTTCGGCGTGTTGCAGGTGATGAATCGCACGCGTGTAATTCTACGCCGCACAGATCCGCCTCACAATGGGTATCCGCTCCACTTACCACCCAGGGATATGTGTGACGCATTTCATGCGATCACGTATTCGCCGCGGGAGATCTTCCCGGCTCACGACCTCATGGCGCGTCGGCTACGGACCCGACGCGCCATGATGTTCGCGGTCGTCTTATCTGCGGCTCACGGTTCCCCGCGGCTTACGGTCACCCGCCTTACATCACGGTTACCCGCCGCCAGGAGCAGTACCACCGGGTTCTCCACCCTGCCCGCCGGAGAATGCTCCGGCAGGACCACCGGCATCGGGTTCCATTGCATTCTGGTAGTCACCGGCGGTTGCCGTTCCCACCCTCTGGCCATCGGCCGTGACCGTATAGGTCTGACCGGAAACAATGTCGGGCGAGGAGAACACAACATTGCTTGCGTTGGCTTGAATCGTGTACGACGCCAGCTCGTTACCGTCGGAATCGAGGATCGCCACCGTTGCGCCACTGGATATGGTCGAGGTGTTCAGCATGACAGATGCCTGCGCCGAATTCGTGTTGGGCGCTTGCGCCATTCCCGCTGCCCCGGCCGCGAACAGCGTACCGCCGGAGATCTGCAGTTCATTCATCGCATCTATCGAGCCGTTACCGCCATTCGTCGGTCCGTACACCGTAACCGTTCCGCCGCTCATATAACAGTCACCATTGGAATCAATACCGTCGCCGTTCGCCAGCAGCGTCCACTCGCCACCGGTTATCGATAGCCAGGGCGTGCCACTGTCGCTAGTCGCGTTAATGCCGTCGTCGCTCGAAGTGATTGTGCCGCTGCCGCCGCCAAGCAGGATATATGCCGCTTCCAGCCCTTCCTCCGCTTCCGATACGTTGAGAGTGCCACCCGCAATGATCAGGTCAGAGGTGGCGTCGATGGCATCGGAGTCGCCGCGCGTGACGGCAATCGTGCCACCGGTCAGAAGCACATATCCGCGGCCGATATCGTCCTCGTTATCCGATTTGATGGCGTCACCCGGAGCATCAAGAGTCAGGGAGCCTCCGGCAACTACCACATAGTCCTTGCCGCGCACCGCGTCGTCGACGGCGTTCACCGTCACGGTTCCGCCGAGGATCGCTAAGCCGTCTGAGCTCGAAATACCGTCGTTTCCATTACCTGTGACGCTGAGAGCGCCATTGCCACCAATGGTCAGGTCCGCTTGCGACGCCAACGCTGCCGTCGGCCCGTCGTAATCGTCGGCATAGCTGGACGTATCGGACAGCGTATTCTCAGAACCATCGGCGAGGATCACTACCACTTCGTCGGCAGCCAGCACGCGGATTGCCGCATCGGTCTCCGAGGAGATATTCGCGCCGTCCAGAACCAGCCGCACCTTCTCCGCATCCTCGGTATTGACAACCACTTGACCCTTGAAATCCCCGGAGAGGATGTATGTACCAGCGGAGGTGATCGTCACAGATCCATCCGCTACCGTGACGGCGTCAGCGCCCAGCGTACCGGTCTGCTCCACCGTTGCCGTTCTACCATCCAATGACACCGTGGCGGCTTCGGAGGCGTCGTATTCGACGTCGTCGGCTTCGGCATGCGGCTTCTGATTCTCCGCCATCATCGTCTCAAGTGTGGCGGAGTCAGCTCTTACCGACGTCGTATACACGTTGCCCGACTGCATATTCGTCTCGGCGACCTCGCGTGCTCGATTAAGCAGGGCATAGCCATCAGAATCGGTACTCGCAGTCGAAGTCTGGCTGGTTGTACCGGTACCGCCGGGAGCGGAACTCGTTGCGGGGCTAGTTGTATCACTGTCGGTTGTGGAGGAACAGCCTCCCAGTATCACGCCGACCAGCATCAGGGCAGCCACCGATTCTTTCCACCTGTTCATTGTTCTCCTACTTTCTTCATGGCGCGGTGCCACCGGTTGTGCGGCATGTCCGGAAAGGCGGACGCCACGCCGAGCGCGTACTTTGAGATGCGTATCGGCCGCACACCGTAGTGCCACATGAGCCGATCCGCCACCGATGGTGCTCCACCGGATTTCGTTTCGACGACGACCTCGTCCACTTCCCTATGCTCCCCGTTTCCAAGCAGGGGGGCAAGAGTTAAATCCCGGTCAATGGTTAGCCGTGCCAAATCCGGTTGCAAAATGGTGGAACGCCGATAAGCGGAGTTGAGTACCGGAAGAAGCGAGTCCACACCTGCCTGAGCTGGTATCGGCGCATGTTCTATACCGCGCCTGAGCAGCATCTCCGCCAGCCATATGCGAGTGTCACCGTCGTCCAGTGCCCCGCGCTTGACATCGCCTTGTCCACCCGCCGTCTGCCGCATTCCTAAAGAGTGCCGTATCTCCACAGGCTTCAGCCTTCTGCGGTCCTTCACGTTCAGACTACGGGGTCCACGTGTTTTCAGTTCCAGGAAATGTAGACCCGAGTCCAGATACATTCTTTCCCGCACCTTGAACCGACGCCGCCGTCCGGTGGCGGCCTCCCGATAAAGACCGAAGGTGGGCGTGTCGAAGTACATCGAAAGATACGAAAACTCTCGGCGGTCTTCGATTGTCAGTGCTCTAGCACCCAGTTCCGCAAGGTCTGCGACCAGATAGGCGGCGCTGTCGCGCGGCACCAGATATTTGCGGTCGACCCGTTGCAGAAGTTCTGCCGTCTCAGACAACTCTTCCAAGCTGATGCCCGGCAACGTGCTTAGCGCTTCCGCCACCGCCTTGCTATCTGCCATTTCATCTACCACCGGGAGAGCGTTAAGCATTGGTGGACCTACAGCAGTCACTGGAACCTCTGTTCCGCCTGGACCCGCCCATGTGCGTTGGATGTCCCGCTATTCGCAGCAACGCAAATGTTCTGTGCTCCGCCAAGGGAGGACGGCGCGCTGACGATCGAGCTATACCTGGAGGTGATCGCGGACGCCCCCGTGCCGCGTACGCGCTCTGTCCGCTCACTGCAGCGTGCATCGACCCAGGTGCAGTCGTCGACGTAGTCGAGGCGTTGAATACTCACTTCACGCACGTCGTATCCGGTCTGCTGCTCTATATAGGCGATGAGTTCGTCTTGATTGGCAATGGCCCGGTCCACGGTGATGGTCAACTGGCGAGACGAGCGCAGCACCCGCGGGGAATCAACAATGGCCAGGGCCAATACAATCGCGGCGATAAGAGCGATTCCCAGCCACAGGTCCATGGTCCGCATGCCACCCACAAGGCCGATGGCTAGAGCGGCGAAGTAGTATGCTACCTCGTGCTGAGACAGTTCCGTGGAACGTAGGCGAATAATTGACAGGACGCCGAATAAGCCCAGTCCCAGGCCGGCATTCACGGTAGAGAGCGCCAGTGCTGTGGTTACTGCCAGCACTCCGACGTTGACCACGACAAGTGCGACTACCAGGTCTTTGCGACGATGCCGAGGAACATAAAGAACGAAAGCGAGAATGCTGATCGCAAGCACATCGGCCAAAAAAAGCAAGTAACTCGTATCCACGGAAGACTCCTGTCCACTATCACGTCTACGCGTCATCTCAAGCCAGTACTTACCCTCCCGCATCCACCCCGGGCACCGTACGGCAGCACGGGCGGGCCCGTACACACACCCAACACGCGCACATAGTGGGCGCTGTGCTCCACTGCCGTGGGATGGCACGCCTCCCCTGCCAAACGCCGGGATAGCACCGGGCCACCCCGGTTTCAAAGCGGCCATTAACCCTCTCCCACCAGGCGGTGGGAGAGCACGGTAAGTTCGCGCTTAAGATTCCGACAAACAATGCGGCTCTGTCGGCCGCATCCCTCTTAGACTCACAAGGCTATCTGTGGTGAAACGTAACGAATCCTGGGAACGGTCTGACACTGTGCGTATCCCGCGTTTCCCTGCAGGGCCGCCACTTTCGGCCGTGGGCAGGTGCGACACGGACGTCCACCACATGTCTTTTCTTGACCGTCCCCAGTTTCACGGCGAGAATACATATGTGGCATCAACTGATTACACAACCCTGCTGCATGCGGCCGGTCTTCGCGTGACCGAGCCGCGACTAGCCGTACTCGCCGAGATTGAACAGGGTGGTCATGTCAGCGCCGACGAACTCCGACAGCGTGTAACCGCCCGCATCGGCTCGGTGTCCACACAGGCGATTTACGATATCGTGCACGCACTGACCCGGGTTGGCCTGCTACGCGAAATCAAACCCGCCGGCCACGTCTCGCTTTTCGAAATCAGCCGCGACGACAACCACCATCACCTTGTGTGCCGTAAGTGCGGCCGAATTGAGGATGTTCCCTGTGCCGTCGGGTACCGGCCCTGCCTGGTCGCTTCGGATGATCATGGTTATGTCATCGACGAGGCCGAGGTAACCTTCTGGGGGCTGTGCCCCGATTGTCAGGCGAAGGCTGCTGCGCCGGGGAACTCGACACCCGCCCACTCGCTCGCATAGTCGTGCCCAACTAGCAACCCCGGTCCACACCCGGGCCTTATGTCATTCGGCATCCGGCATTGAGCATCTTTGCTATATCACCCCACACGCGTCAATAGATGCGTCATAATAGGAGACGTATGGAGATGCTTGGTTAACGCCTCCCGTCAGCAGCCGCCCCGATTGTGCGGCGTGCAAGTAGCGCCAGAGAACTTGGCGGTTCTTCTAGCATCTCCGCAACTGTAAGCAGGAGCCTGAATGAACGTCGAGTCCTTCAATCTTGACCACCGCGCCGTCGCCGCACCTTATATTCGCGTTGCCGACATTAAACACCTCGGGGCAGATG
Source organism: Actinobaculum sp. 352 (assembly GCF_003957265.1). Taxonomy (NCBI): domain Bacteria; kingdom Bacillati; phylum Actinomycetota; class Actinomycetes; order Actinomycetales; family Actinomycetaceae; genus Actinobaculum; species Actinobaculum sp. 352. The sequence goes on along the minus strand of NZ_RQSN01000011.1, from coordinate 19,996 downwards.
TTACGCTCACCAAGTATGACATCCGCTTCTGCCAGCCCAACCGTGAACATTTGGACATGGCGGCCGTGCATTCCATCGAACATTGCTTTGCCGAATTCGTCCGCGACCGCAGCGACGACGTCGTCGACTTCTCGCCCATGGGTTGTCAGACCGGGTTCTACCTCATTTTGGTCGGCAGACCAAACATCTCGGAAACCATCGACCTCGTCGAAGACACCTTCTACGCCATTCTCGAGGCGACGGAGGTTCCCGCCGCGAATGAGGTCCAATGCGGCTGGGGAGCACACCATTCACTCGCCGCCGCGCAAGAGGCCGTACGCGAGATGCTGTCACGGCGCGAGGAATGGGAGGAGGTGATGGCGTGACCCGTATCCGCGCAATCGTCCTGGCCGCCCAGGACGAGGAGGCACGCCCCGTCCTCCACCTACTCGCTCATGCCGCCACCAAGCCGGCCAAGCTCTCCTGTCCAACCGGAGCTGGCTGGACAGCGGCCTCCACCCATGGAAACATCCTCGTCTTACGCACCGGAATCGGACTTACCGCTACTGCCAGTGCCCTGGGCTGGGCCCTGGCCCATTTTAGTCCCCGTTTCGTTCTCTCCACCGGATCCGCGGGAGGGCTGGCAACAGATATCGGAGTGGGCGACGTCGTTATCGGCTCGTCATATGCGTACGGCAGTGCGGACGCAACCACATTCGGATACGTCCGCGGCCAGATCCCGGGGCAGCCGCCATCATTTGCCGGGAGTCCCCCGCTTCTGGAGGCCGTCCCACCCGGGGTGCGGCAGGGCCTCATGCTGTCGGGAGATTCCTTCGTCACCGCCGCCAATGTAGGCGATATGCGCCAGGCCTTCCCGGAGGCTCTGAGCACGGACATGGAATCCGCCGCAGCCGCACAGGTATGTGCCACATGGGATATTCCCTTCGCATCCATCCGGTGCATTTCCGACCTCTGCGGCCCACAGGCCGGGCAGGATTATCACCTTGGCCTGAACGACGCCGCCCAGCGTTCGGCGGAAACCGCGATCAACTTGTTGTACGCGGTCTCCGAGAACGCCCGGAGCGGACCGGCGCAGAGATTCTCCGAGGAATCCTTACGTGCCGCATTGCTGCTCGCCTTTGCGCGGGTGCGGAAACTGCCGCCCGAATCGATCAACGGCGTGCCAGCAAAGATCAGAGCTGCACTGGAACAACAGTTAGAGGCGGACGGACATCTGGATATTGCGCCAACCGCGCTTGCCGCCATCGCCGCCGCGCAGAAGGCTATCGCACAGGACAACACTCTGACTCTTACCGCTAAGCAGTACGACACGCAGCGTGCCGCCCTGGTTGGCGAACTCGGCCTCGACTCCGGACGCGGACACCTCTCCTGGCCCCCCACCTCGCAAACCATCATCAAGCGGTTCAATGGGTACTGGAATGATGCGCTTGAACAAGTCGGCTTGCGGGCGCAGTCCGGCCGTAAACGCGGCGGACTGAAGTTCAGCGACCGAGATTACATCAATGCACTGCGTGCCTTCGCCACCTGGTCCGCCAAGCACGGCAGCTCGCCGAGCTACAAGACCTATCAGGAATGGCTGGAGAAAACCGGACGCCGCGGAGTGTTCCCCTCCGGCGCCGCCATCCGGCAGCGTTTCGGCTCGTGGCGGGCCGCCGCGTCCGCAGCACAGATCTGACCGAGCTACGCCGCGCCAATCTGATCGAGGAGCCATGCCAGTTCAAAGGCGCGGTTCTGCCAGCGGTTATAGCGCCCACTGGTACCGGCATGCCCGGCCACCATTTCAATCTTCTCCAAAATGGGCCGTTCAATCTCATCGTTCGTCGTCGTCGCACGCAGCACCTGCACCCACTTGGTGGGCTCCACGTAACTGACCCGGATGTCGTTGAGCGACGTCGTCGCGAGAATCGCCGGATATTCGCAGTGCTTCACATTCTCAACCGGAGAATATGACTTCATGTATTGGTACACCTCCGCCGATTCAATCGGGTTGCCCCATTCTTCCCACTCACCCACCGTCAGCGGCATTTCCGGCATCAGAATCGTCGTCAGAGCATCGACGAAGGGAACTCCGGCCAAAATGGCTCGGAAGCGCTCCGGGGCGATATTCGCTACTGCCCCCATCAGCAGACCGCCGGCAGAACCTCCCTCCGCCGCGAGGCGCCCGGGGGCGGCCCAACCGTTCTGCTCCAACCAGGCAGCACAATCAACGAAATCCGTGAAGGTGTTGCGCTTGTGCAGAAGCTTGCCATTGTCGTACCAAGCACGTCCCATTTCACCGCCGCCGCGTACATGCGTCCAGGCGACGACGACGCCGCGCTGCAACAGAGAGATCAGGGCGGGGCGGAAGTACGGATCATTCGACACCTCGTACGATCCGTAACCGTACATGTATCCCGGGTTTGTTCCATCGGGTGTGACGTCACTGCGATAGGCGAGGGTCATCGGCACCCGCGCCCCATCGGTCACCTCAACCCACACCTCTTGTTGGGTGTAAGCGCCGCGGTCGTAGTTCGGCACATCGAGGGTTTTCAGAACTGTCGACTCCCCGTTGGCCACCGTATAGGCGACCTGGGTGGGAGGGGTGAGTAATGACTCGACTGTGTACACCACATCGGTGCTCGCCCAATAGGGCGCTGGCTCCAGAGCGATAGTGGCCATCTCTTCGGAGGAGATAATGACCGGTTCACCCCAGACTTCTCGCTCGTGCGGCTCCAGAAAACGCCCACCGCGCTGGGCCGTGCGCGGATGTGCCTCTTCGGGCTGTCTGGGCAGTACTCGCAGTTGCGTCCGGCCAGCAGAGCGCATCGCCACCACGGCGAAATCACGGAACGCCTGTACCTCATTGATACGCTCGCCCGATTGTGGGGCCAGTCGTGCTATCCACTCATCCGGAGTGGAAGTCACCAACGGTGCCGTCGCCACCTCGAAATCCGGGCGGTTGGCGTTGTGCACAATAATGAGGTGATCTCCGGCAGGTTCCACGGAGTACTCCAAGCCATCACGGCGATGGCACACCACCAGCGGTGCCGCCAGTGGGTGTGCGGCGGAGAACAGTCTCACCTCGGAGGTCGTGCGAGACACCGATTGAACAACAATCCACTGCCCGTCACGCGACGCGGCGTGAATGACATCGAAACGCTCATCGTCTTCCTGGTAAAGAAGCCGATCCTTCTCGGCAGGGGATCCTACCTCGTGCAACCAAATCTGCCAGGTCCGCCACGCGTCATCCACCCGGGAGTAAACCACGTGGCTTCCGTCTGTTGTCCATGCCAGGCCATAGCCGAGCCCGGACACGGCGTCGTCGACGATATGTCCCGTCTCGATATCGAAGATACGCAACGCAAAGTGTTCGTCACCGGTGAAGTCGACTCCCATTGCACCGAGCTTGCCATCGGGTGCCGGCGCGAAGTCGGACAGGGCAAAGAACTCCGACCCCTCTGCTAGTTCATTGCCGTCCCACACGACTTGTTCACCGCTGGGACCGTCCTTTTCCCCACCGAGAGCGTTCACATCCGGCCTGCTGCCATCACGGTCCGGTAGGCGGTATAGCACCGGATACTGGCGCCCCTCCCAGGTGCGCTGGTAATACCACCAGTTGCCCTCACGGTGCGCGATGCTGATATCGGTCTGCCGTGTGCGCGATGAAATCTCTGCGGTAATCTGCTCGCGCAGACCTTCCAGATGCGCGGTACGTTCCTGCGTCCAGGCATTCTCCGCTTCCAAGTGCGCGAGGAGTTCCGGATTCGTAGCGTCACGGAACCACTCATAGTTATCCACATATGAGTCCCCGTGGAAAGTACGGGTCACTGGTACCTTGCGTGCCATGGGCGCGTGAGACTTCATGGGTTCGATTCTAAACGCTTCCTAGGCGCAGACGAGTGAAGTTACCGTGTGCGGGTTGATGGTCACACCGGGCGTTATCATTGGCCATCCCGGCCTGGCGGACCGGCTTCTTGGGCGGCCAGTTCACCGTCTCGGTCCGGACCCGACTCCTCCCTATCGGAAACCGACTCCTCGCGCTCCGGGCGCGATGCGTCACCTTCTTGTAGCCTCCCGTTCTTCTCGCCTTTCTGCTGAGCATGTTCCGTCGAGCTGGCATCGCCAACGTGCTTCTTCTTGCGGGGCTTGGCGGGATAGCCGGAACGCCAGATATACACGCCAATTAGGACGAATCCGACGAGCAATGCCACCGCCCACCACGGAAACCGTGGTATTTCAGGGGTCTTACCCGCAGCATCCAGATCCTCCTGCGGTGTGGGGTAGACCCGCTCTCCCGTCACGAGAATACGATGCGTGTTGATGCCCAGAGGCGTGCAGGTCACGAGAGTGACGAGATCGCGTCCTTCCTCGACCCGCAGGGCCTCCGTCTCCGTGGGCTCCACGACCTTCTTGTCGTAGATGCGGTAGGTCAGGACTTCATCGAAGATTTCGATGGTGAAGGTATCGCCCACCTTCAACCTGTCCAGGTTGGTGAACATCGTAGCCTGTGCCAGGCCGCGGTGCCCGGTGAGTACTGATCGAGTGCTCTCACCACCCACGGGTAGCGAGGTTCCCTCCAGATGTCCCACGCCCTTCAAAAGCGTCTGATCAGAGGTGCCGTGATACACGGGAAGGTCAAGATCAATGGCCGAAATCCGCAGACGCGCCATAAGCCCGGTCGAATTGGCACGGAGCATCGAGTTGTAGTCCAGCGACTCGTTCTCGCTCGACCCGCTGCCCGTTGGAACATTGGAATTCGCTTCAAGGATCGCACCGGCACGTAGGGCGTCGTTGTACTCATACGCGAGACGCAATTGTTCCTGCGCAGATGGGTCGGCGGAATTCACGCTGTCGGAATACTTGCTGATGACCTTTGACTGGTTGTATTGCGCGATCCAGCTCGCGGCGGTCGGATAAGCGAGGACAAGCATGCCGAGCAATGCAATCAGCGCAGGCACAAGTGAAAGCCAGGAGAACTTCCACGGGCCACGCTTGGCCGTGGCCCGTGTTTCCCGCTCCGCATCGCTGCCTGGTATCGCTTTGCGGCCAGATCCGGGCTCGCTCTCAAGTCTGGTTCCGACGACGGAATTGGACTCGTGTTCCCGGGACCCCTCAGCCTCAGCTGTCGGCGGTGCCGATACGTGCGATGCACCGAGAAGCTCTTGGTCAGCCTCTTCCACTGCTGCGGAGTCCTCCCCTATCGTCTCGGCTACCCCAGACTCGCCTGTCACCGACTCTGGCGCCGTCGGTTCGTCTACTGTCGGGTCTTCTATCGTCAGCTCGTCTACCGTCGGCTTTTCGGCGGCCCGCGAGCGATGCCGACCGGGCTTCCACATTCTCATTACAAGTCCCTCTCCCCGAAGCAATAGTTCCACCACCTGCAGTAGACTTCACCGCGACCCTCAGCGCCGCGGCACCCCTACAACACGCGTGGCGGGAGGGCATATATCCTCCCGCCACACCGGTGTTACTGCGCCTTCACCGTCGGCGCGAGCTCAGCCGAGGTGAATCACTCCGACTGTTCAGCCGCCTTCTGACGACGCGAACGAACCACCATCACGGAACCACCCGCAACGAGCAACAGAACAATGCCTCCCAGGGTCATGAGAAGCTTACCCTGCGCACCGGTCAGCGGCAGTCCCGGAACGGTCTGCTTGCTGTTAGCAATCGTGGCATCCCAGCTTCCGGTAGCGGTCTGGCCGATCTTAACCGTCAGCGGTGTCTCGTTATTCGAAGGAACGACGAAACCTGCAGGAGCCGCGGTCTCAACGAGCACGTAGCAACGCTGCGTGGCGTCCTTCGGATCATTCTCCGAATCGGAGACGTACAGACCTGCGATCTCCACCACACCATTGGAATCCGAAGTGAAGGTGTCGGTTCCGTTCACGGACAGCGGGCTGCCAGTCTTCACGGCACTCGAGCAGTTACTGGCGTAGGGGTCTTCGGCGGCGTACACCTGGAAGGTGGCGCCGGCCAGACCCTTGTCGGTGTTGTCAGCGTCAACCTTGAGTACTTTGACGTCGCCCCAGTGCGTAACAACCTCCGGGGTTGTCGGCGGGTTCTCCGGCTCCTCCGGATCGTCCGGATCGTCCGGCGGAGGAGTCGTGGAGTACTCGGTATCCGTGAGCAACTGCGCCTTGTTCTTGATGTTACCGTCACCAACCGAGGTGATCTTGCCCTGGAAGACGACCTTGAGCTCGGCGGAGGCGTTGTTCTTCAGTTTGATCAGACCTTCCTTGGTGAAGGCCACAGTCAAGCTGTTGCCGTTAGCGTTGACCGTGTAGTCAGTGCCCTCGGCGAGAGGGGTCGTACCCAGGGTAACCGAGCTCACTTCGACCTCACCGAAACGCTCATCCATCGCATCCTTGATCTGGAAGTACTTGAAGTACGCGGTCTCATCCAGAGTCGGGATGGTGGTCGTCACCGGGAAGGAGACAACCGAACCGAGGCCGTAGCCGTAATCGGACTGGTTCTCGACAGTCTTACTGATCGAGATTTCCTCATTCTTCGGGTAAACGTTCACGTTGTACAGCCAGTTACCCTCTTCGCCATCGGCAGTATTTGGGTAAGGGATGGTGACAACGAACGGCTTCGCCTTTTGCACGATATTGGCCGGCGCATCCGTCTCGCAGACGAGGTAGGCCGCCACCTTCAAATTGCCAATGGTGGCGGAACCGTCACTGATCGTGGTTGCGCTACCTGCAGCGGCGTCCAGCGTCTGGCTGTCCAACGTCGGTGATGTCGGATTTGCACAGGCGTTATCCGGCACCGTGAGGTTGGAGAGGGTCTCCCAATCAGATGCCTTGGAAAGGTCCAGGCTCGTGATCGGGTAGGCGGCAAACGTCACGCCTTCGACGGGCTTATCGCCCTCGGTGCCGGAACCATCGGGAGTACCCAGCGTTCCATCACCATTGAGGTGCTTGTGAACAATGATGGAGCCCTTGGCGTTCTGATCGATATTGCCGTACGACAGCTCATCGGCAACAGCCGACGTGCCTCCGACAATGCCGACCATGCCGAGCGCCAGGGCGCCGACGACCGCGCTTCCGCGCTTGCCGACAAGATGAGTGTGTGCGCTCATCGTATTCTGATTCCTTTCATTAGTGCCCAGCCATGAATGGAAGGGATGTTGTGTGTGTTGACCCGATGTCTATGTAGTCGTGACCGGATCTGCGGGATTACCCCTCGAAAGCCACCCCTCCCCTCTTTCGGCGCAGGACGGCGCCACCAAACGCGACCAGCAAAAGGGCGATGCCTCCAATGAGGAACGAGTCAGTACTCATTCCGCCCGTCAGCGGCAACCCGGGAACTTTACCCGGTTTGTTCGTAAACGCTTCGCTGAATTCGTAGTCCAGCGCATCGGTAGCGATCATGAACTCATGGGGCGCGGCATCCAACCGATATCCGGCTGGTGCCGTCTTCTCCACAAGAGAATAGGAGTCCGAGCTCCACGCCAAATCTTCTAAGAAGAAGACTCCGGCGCGTGGATCACGGTCGGTGTAAGGACCTGTCGGGCATTGCTCAGCGGTGTCGGCAATGCAATCGACGACTGTCGTGTTAGCCGGAACGTCCGGACCAGTGAGTGTCCATTCGGAACCGCTGAGCAAGTTGCCGTGCGTGTCCGTTTTCGACCACTTCACGGTTCCTGTCAGAGGCGTGTTGACTACGCCTCCGTTCGCAATGGCATCGCTCGACGAATCTACGAGAGTCACCTCAAGTTGACTGCCGGAGATGGTTGGGAACGTGAAGGTTTCCGACGTCGGCTGGTAGCCCGCAGGAGCCTCGGTTTCTTTGATCGAGTAGGTACCCCAGTGCAGGTTCGCAATCTTGAAGGCACCGGCAGCCGGATCGGTATCGACATAATCTCCGGAAGGGCAACTGTCAGCAGAGTCGGCCACACAGTCCGTAACCGTTGTGCTATTGGGAACACCGGGACCGGTCAGTGTCCACTCCGAACCGCCCAGTTGTGTCTCGCCGTCGGCCGCGTACTTCTTCCAAACCAAACTGCCAGGCCGTGCAACATTCACAATGGTGCATGTGACACGGTCTTGGCTCCGCAGATAGAGAGTTGCTACCCCGGGCCGCGATGCTTGAATCCACGAGGTGTAATTCTCTCCCTGCGTCCCATCTGTCGCGGTACAGGCCCATTCGCCTGCCTCGTAACCAGCAGCCTGTGGACTTGACGCATTCTCACTGAGGGTATACACCCCTGGCTGGACAACAGACGGATCGCCGGTGGTTCCCGCACCGGAAACACTCCACGCGCCCGAATTGCCCGTCAGAGTCCAGTCCGTTGCAGACAGCGCCGTGGATTCGCTTCCCGTGTAGGTGTTGTCAACCTGCTTGATCAACTGCAGAGTGGGCACCCGCACTGCAACTTTGTAGTCCTCAACCTCACCGGTCGTTGTGTTACCGGTAGGCCGCAAGGCTGCAGAGTCATTCGATATACGCACACGCATGTATGTATCGCCTTGACTGCCGGATTCGCCGTCAACGCTGCGCACGACGTCGTTAGGAACCGTCCACAGCAAATTCACTCGCGAGGCGCGGCACATAACTTCGTTCGACTTCTCGCCGTCGTCGAAGATCCCGTTGTGATTCCAGTCGATCCATCCCGCAACCTTGCCCGGTCCGGTACAGGATACGGACTGCTGGAACGACTGCCCTGGCCGCACGCGAATCCCGTGCACAGGCAGTACGACTCCGTCCTCGTCATCTGGATCGCCATTCGCGTCATCACCGAGGGCGTCATCGCTGTGCTGGTGATACCCCTCAGCGTCGATATTGGCACCGAGCCGAGTCTGAGATGCGCCCATACTCGCCTTACCCAGCGCAAAGAGATCTTGGCCGTTTCTGCTCACCGCGCCACCGGTCCATGTGGGCTGGAACAGCGCCGACGCCTTGCCGTAGGACTCTGGCGCATCTCCGAAATCGGCAGCGATGATGAACCCGAGTGCTACTGCACTATAGCCGCCACCCTGCAGTGTGATGGTGGCTCTAGTGGCACCTTCCATAAATACGACCGCGTCAGGTCCGCCGTTTCCCAGCGGAACCGAGTATCGACCGGCAACACCGTTGTACGTGTTATAAACGCACTCCCGACCCTCGGTTACGGCACCAAGACCGGTCGTCTCGAAGCGCAATGAGCGCGGAGAATCCATGGCTGCAACGGTCGTCACAGGGCAGTCCGCGCCGTTGGCACCACTCTTATAGGTGTCGAGAACACGCCATGTGACATTGCCATTAACCGCCGCCTGCACCCATTCATCCCGATACGGCTTCCCGGAAAGGGGATCGCCATAACTCATACTGGAGGCTTCAGCGTCCGCGAAAACCAAGCCTGCCAGTGACACCTCCTGTGAGATCCCGTCGGGAGCATCCAACCGCGCCTCACATGAGAGGTCGAAGCTGACTTTCGCGTCGTGCCCTAGACCCTGTTCACCCTTATAGGCATAACCATTAGCAAGACCGGTCACCATGGTGTTCGGGTTGACATAGTTGGTCGGGTATCTGATCTCCCCGTTGAAATAGCCGGCTCCACCGATGTTGTATATATCGTCAAGTGCGTCACCTGCCCATGTTCCGGGAATGGTCGCAACTAGTTCACCGCTTTTTTCATCCAGTTGCTGCAAGTTCGAAAGCGTGCAGGTCGTGACGAGTTGCCCGGCGTCACCCATGTCACGATAATTGACAAAAGTGTTGCTTGTCTTACTGCCGGAACTGCGTAGGACCGTCGTATTGTCAGGATTGGTCCACACTGCGCCCGAATCCGCAGGTGGTTGAACCGGATCGTTCGTGGGACGCCCGTTTGCATCAAACAGGCTGTAATCCGCCCACTGCAACCATTGAATAGCTTCCTTGAATCGCCCTTCGCCTCCCGTTGCGAAAACTGCCGGGAGTGCTCCACCGGGCAGGGCTGTTAGCGCCGTTGAGTCCAAGGATCCGCTGCTCTGCGCGCTTTGCTCCGCATTGGCTGTGTTACTCAGCGTCGTCACTGCCATCAGGGCGGCGAACAGCGTTGCCACACAGTGTGCAAAGCGCGAGCGGCTGCTTGATTCGTACACCATATCCCCTGCCCTTCGTGGGATCGTTTGATGCGCATGACGAGACGTCGCCATGTATGTGCCTCCGGGAAATACCTCGTTAGCGAATCGGATCTTCAAAGCAATTCGCACGAATGTCGATACAGAAGAGCGTAACACAAGAGTTGTTGCCTCGTGATAGCCTTTGCGAAAACATTTTCACAACCGACGTGCCGGTCCTTACATCAGCCACAGTCAAGCGCCAAAACCGCTGGTAAACGACTCGCTAGGAGCCGACTGGCGGTGAATTGTGAAGTAAAACACATACAACTCATGATGGTGAGTCCACCTGTCAACAGCCGTTTATCACCCGCAGCAATGCATTTGAGCTCACAACTCTGCCACCTTAACTCCCCCTACCTTCGCTGCCACTATCCGTCACGGCCGGGAGGCATCGGCCTCCATCCGACCGCCCGTGCCATCATCTGAGATCGGCGGCCACTTCCCATGCCGGAATTGGGAAGGCCGAACCTAATCGCACGCCATCGTTCCCTCGAGCCCAGGCAACCGCCTCTCCTGCACGGTCGTTCTCGAACAGCATTGGCGACGTAGGTATACGCCCAGACAGCGCGAGTGGGGTACCACCGCCATGGTGATACCCCACTCGTTGGTGCCGAAACATCAACTTCGGCCACCGCGAACACCTGCCGAACTCAGCGGCAGGCTCTCATATATCAGTTAGCTAACTTGCGACGTCGTGCCACGACGACGGCGCTACCTCCAAGCAGCATGGCGCTGATCGCCACCGCTGCCAAGCCCGTGACATCTGAGCCGGTGCGCGGCAGAGTCTTCTTCGGCGTCGGTGTAGCAGAAGGCGTACCTGTTGAAGCGGGCGACTTGGTCACTGAGGCGTGATAGGGATTCTTAGCCTCCACCGGAATGCCGGTGGTGCGCCCCTTGGCCGTCACCTTCGCAATATCGCCATGGATCTCATCAGTCGTGACACCGCTCAGATCTGCCGTGCAGCTGAAGCTGGCATCCACTTCAAATGGACCATCCCATGTGGTCCCGGTTGATCCATCGGGGAAGGTGCAGACGATGTTCTCCACCTTGCCCTTGCCCTGCGTGATCGAATCCGTCACCTCGACACCCACCAGAGCTTCCGTGCCATCATTCTTAATCGTGAACACGAGGCCTGTGGCACCGTTCTTTGCCGTCAGGTCGACGGCCTCCTCAGCCGTGTCCGCATCGTTGCCATCGGAATCCTTCTTGACCAGGTCAATCGAAGGCGTCGGCGCGGTTACCTGATTTGTCACGCTGACCGCCGTCGTCGTCTGATCCCCGACAGTGACGGTTGCCGTTGTGCCATCCTCAGAAATAGAGACGTTGTCCGCCGATGACCTGAAGACCGGCTTACCCCACACAAGATCGCCATCGTCCGGCACAATCTCGGATAGTGTCACCTCGGTACCGACGGGCAGACCATGCAGTTCCTGCGCTTCTCCACCGGCCGCGAGGTGCAACTCCTTGGTCTCCTTGGAGCCGTTAACCACATATGTGGCCTTCACGGTGAACGAAGCGTCAGTTGCGACATACTCCGCACCACTGCCAGTCAAGGCCTCTTTCTTCACCGAGATGCCGCCGAGGCCGGGGCCGTCCAGGAAACCGTCGCCCGACGTGCTAATGGTGAGTGTGCGATCAACAGTCGCACCGCTGACGGTGGCCGTATTCGTCAACTTATCACCTATCTTCGCACTTGCCGGATTGTCCAGATACACGAAGTAGCGCACTTCGTAGATCGCATTCGGGTTGTCATTTGGAATGGTGGCGGTAAAGCCGTTGCCCGTTGGGTTGAAGTTGAAGGTGCCAGAGCCGATCGATTCTCCAGGATTGACTCGGACCGCACTAACCTGCTTCGAGTAGTCCTCCTGCGTGGACCACACCTGCAGGTACGGCCGGTAATTGGCTCCGTCCGCAAGGTGATACTTCAGCCCGTTCGTCCCAAAGGTGTCGTTGATGGTGATCGTGTTCGTCCCCTGGTAAGCGCTCGCAGGGATGCGAATGTACCAATAGAACAGTGCCGGGTCCTCGGCTCGGACCCAACCGCCCTTTAGAGCTTCAGTTGGGACAGTACGGTCTTCCGGACCTATAACACCATCAGTACCCGGGATCTCCACGGTGATAGTCCCACCGGCCTTGACGAAATCGAAGGTCCGGGCCGTCGATGTGCTATTGAGCTGCGACCAGAGCCAACCCTCGCCAGTCATATTCGGGTGAGTCGTCACATAGTCAGTCAGCGTGCAGGTCAATGTCTGACCGACGCCGTTTGGTGCCGTGCACTCGGCAACCGGCGTCGTACCATCGCTCGCGTGCATCGTGAAGGAGGTGGCACGCGTGGTGAGCAAGTCGGGGAGCTTCAAAGTGAAGGTGTCTCCGGCCCGTGCACCCGAACCTGTGGTGTCGATCGTGAATTCAACCCGCGTTTCATCCCACTGGCGCGATGGGCCACTGGGATGAGGAATATTCTTGACGGTCACACCCGTGATCACGTCAATCTCCTTTGCCTGCGCCGCCGGGCCAATCAGGAGAAGACCCACCAACGCTGTCACCATGGCGGTGAGAAGAGCGCCAGAACGCCCTAGCCATCTCCGGTTGCGCGACCCATACGTCCGGCCGGAACCGGAGGACTTTCGTGCTGTGGTCACAAAACTGCTCCTTTCGGCCTGAGCTCCAGAGACCCCTAGGCAAAAGCCAGGAGGACCTGCTGCGCACGCCGCGTGGGTGCGTGTTTACATAATCGGAGAACGGGCCACTTGTCTGTTATAGGCGCTATCGACAGTAACGCCTTCGTAGTGAACTGGCAAACAGCACTTCTCCAAGTGACGATTCTCGCACCCGAGTGTTTTCGCAGGTCACAGGGCTGAGTCTGGCCAACTTTCGAACAGGAAAGCCGCTAATTCGCACAAATGGGTATCTTTCCCCATTGTGCATTGCTAGAGGTCGGAGTTAAAATGCTCCGCCAATCGTTGCTAGGACGAAGTGGCGCACAAGCTCACCTCCCTTCCTCTCCGGTCACACTCGGGCCGTGTCGAGGCGCGCCGTCCCGCGGAATCAATTGCGTCATATTCAGCTGCTTCGCATCGGTGCTCGCTACCCTCCCGTATCACACCGTCCGAGGCAGAGACTCCCATGACCTGAGTTCGCTGGTGCCACCCGACGTCGAGTCACGTAACGCCTCCGTCAGAAAGTGAACTGCGAAAGGGGCGGCTCCACCGTTTTGGTGCAGCCGCCCCTCGACCTAGGTATCGCTTACCACTCAGCTCCCGTGTAAGAGAACACGTCGCTAGGCAACGCTACCAACTCCCGCATCAGGATTCCTTACGCCGCCGGTACAGCCACACGGCTGCACTGCCACCCGCGATGGCAAGGACGGCCAACGTGAGAGTACCGAGAACCTCGACACCCGTGAACGGCAGCTTGCTCTTCGGTTTCTTCGCCACATAGGTGTTGGTGAACTCGAGTTCCACAACCTGGTCCTTTTCCTCGATGCTCACATTCTGTGCATCGGGAGCCGTCAGCTTGTATCCATCGAGTCGAGCAGTAGCGGCGTCCTCCGCTACCTTGCAACTCGTCCCTAGCGGGAATGACTTGTCAGACTGAACCGTCGTCCCGTTGCCGGGAACCTGTAGTGAACCAGACTGACCGTTGGAGCATTCGTACACAAAGGTGAAGTCCTTATTCTTCGCCTTGTCGGCACCCGTAACCTTTTTGGTCACCGCGAAGGTTCCTCGGTCCAGCGTGTAGGTGTTGGTCGCCGCAATAGCGATGGCGGAGCCGTCGCCGATTTCAATGGTGGCAGTATTGCCATCCACCGCCTGGCCGTCAACCGTCAATGTGGTTGCCAACTGCGCCTTGTCAACGTCGGCATCCTTCTCCGTGACCGTGCAAGAACCAGTCGGAACATCGGTCACACTCTCGGCAGAACCAGCGGCCACGCTCAGCGTGCCGGAAACCGTTTCCGCACCAGCACCATCAACACAGGCATAGTCGAAATCGAACGACTGCGGAGCAAGCGACGCCCCGTCACCATCCACCGTCTTCGCGACAGTGAACCCACCGACCAAACGGGTGTACTCATTAGTCACCGTTACCGCCTGTGCCGTGTCCTTCGCGATGGTCACATTCGTCGCGGAATAGGACGTCGCCAAGGCGTAGCCATCACGCTGCGCGGAATCCGCATCCTCCGTGATCGTGCAGCTGGTACCAGCGGGCAGGTTATCCACCGCGACCGCCGAACCATCTGCCGGAACAGTCAACGCACCCGCAGACGCATCTGGATCATCACAGGTGTAACCCACGGTGAAGGACTCACCCGCACCAGGCGTGTAATCCCCCGTCACCGCCTTCGCCACCGTGAAAGAACCACGATCCAAGGTGTACGTATTCGTCGCGGAAATAGCAATCGCAGAACCATCACCGATTTTGACCGTCGTCTCGCTGCCCTCGACCACCTGTGCATCAACGAGCAGTGTTGTCTTCAGTTGTGTCCGGTCCGCAGAGGCATCCTTCTCCCTAACCGTACAGGTGCCGACTGGAATGTCGGCAACGCGTTCCGACTGGCCCGCCGCCACAGTCAGCGTGCCGGATACGGTTTCCGTACCGGCGCCGTCAACGCAGGTGTAATCGAAGTCGAAGGAAGCCGGAGCCAAGTCAGCACCGTCACCATCCACCGTCTTCGCGATAGTGAAACCACCCACCAGACGCGTGTAGCGGTTGGTCACCGTAACCGCCTGGGTGGTCTCGCTCTCAATGTCCACATTTGTCGCTGAGTAATCGACTGCGACAGCGTACCCATCACGCTCCGCTGAATCAGATTCCTCACCTATCACGCAGTTGGTCCCGGCGGGCAAGTTGTCTACCGTCACCGCCGTACCATCAGCAGGAACGCTCAAAGAGCCTGAGGTTGCATCAGCATCGTTACACCGATAGTTCACCGTGAAGGACTCACCCTCGCCAGGCGTGTAATCACCAGTCACCGCCTTCGCCACCGTGAACGAACCCCGATCCAACGTGTACGTATTCGTCGCGGCCACAGCAACGTTCGAGTTATCAGTCACCTGAATCGTGGTGGACGAACCCGCTACCTCCTGGCCGTCCACCGCAATCGATGTCGTCAACTGCGCATTCTCAACTTCTGCTGGCCGCTCTGTGATAGTGCAGGAACCGGTCGGAATATCGGAGAGGCTCGTCGTGGATCCGGCGTCGACCTCCAGGATGCCGGAAGCGGTCTCTTGACCTCCGGCGTCGACACATGCGTAATCGAAGGTAAAGGATGTCGGCGCGAGCGCAGCTCCATCACCATTTACCGTCTTACTCACGGTGAATCCACCGACGAGACGCTGATAGTCATTGGCGAACGAGACCGTCACCGGCGTCGTCTTATCGGAGATGGGCACCGTCTGTGGAGCAGGAACCTGCAGCGCGTACTCATCGATCTGCGCAGAGGCCGCATCCTCAGTCACCGTGCACGAGGTGCCAATCGGGAAGGTCTTGTCCGCAGTCACCACTGTGCCATCTCCGGGGACGGTCACGGAACCGGACTGTCCATCCGTGCACTCGTATGCGAAGAAGAACTGTTTGCTCGTAGCTGCATTTGTGCCGGAAACATTCTTCGCGACGGCGAAGGTCCCACGGTCAAGTGTGTAGGTGTTTGTAGCCTCGATGGCGATCGCGGCGCCATCGGTCACATCAACTGCAGTAGAAGTAGCATCGATAACTTGCCCGTTCACCGTCAGTGTGGTCGCCAGTTGTGTGTTAGCCACTTGAGCGTCCTTCTCAGAGACCAGGCACGTCCCTACCGGAACGTTCTCTACAGCCTGAGAGGAACCCCTTCCCACCGTCAACGTGCCCGAAACCGTGGGCTCCCCAGCATCGTTAGTGCAGGAATACTCGAAATCGAAGGAAGCTGGTGCCAGGTCGGCGCCATCACCATCCACCGTTTTAGCAACCGTGAACCCACCGACCAGGCGAGTGTAATTGTTGGTGACCGTGAGGGACTTTGTCTCGTCCTTCGCAATAACCACATTCGTCGCCGAGTACGAGGTCGCCACGGCGTAACCGTTACGCTGTGCCGAATTGGCTTCTTCCTCAATCGTGCAAGTCGTCCCCGCAGGAAGATTTGCAACTGTCAACGGAGTCCCGTCAGCAGGAAGGGCTAGCCACCCTGCAGTTTCGTCCTCATCGTCGCAATTGTAGGAAACGTCGTACGTCTCTGATGCCGACGGGGCATAATCGCCGCTAACAACCTTCTGGACCGAGAACGAGCCCTGATCGCGTGTGTAACTGTTTGCGAACGTCGCAGTGACTGGAGTAGTCGCGTCCGAAATAGTTACCATCTGCGGCTCCGGTTCCGCAAGTGTATAGCCGTCCAGTTGCGCCGACACCGTATTCTCAGAGATGGTGCATGTTGTGCCCAGGGCGAACACCTTATCCGCAGTTACCGCTTTGCCGTCGCCTAGAACCGATAGGGTCCCGGACTGGTTGTCGGAGCATTCATAGGCGAACGAGAACTGCTTGCCACCAGCGTCCGCTCCAGCGACGTTTTTAGCCACCGAGAAGGTGCCACGGGGCGCCGTCGTATTAGTCAGAGTGACCGGTATTGACGTCCTATCGCCAATACTCATGCGATTCCTGACGTATCCATTGACAAGGAACTGCGGCTCACCCCAACCCAAATCGTTGAAGGAACTTGTGGACGGATCCTCGTACAGCCAAATGAGTGTGCCCCGTGGGAATACGCCATTATACGGAGTCTTCTGCCCCACAGTCACCGTCATGTCAACACTACCAGTGACCGTGTCCTCATTGAGTGTACCCGGCGGCTCCCACCCGCGTGAACGATACACCACGGCTTGCGCAGGAAGTTGATACACCACCCTGACAGTAAAAGTTGTGCCTTCTGGCACCGTGCTGGAACCGGGACCAGTGACCAATTTTGTGACGTCGAAGCCACCCCATCCGACCTGCATGTCCACCGTAATCGCAAATGAGTCCGTGAACCAGCGCTCCGCTTCCCTGGTCTGCTCGGCGCCCTTGAGAGTGGCACTGTTTCCATAGATCACGCCGTAGTTATAGCTGCCGCCGTTAAAGACGGCAGGGTAGGTCACCATGTAGTTGGAGTTAGGGCGGAATGGACCGGTCAGCGTGATGGTAGCAGTGTTGCCCTCTATCTCCACATCGATATCAAAATCGCCATAGTCAAGAGTCACGTCAGCACCATCGGCGGTTGCCAAGCCGATGTTCTGCATGACGGTATCGCCCTCGGAGGCACGGTACGCCAAACGCCAATCCCGGAGACTCGGCGGACTGCCGAAGCTCATGCCTTCGCCGAGCGTGTCGGTGATGACGATGGTCTGACGCGTGCCATCCAACGTGATGCCAGCCTTCTGACTGACATACTTGGTGCCGAAGTTAATTCCCCACGTCATGCCACGGCGACCCCAGGCGCCACCAGCCCACTTGGAGAATTCGTACGGCGCGTACGGTTCACCGATCTTCTCGCTGATGCCGCCAGTACTGGGCAGATCGACCGAAGTCACACCATTAGTTGTGATGTCCGCAGTTTCCGATGTCGTCGACTTCAGGACGCGCAGCGCCGCAGAGCCGGTTCCACGGAAGCCGGAGAATCCAGCCGCCTTGAGCTCGTCAACCTTGCTATTGAAAGCGCAGACAATCGTGGTTTGTGTGAGGGAGCAGCTACCGATTTCAACCTGTTCACCGTTGTGCAACACCGTCATTGCGGTGGTCTTTGGATACTCCAGGTTCCGGAAGTAGCTACCTAAATCAATCGTGAAAGAGTCACCACCAGTGACATTGGCATTAGAAGCATCCCAGGTGAAGTCAAGCTTGGCGTAATCATCGACCTGAAGCTTGTCGCCTGGACGTTCCACTCCCGCCTCATTCGTCCGAACAAGGCTGAGGTCGCTGATTACGATATTCGGGTTGTTCGCCGCACGAGCCGATAGAGTTAGCCCGACTTGGGAAAGAAGTACTGCCACTACAGCAGCAAAAGCAACAATGATTCGCCGATATCGGCCATTTGCGGCAGCCACCCGCGAGTGCCCAGCCATCCGTCCTCCTGAGGAATGTGTGTGTCTACCAGTTCGCCCCTCATACCCCCGTAAAGAATGGACGGAACTGGCCTCGATGATTCTTCGGTAGAAATGACGATAGCACAGAGCCCTTAACGTATAAAAGGCCTCGTAAGACTTGTGGTCACAAACACGGGAGGGTGGCGACACAGCCGTGCCGCCACCCTCTGGGATTTCCGTATTCTTTCGGTGAGCGTGGACCTAGCCGACCTCCTGATCGTCCAATCGTCTACTCACCTCAGGGTCATTTGCCTTACGCTTTTCGCCGTCGGAGCCAGAGCGCTCCTCCGCCCACGGACACCGCAAGCAACGCGAGCAAGCCAGGCACACGCAAATCTGCACCGGTACGCGGCAGCGACTTCTTAGGAGTCGGCGTCTTCGACGGCGGAGGCGGAGTGTTCTCCGTGTAAGTATTCGTGAAGCTCAACTCCACCACCTTATCCTTCTCCTCGATACCCACCTTCTGCGCAGCGGGAACCTTCACCGTGTAGCCACTCAACTGAGCTGAATTAACATCCTCAACAACTTCACATGCCGTGCCCACCGGGAACGTCTTGTCAGCCTTCACCACCGTCCCGTCACCAGGAACCGTCAGTGAACCAATCGACCCATCCGAACACTCGTAAGCAAACGTGAAGCTCTTACCCTTAGCCACATCGGCACCAGAGACCTTCTTCACCACAGAGAACGAACCACGATCCAACGTGTAAGTATTAGTCGCCTCAACAGCAATGGCCGATCCATCACCAATTTCGATAGTCGCAGACTTACCTTCCACAACATTGCCATCAACACTCAGTCTGGTAGCCACCTGCGCATTGGCAACAAACGCATCCTTCTCCGTGACCGTACACGAACCCACAGGCACATCCGTGACCTGCTCAGACTTCCCCGCCCGCACCGTCAACGTACCGGACATCGTCTCGTTACCCGCACCATCTACACACGTGTAATCGAAACCGAAAGACTGCGGCGCAAACTGAGCACCATCACCATCGACCGTCTTAGCAACAGTGAACCCACCAACCAGACGCCGGTAGTCATTCGTGATCGTATTCTCCTGCGTCTGATCCTTTGTGATCATGACCTTAGCCGCAGTATGCGTGGTTGCTACTGCATAGCCGTCACGTCGTGCGGAGTCTCCATCCTCAGTAATGACACAGCTAGTACCAGTTGGCAGGTTGTCTACCCGCACAGGCGTACCATCAGCAGGAACATCGAGCACGCCAGAAGTCTGATCCGGATCATCACAAACGTAATTCACCTTGAACGACTCCCCGGTGCCAGACGTGTAGTCACCAGTCACCTTCTTCGCCACAGAGAACGAACCACGATCACGCGTATAGGTATTCGTCGCTTCAACGGCAATCGCGGAACCATCAGTCACGCTAATGGTGGCCTTAGAACCTTCCACCGCCGCACCATCAACCGTCCACGACGTCATCAACTGCGCGCCGTTAACCGTCGCATCGCGCTCACTAATCTCACACGTACCAGTTGGAACATCTTCCACGCCCTCAATCTGACCTGGCGTGACCTGCAGCGTACCAGAGACTGTCTCCTCACCTGCCGCGTCCACACAAGCGTAATCAAAGGCAAAGTTCACCGGAGCCAAACTCGCTCCATCACCATCGACCTTCTTACTGATGGAGAATCCACCAACCAAACGCTTGTAGTCATTGGTGAAAGAAACCTCAACAGGCTTTGATCTATCCGAGATCGTCACAGTCTGCGGGTCAGGAACTCGCACCGAGTACTCATCAATTTGCGCAGACGCAGAATCTTCGGACACCTCACACGTGGTTCCAATCGGGAAGCTCTTATCCGACTCCACTACAGTCCCAT
>NZ_RQSN01000010.1:0-73863 GCF_003957265.1 Actinobaculum sp. 352 | reverse complement strand
TCAGTGACCACACGACAAGCCCAGTACCTACGCCAAGCACGGCCACGCCGGAACCGACGCCCTCGCCGACGTCTGGGGTGACCCAGATCGGGGACTGGAGCGTGGAAGTCCTCGAATACAAACCCGATGTCACCGAGTATTTGACCACCTACGACCCATCCGTAAAGATCACGATCGAGGGCCACCGGTTCCTGGGCATCAAACTCCGCGTCACCAACACCGGCAACGAACGAGCCCACGCCTACGGAGATCTCGGAGAACGCCTCGACGGCATCGAGAGCGGGAGACCAGCCTTCGAACCGTACTACTTCGATGTTGGTACTCGCTACGAAGGCGACGACTACCTTTCAGATGTCCGCTACCTAGAACCAGGCGAGTCCGGGGAAGGCTGGCTGTTCTACCAAGTCCGTGGCGACTTCGACCTGACCACCATCGAAATGCAAGACATGCGCGACCCGAACAACGAGACACCCTGGACCAGTGTCCCCTTCCCCGCCCCAACAGAGACGACGTCAACACCAACCACCACCCCATAACCCCAGCTCGACCTCCCGTGACCCCGCAGCCACACCACGATCAGACGTGCACGCTACTACTGAAAAGGGACGCTAGCTTCTCACACCCTGCAGCACCCAACCAGTCACAACCGAAGAACGATAACGACCGACAACACCGATCAGAGCGGAGACCCCATGACCACACCACCAGCGGCCGGGCCACAACCCAACGGTACGGACCACCAGTTGCACACAACCGTCACGCCGGGTACGAACGGCCTACCGAACACAGCGACTTCACATGCCGCCAGGCGGAGTCTGCCTGGATGGGCGTGGGCACTCGTCGGCGCCCTCATCGTGATCGCGGTGGTGGTCACCGGGATCACGATCGCTGGACGCAGCCACACTGCGCCGACACCACCAGCCACTAGCAGTACAACCGGCCCCGCTCCCACGCCGACCACCCCGGAGCCCACCACGGTCTCGCCCACCTCCGGGGCGACGCAAATCGGGGAGTGGAGCGTGGAAGTCTTAGAGTACAAGCCTGATGTCACCGAGTATTTGACCACTTACGACCCACCCGTAGAGATCACGATCGAGGGTCACCGGTTCCTGGGCATCAAACTCCGCGTCACCAACACCGGCAACAAACGGGCCGACGCCTACGGAGATCTTGGAGAACGCCTCGACGGCTACACCAACGGACACAAACTACACGAACCGTACTACTTCGATGTCAGTACTCGCTACAGAGGCGACGATTACCTTCTCAATCTTCCACTGTTGGAGCCCGGCGAGTCTGGGGAAGGCTGGCTGTTCTACCAAGTCCGCGGCGACTTCGAACTGACCACCATCGAAATGCAAGACATGCGCGACCCGAACAACAAGACACCCTGGACCAGCGTCCCCTACCCCGCACCAACAGAGACGACCTCAACACCAACCACCACCCCATAACCCCAACCAGCCACGAGCATCCCCACCTGCCACAACCACAAACACACAACAACCCACGACTACGGCACTCGAGTAGAGCGGAAACCCCGTGACCACACCGACCCCGTGACCACCATGCCGTTCGTTGGTGTTGGTGGTTGAGGGGTTGGCGTGTTGTGGGTGGTGTCTGTTTCGATGCGTTGGCGAGCGAGTACAGGCAGGAGGCGGGCCGTTGCACCGCAGCGGTGTTTGTTTCGGTGGGTGGGTGGGCCGGTGGGTCACTGGTGGTGGTAGGCGAGCCGTTGGTCTGTCTGCATGCGCGAGTGGGGTGATGCGCTCTGGTCTGCCCTAGACAGGTCGGTTGCGGGTGGGCGGGGATGAGACGGGTACGGTCATGATCGTTCATCGCGTGACTCGCCGGGTTGGGTGTCTCGCGGTGTTGTCTGGGTGGTTGTCTTGTGTGGTGGTTGACATGCCGTCTCATAGATCGTCTCATATTGTGGAAGGTTTGGGTGTGGTGTGGGTAACTCGTCGGCTGTCATGCCGGTCGGCTGGGCGTGGCATGTACGCGATGATGCTCCGCGTCCAGGAACGGGACGGGCGTGTCGGGTTTTTGGCGTGTTCACAACGATTCAGGGCGTGGTGCTAGTAGCCCGATGGTATCCTGCCCACCACCCCACACGTCGTGTTGTGTGGGGTGGCTAGCATGGGGTGGTGTGTGTTGTCAATGGGTATTGATACCCATTGGGTTGGCTAGCGGGCCGGGCGGGGGCTGGTTAGGGTGAGGAGCACGTGACACCATTGCGCTCGCCTCACTTAGTGTGAGCACACCGGTGGTCACACTACACAAAAGAACAAACACGAATGCGACAACTATGTGAAGGAGTGTGTGGCCGTTGTCTATCAACACTAACCAGCTACGCGATGATGGTGCGATCCGGGAAGGCGCCCAACTCGTGGCCTCAGCTAAAGAAGAACTCACCGGTGAAATCTCCCGCCTAGAAAACGAAATCGCTGGCTGGGCCAGCGCCTGGAAAGGCTCGGGTGCTGCCGCGTTCATGAACTTCCAACAAAACTGGAACACGCGAGTGAGCAAACTCTACGCCGTGCTCGACGAGTTCTCCGCCAACCTGACCGGCACCGCCGCCCAAGTTGAAGACACCGAAGCCGACGTGTCCTCCTCCTGGGGAGAAATGCAAGGCCTCCTGGGCGGCTAACCCCGCAGTGGCCCGGTCGGTGTCTTCGCACAGGTAGCCTGCACATCACACACAGCTCACCTGCACCAGGACAGCCGGACAGGCAAACACACACCAATATGACAGATACTCACTCGTAACCCATACCGTCCGCTTAGCCTCGCGGCATGCCGGGCATGGACTATCACTTGTATAGTCCAGCACCCTGGACGACGGAAGTGGTCGTGGTTGGCAGGCCGATCAAGTCAGACCATCGGGTCTTGGGCCCGTGGCAGATGACAGCGAACTGATCAGGGTTACCAGTGGGCCCACCACTACCGGTGGTGGGAGAGTAAGGAAAGAACAACGAACCCATGATTCAAGTCAATTTTGAGGGACTACAGTCCGGCTCTTCGGGCATGTCCAGCTCGTACTCGCGTATCGATGATATCTTGAACAACCTCGAGTCCAAACTCAACGGTATCCGGGAACGCTGGGACGGCCATGCCCAAGCCGCCTACTCCGAAGCCCAAGCCCAATGGGACAAACTCGCCCAAGAACTCAACGAACTCCTCCGCGCCGCCTCACAACGCGTGGCCACATCCGGCCAAAACTACCTCCAAACCGACCAAAGCGCAGCCAACCGCTTCCGCTAAACACCCCGTGTGGCCCCACCCCCGGGGCCACACACCACCCCACAACCACACAAGACCACGTCCGCTTGCGGTCGTGGTGCGAGTTGACGCATTGGCACCAGTCAGTGACGCGCATAGACGCCTACCAGTGGCATAGGCACATACCGGTGGCCTGCGTTAGCGCTTATCGGCGGGTTGAGAGGTATCCCGTAGTCCACGTTCCTTCCGCGGGACCACTGCTCAGCCGTACGCTCGGCACCACCGCTGGGCACTCCCCCGAGGCCCGGCACTCCAGAGACTATCGGCCACCGACTTGCCCACATATCCAGACATCGCGAATCACCACAACCAGCAAGAAACGAGACCAGTAATGGCAGACCTCGAACTCGACCCCGAAAAACTCACCGACACCATGAGCTGGCTCGACGGCGTCGTCCACGAATTCAACGACCTACGCTCGTCTTACGAGAAATCACAAGCTGAGGATTGGACCGAGAACGAGGTCATCGCCTTCTACCCGCCAAATTACGGCGAGACTAACGGCGAGACCGCCACGGCCATCCGCGACACCGAACGTGACCTGACCAACGCACTCGACGCTCTCCACATCGCCGTCAACGCACTCAACGCCATCGACGAGGACACCGCCACCACCCTCAACCTCACCCCCGAAGCACTCCAAGCCTACCTCGACGAATGCCTCACCCGAATGGAACAAGGCGTCCGAGCAGGCGGAACCTACACCCCCATCCCAGACATCACCAACTACACCGACGACTAAACAACCACACAAGGCCGAAAACAACTCACCCAAAACCAAAACCAGGGCCACTATCCTGGGGCCATGGCAAAGAAACGTCGTGGATCGCAAAACGGGAGCATGGCAACAGGAACCGCAGCGCTGGAACTGCTCAGGGTCACCGGCACTCCGCATGAGACGATCACTGTCCAGCATTCCCTGCACCAGAAAGCAGGCTATGCCTTGGACACCGCTCAAGTCCTCGGTGAAGACCCGGCGTGCATCTTCAAAACTCTCATGGCACAGGTCGATGGCAATCCGGTTTGCGCCGTCGTCCCCGCAAATGCAACCCTCAACCTCAAGTCACTTGCCAAGGCAGCCTCCGGAAAGCACGCGGCCATGCTGGAATCAGCAAAGGCTGAACGTCTCACCGGATACGTCACCGGTGGCATCTCGCCTCTTGGTCAAAAGACCTCATCGCCGGTATACATTGACGTTTCTGCACGGGAGCTCCCCCACATGTATGTCTCCGGCGGGAAACGCTCCCTCTCAGTGCGCCTTGCGCCCACCGATTTGGCGACACTCACTCACGCGACGTTCGCCGAGATTGCCGATCAATCACGCCATTTCTAGCAGCGTTTGCCCTTCTGCCGACTTGCTTTACCGACGAGCGCCGAATGCTGGCCTGTTCTGCTGCCTGCCTTGCTTTGTTCTCCTGCCTACATGGAGACCTCCACCCCCAAAGATACAGCGTTTGCTCTTCTTTCGGCGCCGCTTCGAGTCCCCTCCCACTCCTCTCATCTTCCACTCCTCTCCTCGTGCAGCACAGCCCACACGACGGACCAGCGGCCGTACACACGCCGCCCAACACTCACAACCGCGACGATCTCAATACCTCCGCCGACACCCACCGCCCCACGTTCCCATTACCGCCGAATTCGGCTATCTTTAATGTCAAGCTAGTCAACCGACTGGCGGTAGGCCGAGAGAAGGAGGTCGTTTATGGACATATTAGACAAGGCCAAGGGTGTTCTGAAGAGCGAGCAGGTGGAGGAAAAGAGCGACCAAATTCTTGATAAGGCCGAAGCCCTTGCTTCGAGCAAGCTCGGTAAGGATAAAGCTGACACCGTCAAGAAGGTTCGCAACGCCATCGACGAAAAGATTGGCAACGAGGGCAACTAGCCCCGCCTGTCTGTATCGCCAAGGTCATCCCTTGGCCGGAGGGTGCCGATTGGAGACAGTCGGCACCCTCTCTCGTCGCAGCGCAGCGGTCGCGTTCGCTGCGCTAGAGTGGTCGCGTTCATCGCACCGCAATAATCACGGCAACCACAACCGCGACCAGCACAATACCAGCGAGGACCGGCATGATTCGCCGCTTGCGTGGCGGGAAATAGTCCGCCCCGGGCACATATCCACCGAAGTCATAGCCGCCCGAATGCTGACGTGCGGAAGTCTCACCAGTGGTCTCGTCGTCGTGCTGCCCTGTTCCCGGTTCTGCTCTCACTGGTTACGCTCCCTTCACTGAACGGCGGCACCGCACGTGCCAGCGGCTCCAAGCGAACCTCACCTGCATGACCGCCCTACCTGCAGTAACACCGTTTTACCACAGGTAAAGTACCCGCTTGTGCTTTACCGGCAATCTCCTAATTTGACGCGTCAGGCGACATGATGCCGACACCTCACATAGAAGACACTCCAACGCACTTAACGCGTTCTTCCACTGCTCTGTATGAGGTTACTCTGCGGCCCCTCCTCCAACACTACCGGATCCAGCAACCAGGGTTCGACCCGCAACCCTCCCGGTACGGCCTTCTCATCCGGTACCAAATTCTCACAGAACTCCTCTGCGCTGCGCACACCGAGCATCCCCAACGACTGAGCCAACAGTTGTATGACGTCTGCCGGAGCCCATCCGAAGCCCGCTAACTGCCTCAGAGTCACCGCTCCGTCACGTTTCGCCAACCGTACACCGTCAGCGTTGTATACCATCGGCACGTGCACATATTCGGGTGTCGGCAAATCAAGAAGTCGTTGCAGATACACTTGCCGCGGTGTCGATGCCAATAGATCATCGCCGCGAACAATCTGCGTGATCCCATCGGCACCGTCGTCGAGCACCGAAACAAAGTTGTAACTATACACACCGTCGCCCCGACGGATCACGAGATCGTCAACTGCTCCCGTATAGTCGCCGACGACGGCGTCATGCACAGTCAGGGCACTCACATCACAGCGCAGTCGCATAGCCGGGCCGCGTTGCATTCCGGATAGCTTTGCGCGGCCCACCTCGCGCTCTGCGTCCGTCAGATTGCGACAGGTTCCCGGATAGGATCCCGGCGGGCGGTGCGGAGCGGAGGCAACCTGCGCTAGCTCCTTACGGGTGCAATAACACTCGTACAGTAGGCCTGCATCGTCCAAGTCGCGATAGGCGGCCGTATATTCCGCTTGGCGTTGCGACTGGTAGATCACCGGACCGTCCCAGCCAATACCCAGATCCTCCAGATCGGCGAGCTGCCGGGCGGCGAATTCCGGGCGAGAACGTTCGTCGAGATCCTCCATCCGCAGAAGGAACTGCCGCCCGGAACTCCGAGCACACGCCCATGCCAGAAGAGCGGTACGCAGGTTACCCAGATGAAAGTCGCCGGTGGGCGACGGCGCAAAACGCCCGGCCACGCTTAGTGCCCGCCCGATCCCGAGCGGCACTTGCCCGGCCCACGCTGCCGCGAACCATCAACCGCGCCATGCTGCCACGCGCAGGCTGCGTGCATCGCACTCCACTCCCAGAGCAAGACCATGTCCGGTATGCGCACGCACTCAGGCAAGCGACCCCATCGGATCCCACGCGGGCAGCATGATCGGCTCCTCGTCTAGAACCGCCAGTAACTCAGCGGAAAGCCGGGAGCGATGCACCGCAACCTCGAATACGTGTTGGTCAAACCAGGAGTCATTCATGGTGAAAAACCCCTTATCTGCAATATCCTTGCCCCACGAGTTCTCCACTCGCCACCGTCGCGGTTCGCCATTCACCAGGTCAACGCCGGTGAACACCATGGCATGGGTCATCATGGCCTCGCCGAATTCCAACTCTTCCGCTTTCGTCATCTCCAGGTCGATGCCATAGGTACCCTCGTAGTCGTACAGGTTGCCATCCCAGATGCCACGCTCGCGGTCACACTGCTTCGAGGTATCACATCCCATCCACACCGGCTGACCATCCTGCAAGGTTGCAACTGTCGCAGAGCGGATAACCTCGACTGGCACGTTCAGGTATGTCACTGGCCTCGCCCCCACCACGTTGCCGAGGCGATCAACCGTGAAGAGGCGGTTCATCGGAGAGGTCTCACGAGGATCATTGACTAAACAGACGTATTCATCCAAGTCCGGCACATACAACTGTGCAAACTCCTGTGGTGTCACTTCACCGTGGCGATGGAACTTGCCGTCCTTATCCTCCCACTGCCAGATGAACGACGTCGGCGGCGTCCCCAAGTGAATGGCAAGCACCCGGTACACCTGTTGCATAACTGAGGTCTTTACAGCATGTGCATCATTGCCGTCGGCCACGGCTTTCCGCACGTCACGCGCACCGCGCCGTAGCAACATCTCCAACGTTCGGTTCATGTTGTGCGTATTCGACGATGACTCGGTCTCCGGCATCGCATACTTTGGCACGACCCCGTACTTCTTCACCAATGCAACGAACATGTTCCACTGGCCTCCGTCGCCAATTGGATCCGACAGCAGGTAGTGAACGGTACGGTCGTCAATATCGCGATCCGCGAGCTCGATCATGGAGGTTAGGAAGTAGTTGGCCTTCTCCAGTTTGTCCCAGAAGTGCTGGTAGTTCTGGGAGAACTCGAAGGACTTCAGCCCGGTCGCCTCATTGACCGCCGGTTTGAAAGCATTCAGGCCGGAGAACAACCAGCAACGCCCGGATTTCTTTTGGTTGGTTGTTGCCCAGGTGTCCACCTTGACCGACATGGACGGATCGATTGATGTGACAATGCGACGGTCCATTGCGACCTTGGTGACCGGCGTTTGTGTGACAGCGTTTTGAACAATACGTGCCGCGGTATCGGCATCAAATTCTTGGGCGAATGTGCTGAGCATGTCTGGGCTCAACGATTCATCTGTCATGTGTCCTCCTTTTCAACCTGTCCCATGCTACCCGGGCATCGGTGTGACGTGATACTCGGACGAGCACTCAGTCCAGGCAGCGCACATAACAGCACAGAGGTGCGGACCGGTCTCCCGATCCGCACCCCTTGAGTTACTGACCCATCGCCTCCCAAAAGCTACGACGAGCCTTCGATAACCGCGAGCCCGGCACTACCGCCGATAGGCCGCGACGGAATCCGAACCGTCACCGTCCCAGTCACCGGCTAGTAGGACATCGCGTGCGCTACCAAAAGCGAAGACAGCATCGGCGTTTCCACCGGTCAACGCATCCTTTCGCAACACCGTGTTGTTCCGAACAACGGAGATGCCATCCTTACCGTCGCCGTCAAAGTCGGCGACCAGCGGCGTATCGGTAGCCCGCCCGAACACGAACTCCGTGGTGGCGGCTCCACCGGCGAAGTCGTCACGCAGCAGATTAAGTGCACCACGCCGAACGCCAACGGTGTCAACGCCATCACCGTCCCAATCACCGACCATGCCGACGTCGCTGGCACGCCCGAAGCTCACGGTCCGAGCTGCCGCCCCACCCTGATCAGTTCCTGCGGCAAGGTAGAAGGTATTACCGCGCTTCACCGCGAGTTCATCCTTGCCATTGCCATCGAAATCACCGACTAGGGCCTGGTCACCGGCACGACCGTAGTTGATGGTCCATGTCTCCGAATCCGAACGGTTCGTTGCATAGAAGATGTACTTGTTACCAGAACGTACGACCGGCGTATCGATGCCGTCACCATCCCAGTCGCCAACCAGCACTTCGTCGCCGGACTGCACCTTCATCCCCAACTCGGCCTTCGACGTCGCGAAATCGTTGCTGAAGTACAGGTTGCAGCTTCCGTTCGCGATGCACTCATCGGCAATGGGCTTCGCATCTGCATTCGGATCTTCCGGTGTCGAGGTGATCTTCAGTCCCACCTTCACCGGATCGTGATCCGAAGAGCGATACGGAGATGCGTCGTAAAGCTGCTTCACGTTGTAGTTGTAGCGCGAGTACTCCAAGGCAATGGATTCCATCGCATTGATGTTCCACACATCGGCACCCGTCACCATTGCGAGGGCGGACTCGTTCGCCATCACGTGATCAAGCGAACCGACCAGGCCGCTGTACTGGTACGAGTAGTCGGTTACTCCCTGCGCGAGCGCAACATCCGTATATCCGGCTGCCTGTAGCGTCCGCATCGGGTCCTCCGCCGTGTAGGCATTGAAGTCGCCCACTAAGAAAACTGGGACATCCGTAAACTCGGAATCCACCCACTTGGCCAGTGCTTCGGCCTGCGACACACGCAGTTTGTTGTTATTACCCTGGTATGTATCCGTGTCATTCGGGTAGTACGAAGAGAGTGATCCCTTGGATTTGAAATGGTTCACGACGACGACGAACTCCTCGCCGTATCCGTTGCCGTCCGCGTCCAGAGCCTGCCACCGCTGTGCCAAGGGCTCACGAGCCAGCCCTGTGAAAACGGCTTCACCCACCAACACCTGCGACTCACCGACCGGCTTGACCTGCGCCTTCTGGTAAATGAAGGCAAGGCGAATAACGTCCTCGTTCGCAGGCAGGTTCGCAGCCGACGGAACGTAGGCCCACCGCTCATAACCCGCGTCTGCGTTCAACGCATCCACGAGCGCGGCAAGAGACTCGTCACGCTCATGACCGAAACGGGATGACGTTTCGATCTCTTCCAGAGATAGGACGGAGGAATCCAGCGAGTTGATCGCCGCGACAATCTTCTCCTGCTGACGCTCGAAATCTGCGGCCCGGTAGGCGCCACGCACATCGCAGTTATTCGTGGTGATGAGGTTGCCCTCACGGTCTGCATATCCCTTGCAACCCGCCTCGTTCTCACCAAGGTCAGTGAAGTAGTTCAGCACGTTGAAGGATGACAGTGTGATGTCGCCTCCCACATCGGACGGCTTCTCCGTGCGGGTGTTGGAAAAACTCACGTAATCGCTGGAACGGTCACCGTCGACGCCGGTCACCGGGCCGGTTGGTTGCAGGTTCCATTGGAAACGGTAGTCCAGGATCATCGGCTGCTTGAGTGTCACGGCAGCACCCACCCGCATCGGCTCCTCCAAGGAGATGTACGGAACGGGAATATCGGTACGTGCACTGTTAGAGCCGGTGTACTGCCAGGAGATACCGTCGTCGAGGGTGATTTTATTCGCCTCGTTCTCAGCGGTCAGGGCCGCGATTTCATCCGGATTTTCGCTCGGGTTGTACTTATCGGAAGGCTGACGCAACGGTTCCGTACCGAAGGCAAGACCAATCTGACCGTAACGATTAGTGGAATAGTTGTCGGTAACAGTCAGCGGGCCCGCCACTTCCACCAGCATGCCTTCAAGCGCTTCCTTGCCCTGCTCATCGGCGGGGATGCGCTCAAGCGTTACCGGCGTCGGCGCCTCGACCTGCTCGTCTACTTTGCTGTGTGCGTTGACATTGATCTCGGTCAGTCCGTTGTACTCAGTGACCGAACCAGTCACCTCAACGTAGTCGCCGATCTGCACTGCGGTCGCGAATGCGGAACTGTAGGCGAAGACGCCGTCCGAGATACCGTCGTCGTTGGTACCTCCGGTTCCGGGGGTCTGAATATAAGCGCCGTTGAAACCACCGGTCGGGTACACCGCGGTGACAACGCCGCGGGTCGTGACGGTCTTACCGACCAAGGGCGACTGTGCTCCCGAACCTTGAATATCGGCGATTGGGGTGATCTCGCTGGCCGGATCCGTTGTCGGATCGGTGCTCGGCTCGTCCGTCGGCTCTGTACTCGGGCCTTCGCCCGCCGCGTTCTGCGGACTGGGCGAGACCATGGAGAAGTCATTCAGATTCGAGTCTGTATCGACGCCGGTCTCGTTGCGTTGCCAGGCCAGCGGGGTGGTGTTACTGCCAGTGCTCGTAGCTGCGGCACCTTCGAACAACGGCGAGGTACCCCAACCAACAAAGTCGACCACACCCTCCTGTCCGGCAACGTTTCCGGTCACGGTGATGGAGGCAGTCGACTGCAGAAGGCCGAGCCCACCAGCGGTGCCACCGGGCTGAACATTGGTCGCCTGCAGATCAGGTGTGGGCAGCTCCCCACCGGTGTTTCCGTTCGAACCGAGTTGAATGAGGAAGTAGCCCTGCGGAGCGACCGTGCCCGCCAGGTCCACTGAACTGCCGGCCTTGCCCGCCGTTGAGAATTGCTGCAGTTTAAGACCCGCCAGATCGATCTCGGCATCCGTCGGGTTGTACAGTTCAACGAACTTGTTCTTGTAAACGGCGTTGGCGCTGCCACCGCGCGCGTACACCTCGTTGATGACGATGGCATCGCCAGCGGGGGTCGCGCTTGCGGGCACGGTTACCAGCGGTACGGCAACCATTGCTCCCGCCACTGCGAGCACCGCCGCGCGGCTCAGTCTTTTGAGTCTCACGTGTGTGTCCCTTCTTTCAATCCGTCTGCGTGTGACGGCTACCAGTAGCACTACATTACGGGTATCAGTGACAAAAGGCACACAGAACACGGAAATTACTTTCCTAGATCCGTGGCGCGCCGCAGAAAACTCCTGGTCATAGAGCAGAAGGAGAATCGGGCCGTTCCGGCTTTTCTCTCCTTACTTGTGTTCCCTGGCACCGGCGAGCCCTCTATCGATGACCTGCTGCACAAGATCTCCATAAAGAACAACGACTCTCTGCGGGGACAGAGCCACCGCATGCTCAAGGCGTGCCACATAGCGCAGCAAAACCAGCCCGGCGATAATCGACTCGATCTGTGCCACACACTCCCTGCGAATCGTGGTGTGGCTGGGCAGAATTCTCTCCGCCACTTCCTCCAACCGACGTGACACCGCCACCATGTAGAGTTGCGCGACTTCTATTCCGGACACGAGTGTGGAGAGTATCTGCTGTCCGATGTCACCTTCATACACCGCAATGAGAAAAGTGACGAGACGCCGCCCGATTTGCCTGGGACCACCGGCCAAAATGAAGGCGGCCATCGCATCGGTGTCCATATCGAAGCCCATCGCATCGAAGAACAACTGCGTCTTGGAGCCGAAATAGTGGTGTATCAGGGCAGGATCTACTCCTGCTTCCCGGGCCACGGCCCGCATTGACGTTTCGATGTAGCCGCGCTCCATGAACAACCGGTGCGCCGCCGTTGCGATTACACCGCGCGTATCCGGCGATCCAGGCCTTCGTCCACGCCGAGTCATAGTGCCAACCTACTGCGTCTTCTTACAAAGTCCTAGTGTGAATCTGCCGCATCCACTCATCGAGTCCGGCTTGCGCCGCAGCCGCCACGGGGGCCGACGGCTGCGAATCTACCGTGTCCACCACTCATCGAGTCCGGCGCTTGAGGGTCATGGTGGCCAGCAAAAGGGCTATTGCCGCAAATGCCGCCACAACGCCGAGGCTTGTCCAGTAGTGACCGGTTAGAGTTTCCGACGACGCAACCACATCAAGTGCTTCCACCGACCAACTGGCTGGCATGAAGTTGGACAGCGCACGCAGCCAACCGGCCATATCATCCCGACTCCCAAACAGTCCGCACAGTAGAATCTGCGGGATAACGAATACTGGCATAAGCTGGACCGCCTGGAACTCACTGCGGGAGACGGCTGATGCAAACAGGCCCAGCGCAATGCCCACCATGGCGGTTACCAAGGAAAGCAGGAGAACGAAGGCGAGACCGCCGACCAACTGCATATCCAACACCCAGTAGCAGAAGCCGGTCATAAGCGTCGACTGCACAACGGCCAACAGCCCAAAGGCTGCGGCATACCCGAGGACGATGTCACCGCGCCGAATCGGAGAGGCCATGAGTCTCTCCAACGTTCCCGAAGACCGCTCGTGCACAGTGGCGACCGCGGTGAGGAGAAACATAAGGGTCAGTGGCAACACAGCCAGCATTGTGAGTTCGATACGGGAGACCAGCGGCTCTTCGCCGTCGAACAGTTCATACAGCAACCAGACGAGAACCAAGGGTACGACGGCGACGATTGCCAGGGTTCTTAGATCGTGCCGAATCTGATGCAAAACTCGGTTGGCAGTGGAAAATGTGAGCCTCATGCTGCCTCTCCTTTGATCAGAGCGAGAAATGCCGCGTCAAGAGTGCTGGTACCCGTCCGGGAGCGAATCTCATCCGGAGTACCGCTGGCGAGGATATGCCCCTGCCGGATGAGGATGAGGTCGTCGCACCGATCAGCTTCGTCCATCACATGCGAGGAAACAAGGATTGTAACGCCGGTTGCAGCCCGCCCCCGCAGAATGTCCCAGATGCCCTCCCGCAACACCGGGTCAAGCCCAACTGTCGGTTCATCCAGAAGGAGCACAGGCGGGTCTCCGATAAGTGCACAGGCCAGTGACACTCGCGAGGCCTGCCCGCCGGAGAGATCGCCGCCCAACTGTCCGGCGACGCCTGCCAGATCCAGAGTCTCGATTAAGCGGTCGATTGCATGCCGATCAGCGCCTGCTATTTGACTCCAGTACGCTAGATTCTCCCGCACCGTAAGATCGGCATAGATCGAAGAAGCCTGCGTCATATACCCGATCTGCCGGGAGGCGTCCCGGCTCCCTGCAGGAACTCCATACACGGTGACTTCTCCCGACTCGATGCGTTGCACTCCCGCAATAGACCGAATGAGAGTGGATTTTCCTGAGCCGGAAGGGCCGAGCAAGCCCGTAATCCTACCCGGAGCAATATCAGCAGAAAGACCCGGCAGGACGAGGGTGCGCCCCCTCCGAACGTGCAGGCCCCGGATACGCACCGACGCCGTCGTCTCTGCTTCTGTTTCTACTGCTCTGGTAACTACTTCTCTCGCCATGCGACCAGCATAGGAAGAGCACGCCGAGCTAACTAGTGTTGATGAATTTCTGGGCAGTCAAATCTGCCCGGAACATAGGGCATTGAAGAGAGCCCGCGGCTACTGATGAATTTCGTGAGTGCCAGGGCGGTGCCGACGTCGTCCACTTCAGCGTGTCCAGTCTCCGAGAGCTCCTTCCAGAGCACCTAGGCACGCATCAATGAGCGAATAGCGATCATCGTCCGGACAGTCGGCATTGGCCCAGGCCAAACACGCCGCATCGAGGAACCCGAAATACCCCCACAGGGCATATTCGTGCCGCGGCCACGCCTCCACGCCTAGTAATTCGCGTAACGCCTCGACGTAGCGCGCGCGTGCCTCGCCCCGCACCGCGACGGCTTCGGGAGGTTCCATTCCTCCGACAAGTGGCGATGCCCAGCCCTGCGGATGCTCAGCGATGTAGGTCAGATAGATCAGCAGCGTTTCTCGCACCTGCTCGCGGGCAGATACATTCCCAAGCCGATCAACCGCCTCGCGCTGTGCGGCGGCGAGTTGTTCAATCTCGCTGCGGACAACCGCCGCATATAGCTGGGCTTTGGAACCGAAGTAGTGAAATATCAACGCCTGCGAGGTAGCCGCTCGCCGGGCGATGGCCGCCACGGAGACCGTGGAATACGAGCCACTGGCAAAAGCTTCGCGCGCCGCTTTGAGGATCGCCGTCTTGCGTTCTTCCACGTCCATCCGACGACGCACGTGGTGGGGAGCGCCGTTGTCGGGACCCTCGTGATCGTTGGGGCTCATACCGCAAGCTCCTCTCTTCCGGACCGGCATACCCACCGGTGGTTCGGTAGACCGGCTCGCGCAGTTCGTCGTGCGTTGGTCTTGTCCATGCGTGTTGGCCTACTTCCAGCTGCCGATGTGGCTCATGCGTGTCGCCACAATTCGCCGTGTCGCCACGGATTCCTGCGCGGCGGCACGATTTGCTGTACGGTGGCGTGATTCTCCGTGTCGCCATAATTCCTGGGAGCACGGTTCCTCGTGTCGCCGCCGTTCAACTACCTGCAATGGTTCCACATTTCCGCCGTGAACCTCATATCCCTGCGCATGCTTCTAGCCCCTTGGTCGAGTTCGCAGCATCCCAAAAGTCTGCGAGTTAGATCACATTCTCAGTTCTGTTGGAGGTTAACCTTGGGTACAGCCGGAGGCCTCAACGGTATGGTCGTCGGCGCCATACATCGCACACTTCGTCCTCTGACCTGCAGTAACGCGGTAACGCTACCATCGCAATGCACAACATCTCATATCGGTTGCACTTCATCCGGCTTCCTTCCGGGAGTCTGGTGATCCATTCCGCAATCACCCAGCGTCTGTTATGATTCATTCACAGCGGAATACCTGTTCTAGTTTTCTCACTGCTCATTTCTCACTTCGGAATAGGAGACTCATATGGGTGACATTAGGCTCGACGTGGACCAGATGGAGAATCTGCGCGCACATCTGCTCACTGTCGGAGACGATCTGAGATCGGGGACTTCTCCTCAGGTTCCGGGATCCGGTTTGGGTTTTCCGAGTCTGCAGGATTCTGCGGCCACTTTTGGCGAAGCACACCAGGAACGTGTTACGCAGGCCGCCGCGTGGTGTGAGAAGACAGCCGACGCGGTGGACTACACGGCGAAGTTTGTAGGCCAGACTGACGAGGATGTGGCACGTGACTGGGCGCAAAGGAATTCCGTCCTCTCAACGCTACCCCCGGGTATCTCGCCCTTCACCCCCGGTCTTGTCTTGGCAGTTCCGGCGCAGCTTGCACGGGCACACGCCACCGGGGAATCGCCCTGGTCACAGATCTTCACCGGCAACGATCACCGCGACCACTAGGAATGCCTCATGTCGTATTTCAGTAACTTGATTGGGGATGTGCCGGGCGACCCGGCCGAGGTGGCCCGCTATGCGCGAGAAGTCCGCACGGCCGGGGAGGAAGCCGAGCAGGCCCATGGCGATCTGCGCTACGGCGAACGGATGACTCCCGATTGGTACGGCGCATCTGCCGACGCCTTTCAGTCCGCCATGTCCGAACAGAAGTCGGCCGTTGCACGCTTAGAAGGAGGCCTGGGGAAGGCGGCGAGCTCCCTGGAGAATTACGGCTATATCATGGCCGAGTACAAGCGACTCGCGGCCAATGTGCAGGCCGAGTTGGAGGCGCTGGATGCGCAGCTCGCCAGCGCCTCGGCATTGGAGTTTGTTCCCACCTACCTTCAGCTGCTTCCGCAAGTCACCTTTCTGCTGGAGGATTACAATCGGTACCTCACCTCGCTGGAGGAGGCGGCCGAGCAGTGCGGTGCCGAGTTGCGCAACTCACTGGATATTGAGCCGGTCAACTACAACGCCAGTGGTGTGGATGTCGGTTCACAAGAGCCCTTGAGCCAAGAAGACATTGAGCGAATCAACGGCCAGTTGCTACACATGGATCCGGAAGAAATCGAGCAACACATGATCGGAGACTGCACCTATCTGGCCAGCTTGGCCTCGGTGATGCAGTATCCGGAGGGGCGGGAATGGCTCGCCTCCTGCATTACTCCGCACTATGACGCTAGTGGAAAGCAGGACGGCTACCTGGTGACGATTTATGACGACCCCCTGAACCCGGACGCCGACGCCGAGCAGCAAGTGCTCGTCACCGACATCTACACCAGGGGTGCTACAGGACGCAGCTACCAGACCAGTGTTGCATCGATTTTCGAGTCCGCCTACGGTCAACTGCACCCCGGCGGCACCCTGGGCGGCCCAGCCGGTATGAGTGGCACCTCCGGCCCCGAGGTATTGAAAGATATCACCGGCATGGAGGCTACATCAATCCTCGGCTCAGGCAACGCTTATGGGGCCGCCGAGCGCGCCGAGATTATCGACGCTAGCAGAAGCCACCGTCCCGCCATCGCTTCGACCACCGTCGTTCCAGACGGCACTTTCGATAGCGACGGCAAAGCGCTTGTTACTGCATCTTTACCGGATGGAAGCCAACAGGAGATCTACCTGTACGGCTCGCACGCCTACACCGTCGTCTCTGCCGACGCCTCTGGTGTGACGCTTCGCAATCCCTGGGGGCGAAATGGAACTCCAAGCGGCGACGATGCGGACGGCACCTTCCACCTATCTTGGGCAGAATTTGAACAGTATTACGGCCAGGTCGACATAGGAACCATTCCATGAAGCACCCCACCGGCATTCTCATCCCCATTCAAGAGAACACTCTTCTTCATCTCGGCGTTGCCCCGAACGGGCCCAGCTACACCGTATCCGGCGTGCGGGTTGAGCACGGCACCCAGCAAGCACATATTCGGAGCGGGAACGGTCGCGCTCGTATCGACCAGACCCTGCAGGTCGGAGAGTCGGTTACCCATCCCAGAGTCGGGACCTTCACCTTGGTGCATATTCGCGTGCATATTCGCACTCCCGGCCGCACCGGGGGAGGTGGGATTGCCACCTTCGCCTTCGAACCCGCACCCGGATTCACCATCAACCCTGCACTTCTCAGCTGACTAGTCGCGGAGCACATCTTGAAGAAAGAGGCGAATCATGAGACGCACACTGACCGCCCTGGCCGGGCTCCTGCTGGGCCTAGCCGCCTGCGGCTGGCAGGCCAGCCAGGAGACCACCCCGAGCACACCCACCAGCTCAACCACTACCCCGGACCGCACACCAACCACCCCACCCACACCGATCACAATCCCACCGGACAAGGCCGCCTGCACCAACGGCATACCTTTCGGCATCAGCGAAGGAACCCGCTCCCAGCTTAGCGTCCCCCCAGACGACATGAGCTACACCGTCTCTGGCGTGCGTATTGAAAACGGCATCAGGAGAGCCAATATCAGCGGCGGCAACACCGCCAGCGGCATCAATCAAGACCTTCAGGTCGGGGAGTCTGTCACCCAGCCCGGCGTCGGTACCTTCACCCTTGTCGGCATCAACCCCTGGACCACTACCCCACGACCTACTGGTTTCGGCGGCTCGGCAAGTTTCTGTTTCGAGCCCGAACCCGGATTTGAGATCGACCCTTGCCTCGTGAAGGAAATGTTCACCGGAGAGACCCTCCCGCCGAATATCCCCTCACCAGCCGCAGACGAACCACGCTGCCCCGACCCAACCGACGAACCATAAGAACCATGAGAACCATCAGACGGACACTTACCACCCTGACCGGGCTCCTATTGGGGCTCGCCGCCTGCGGCTGGCAGGCCAGCCAGGAGACCACGTCGACTAGCTCGGCCACCACCCCGGACCACACACCAACCACCCCACGCACACCCATCACCATCCCACCAGACAAGGCCGCCTGCACCAACGGGATCCCCGTCGGCCTGATAGAACGGACCCGCTTCCAACTTGGCGCCCCCCTGACACCGCCAACTACACGGTCTCCGGCGTGCGTATTGAAAACGGCATCAGAAAAGCGACGATCAGCGGAGGCCGCAAGACCGACGGCATCAATAAGACGCTCCAGGTGGGGGAGTCCGTGTCCCATCCCGGAGTTGGTACCTTCACTCTCCTCTCCATCACCCCAGAAGAAGATGATCGCGATCCAGAACTCATCGGCTCTGGCGGTTCCGCCGGTTTCTGTTTCGAACCCGAACCCGGATTCGAGATCGACCCCTGCCTCCTAAAACAAATATCAACCCGGCAAACCCTCCCACCCAACATCCCCTCACCAGCAACGGACGAACCACGCTGCCCCGACCCAACAGACGAACCATAAGAACCATGAGACGCACACTCGCCGCCCCCACCAGCGAACCAGAGGAATCCTATAAACCAAACCCCACCAACACCTGACCGTCCGACCACCAGTTCCGCACGTCATTCTTTCCTCCCCCCTATCCGCACGTTTGTCTTTTCTCCTCGCCCACAGTGCGCTACACTCGAAGTGTTATTGAGTCGCAGTCAATAAGGATGGAGCTGGTTGTCACATGACTCTTCTAACCGACGGTATCTGGTGGCACGTATACCCCCTCGGTGCGCTCGGCGCCCCCATTCGGAATCGCCCAGCAGAAGCAGCCCCAGAAGTCACACACCGGTTTGCACACTTGGAGGCGTGGCTCGACTACGCCATCGAACTCGGCTGCTCCGGCATCCTCCTCGGCCCAATCTTTGACTCTATATCCCATGGGTATGACACCCTCGACCACTTCCGGATTGACCCGCGCCTGGGCGATGACGCCGATTTCGACCACTTCGTCAGCGCGTGCCAGCAACGGGGGCTATCTCTTATGCTCGACGGCGTTTTCAACCATGTGGCAGCCACCCATCCACGCGCGGACGAACTGGTCTCTGACTCCTCCGGCTGGGAGGGACACAGCGAACTCGTCACTCTTGACCACTCCAGCGAAACAATCCGCGCACTGGTCACGGACGTCATGCTTCACTGGCTTCGCCGCGGAATCGCCGGCTGGCGGCTCGACGTCGCCTATTCCGTACCTACCGACTTCTGGCGCGATGTTACGCAGCGAGTGCGATCTGAATTCCCCCGTGCGTTATTCCTCGGGGAAGTCATCCACGGTGACTACGCAGGGTTCATACGCGAAAGCACTCTTGACACACTCACCCAGTACGAACTGTGGAAGGCAATCTGGAGTTCACTCAAAGAGGCCAACTTCTGGGAACTGGAATGGACGTTGCGGCGCCACAACGAACTGCTAGAAACCTTCATCCCGCAAACCTTCATCGGCAATCACGACGTCACACGTATTGCTACCGAGGTAGGAGAGGAGAAAGCGGCATTAGCCGCAGCAATCCTCTTCACTCTACCCGGCATGCCCTCCGTATACTACGGGGACGAGCAGGGTTTCCGAGGCCGCAAGTTGGAAAGCTACCACGCCGACGACGAAATCCGCACCCCCTTGCCCGCATCGCCCGCCGAGCTCTACCCACACGGCCAGTGGATGTATCGGCTCTATCAGGAACTCATCGGCTTACGGCGGCGCCATCACTGGCTCGCAAACGGTCGAGTTGAGGTAGTCGGCAAAGATAACCTGTGGATCGAGTACACGATCCATCCGTCCGATGGCACCAGCGGGGGCCTACGGGTGCGCGTCCAACTCGACCCACGCCCCGAAGTCTGGATTGTCGACGACGTCGACCTGCCCGAGGCAACCGCAGCACCGTGGGATGCCGCTCGCGCATCCCTCTTCCACTGGGCAGGTGCCTGAGTTTCGTGCTCCCGACGTGCACATTCTGCGCATTGAGGAGCCGTGCGCAGCAGATACCAGACTCGGTCACCCTTGCTCACCGCAGCAACGCAACTGCCTCGCGGATCCGTTCCTCGCTCGGGCAGGTAGCCGGGCCATAGGCGGTGGTGGAAAGTGCACCGGCCACATTTGCCCAGCGCAGAGCCTCCGCCAGGTCCATGCCACGTGCCAGAGCTGCGCACAGCACTCCCGAGTGCGCATCACCTGCACCGTTGGAATCCACCGCCTGAACGGGCAACGCCGGAACATGAACCACTTCCCCGCCGTCGACGCAGTACCAGGTTCCCAAAGAGCCGACCCGCACTAGCACTTCCCCCAACTGGGCCGATAATGCCCGCGCCAGAGCTGCATCCGGAGCCGCCACTGCATCACCACCGCTCCGTGCCGCTGCCCCAGCCTCCGCAATCCCCAGACGCTCTGCCAAAATAGCTGCTTCACGTTCGTTCACCGACCACAGCGCATGCAGGTCGGCGATTTTCTCCAAGGCATCCAGCGGCGCCTCGCCGACCACCGGAGACACATCGAAAACCACGCGGCAGGGCACAGTTCCCGTCAACCGTTCCACCAAACGTTCCAAGGACCTGCGATTCCCGGAGTTCTCCAAGGAGTAGCCGCTGATATACAACACGTCCTCTGCCTCGAATATGAGGTCGTCAAAGGCGGCAAGCGGGTCGCGCGTCTCGGCACCCCGGGTGGAGATAAAGGTTCGCTCGGCGTTCGCATCCGTGATCGCCACGCAGTAGCCAAGGTCACCCGGCACATAGGCACCCACATGCCGCGCGCCGATGGCGGCAAGCGCCTCAACCGCAACCTCGGTGAAGGGACCCGATCCCATAGTCCCGGCAAACAATGTCTCCACTTTGAGCTGCCGCGCGGCGTACAGCACGTTGTAGCCGCCTCCCACGTGCATGCCGGCGTCGTCGGCAAACACGTCACCGCCCGGTTCCGGCAACGCCTTCAACCGCAGCGTCAAGTCAATAACAACCTGTCCGGTATGAATCACTCGACCCATCGATACTCCATTCGCTCAGCGATGTCCCGCGCCGCCGCGAGCCCATAACGATCACCGACAAAGCCCAAGGCCATGTCAATACCCGCGGAAACACCCGCCGAAGTGTAGTACTTTCCGTCGGCCACCCAGCGAACACCGCGAACCCACTCCACCGCCGGATGTCCATCCGCCACCCAGTGGAAGGCTCTCGTATTCGTAGTCGCCTTTCGGCCGTTGAGCACACCAGTTTCCGCCACCAGAGCCGACCCCGTGCAGACACACAGTACGTAGTCTGCTTCGTCCACCAGCTGCCGCAACGCGGCAATGAAGCGCGCATCTTTGATGATCTTCCGGCTGCCAAGGCCTCCCGGAACCAACACAATCTGGCCGCGCGCCACTGTATCCAGCGCCTCTGTTTCCAAGCGAATCAACTGGCGGTTGGTAACAATGCCGCCCGCAAGCGAAACATAGCGCAGGCGAAAGTCTTCGACGTCACCCAGCACTTCAACCGGTCCGAACACGTCCAGTGCCGTGAAACCTTCGTACAGCACGATATTGATATCAGTGCGACGCCCCGCTGAAGCCGCCGCTGAGGCATCGGCGTGCGTCCACGAGTGCCGAATATCCTGCCCCTCCGTCACCGCACGCCCGCCTTCCGAATCGCCATCAGCCCGTCACGAATACCCACCAGATCGAGTTCCGATTGCGCGACGACGGCGCCCACTTCGCCAGCCGGCAGC
Source organism: Actinobaculum sp. 352 (assembly GCF_003957265.1). Classification (NCBI taxonomy): domain Bacteria; kingdom Bacillati; phylum Actinomycetota; class Actinomycetes; order Actinomycetales; family Actinomycetaceae; genus Actinobaculum; species Actinobaculum sp. 352. Next base: position 51,960 of record NZ_RQSN01000010.1, on the reverse strand, counting down.
CCACCGGTGCCGGTTCCGGCTCCAAGAATTGCACCTGCCATTGCGCCGATGGTATCCGTATCGCCTCCTAGTTCGGCGGCACGGCACAAGCCTTCCAGCGGCGCATCAGCGTACTCGCGTGCCAGCACCAATGCGGCCGGAATGGCCTCCGTTGATTCAACGGATGTCCCGACGACGTCGCGCAGGAAGTCTGCCAATTCGGCGCCATGCAGGGTGGAACTGGCATGCAACATCACTTGTGCCCGAGCGACTACCGAGGCATTCGGTGCCCACCAGCCGTAGCCCGGCAGTGATGCCACCACATCGAGCGCGATATCTATCGCCTCCGGCACATCCGCACCATCGATCCCAGCCGAGACTGCGGCGGCGACCAGAGCCGCTCCCTCCCATCCCTGCCGAGTGTCGTGTGTAACGACGCAGGATTCGTGCACCGCAGCGGCGAAGGCCTCCCGATCAGCGAGCGAGTAGGCGATGCCCACCGGCGTGACGCGCATGGCTGCACCATTCGTGGTACCGTACCGTCCGGTCTCATTCGGATCGGCTCCCGCGCGAACCTGCTCCAATGCGGCCTTGGTGGACGGTCCAAGCAGATCCAGCGAACCACGCGCCCGCATATCATCCTCCCAGGCGAGCAGCGTATCCGCGTAGGCCCGGGAATCAATGTGCCCACGCCCTGAGAGCAAGAGATCGGCAAGCAGTAACGCCTGCTCGGTATCGTCGGTCACCGATCCGGCGGGCATCCCCGGCGCAATGGGTTGCGTGGCGACGGCGTCGCGCAACCCGGTGATTTGCCCGTAGGCATCGCTGATCTCCCGCGGACTCATCGATTGCGTCGGCATACCGAGGGCATCACCGAGAGCAAGACCCTGCAACGCGGCGAGGGCTCTATCGGCGGCTGTTTCGGCGACGACATTCCGTTGCGTCTTCGAAGTTTCGGTGACCATATGACATCCCCTATCGCTACCACCACAACTGTTCCACATTCTTCCTGATCGTTCCTTGCCGTGCATAACGCAGCCCGGCGCGTATAACGCAAGCTCTCGCCCGTGACGCAAGCCCTCGCCCGTGACGCAAGCCCGTCATGCATAATCCCGCCCGGCGCGTGTAACGCGACCCGGCGTCCCGTTTCATCGCCCTCCGAGGCAATCACCACACCGAGCATCAACGCCTTGTCCGATCAGTTCTCGAAGGTGCTCAGCGTGGGCCCCGATCCGCTACCCTTACTGCGTGCAGTGTTCCTATTTTGATCGCGGTTCATGCCACTCATGCACACGAATGGGAGAGGCCTACGCCGCACAACTCGCTGCCAAAGACTCGGCATTGCGCGACGCACTCGCCCGGTGGCCCAACCTGAACTGGCTGCCCCCATTCGAAAGTGCCGAGTCACACTTCCGCAATAAGGCGAAACTCATGATCGGCGGCACTGTGCAGCAGCCGACCCTGGGAATCCTTTCGCCAACCTTCACCGGCGTCGATCTCACCGGCTGTGAACTCTACGAAGCTGCCGTCGCGGATTCCTTCCCCGTCCTATCCGCCTTCATACGCCGTGCGCAGCTCACCCCTTTTCACGTGCCGAGTGGACGGGGTGAACTCAAGAACATCATCGTGACTGGAGCTCCCGCCGGGCTACTCATGATTCGCTTCGTTTTGCGTTCTACTGAACCGATTGTCCGGATACGGAAACACCTGCCCTGGCTGCGCGATCAACTTCCGAATCTTGAGGTGGTCACCGCCAATCTACTTCCCGAACGCAAGGCCGTGCCGGAAGGAAAAGAGGAAATAGTTCTTGGGAGTGCCAACGCACTCCCCTTCAAGCTGGGTGACATCACCTTGTTCCTTCCGCCCCAGTCCTTCTTCCAGACGAATACCGCCGTTGCCCGGGGACTGTATGAAACTGCCCGCAAGTGGACCGATGACCTCGCTCCACGCACCGTGTGGGATATGTTCTGCGGCGTGGGCGGCTTTGCCCTGTACTGCGCACGCCCCGGGCGGCGCGTCACCGGCGTTGAGATTTCCGGCCCGGCCGTCCATGGCGCGAAGCTTGCTGCCGCGGACGCCGGGTTGAGCGACGACGTCGACTTCAGGGAGGGTGATGCTTCGCAAGCACCCTCCGGCTCCGCTCCCGAGCTCGTCATCGTCAATCCACCTCGACGCGGAATCGGGCAACTGTCCCACTGGCTGAACGACTCAAACGCCGGCGCGGTCCTGTATTCGAGTTGTAACCCGGATTCACTCGTGAGAGATCTCCGCGCCATGCCCGCCTTCACTCCCATCCGTGCCCGTGTTTTCGATATGTTTCCGCACACCGACCATGTTGAGACACTTGTTTTGCTGGTACGGAGTTAGGATCTTCCTTTCTGGGCCAGCGCCTTGTGCTAGCTGCTCTTCTCCGCCAGCCTGCACCCCTTTCTTCCCCACCAGCCAGCGCTTCCTGTGATGCTCTCACTTCGAATATTGACGCTACGGAGCGTTTCCGCCATGTTTTCGCCCCTCGCGGTGTTGTTTCATCCCTTGCGCTGTTGCCGTTCCGGGCACCGGCACTGCCCATCTGGCACCACCAATACATAGAGATTCACATGACGTCCCCCCTCACGCGGCTAATGGGATCAACCTGGGACCAAGCACCGTCCTCCCTCCTGGTACACGCGGACGTCCCCACTGTACGGGTGGTGGCTCGGCCAAAACACTCCCTCCTGGTACACGCGGACGTCCCACCTCGCGCGGCTAATGGCCCTGTGGTATCCTCTCCCAAAATCTACTTATGCTCGCGTAGCACGCCCGATGGGAGAGCCAGATGTTAAGAACGGTTGGAATTGTCAGCCTCTCCAACGGCATCTTGGGCGAAGACTTCATCTCACACGAGGTAGAGATCGGACTGCGCAGGCTTCGCGCCTACGGACTCACCGTTAGGTTCATGCCCCACGCACTCAAGGGGCTGGACTACGTCAAGAATCACCCAGAAAAAAGGGCAGCCGATCTCCTGCAGGCATTTCGCGATCCGGAGATCGACATGATCCTCTGCGCCATCGGTGGTGATGACACCTACCGCCTACTGCCATACCTCTTCGACCATAATCAACTGCAAGATGCGGTGCGCGACAAGGTCTTTCTCGGCTTCTCCGACACGACGATCAACCACCTCATGCTGCACAAAGTGGGTTTGCGCTCGTTCTACGGTCAGAGTTTTATCAGCGATATCTGCGAACTCGGACCCGAGATGTACCCCTACAGCCGTACATACTTCGAAGAATTGCTAACGAGCGGCACCATCCGGGAAATCCGACCAAGCACCGTGTGGTACGAGGAAAGGGCAAGTTTCGGGCCCGACCAGATTGGCACACAGGCGCCATCGCACGCGGATAGCGGGTTCGAATTACTGCAGGGGCGCGCAACCTTCTCCGGCAAAATACTGGGTGGATGCATTGACTCTCTGTACTACATCTTCGACGGCAACCGCTATCCCGATGAGCCCGAGCTCTGCCGCAAGTACCACCTGTTCCCCGGAGCCGGTGACTGGGAAGGAAGAATTCTTCTTCTCGAATCCAGCGAGGAGAAGATGCCCCCGACGAAATACAGGAGAGCCTTGGCTTTCCTGCGAGAGGCCGGGGTTTTCGACGTCGTTTCGGGCGTGCTGGTCGGTAAGCCCATGGATAGGACCTACGACGAGGAATACAAGAGTGCGCTGGTGGAAGTGATTGACACTCCCGACTTGCCGATTGTCTGCAATATCAATATCGGGCACGCCCAACCGCGATGCATCCTCCCATTCGGCGTAGATGCGACGGTCGACGCGGAAGAGCAAGTCATAACCTTTGCGGAGCGCTAGCAACTCTCCTGAGTACCTACATCGTCGCCCCGAATGGAATGAGTGACTACCTGCCCGTGGTACGTAACTGCGTACCTATCGACGCCGACAAAGCAGAAATCGCGCGGGTCTCTTGACACAACAGTAAGACCAGGCAATCGTGCTTCTAGCATGCAGTAAGACGCAGCATCAGATGTGGCAGCCGGTCCCATAGCAGGCACCATTCACGACCCCATCGCCCCACGAATCCGAGGAATCCTCCTAGCGGCAAAGTGGCTGAACTCCACGCCAAACCATCGCCCCACGAATCCGAGGAATCCTCGTAGTCGATCCCAAACTGGGGGGGCAACCATTGCCATCACCACAAACCCTAGAAATCCTGCTACCCCATACCACACGACACCACAGCACGCCGAATGGCACAAGTCAGGTCGTATATCTATTCGACGACTATGGATCTGCTCCGGGTTTTTCACCGGTGCCCGGCTTCTTCACAGAATCACAAGAATAACTCGGAGCAGATCCATAGCCCGAGCAACACATCACCCGACAGCAGCGCAGTGACCGGTGGGGGCGCCCCGCCGTCGTCGGCAATCCAACACCGCACCCGACGACCACACCCCACCAGCACCCACAAAGGGCCTTTTGAAGCGTCCTGGGTTTTGTTCCTAGCTGCTTTTGAGAGGATAGGAGTAGGCCAAGGAAGTATTCGCAGGAGTATCGGGAACGTGTGGTCAGGCTGGTATCTGATCGGCTGTCGGAGGATTCCTCGTGTTCTACGTGGCAGGCAGTCGGTCTCTTCTTCCTCTTGCCCTGAACGTCATTCATCTCGAACAATGACGGTATGGCATGCTGCGCCGGTCTCCCAATCAGGAGGAGTGTTTCACGCCTCGGGGAGCCCCGGACGGCATACCAACTTCGCTCTGCAAGAGAAACCTGACAAGAAAAGACTAGACAAAGACTAGACAAAGAAAGCTTGACAAGAGACAGGGAGGACTCATGAAAGCTTTTGCCATGATCAAGATTGGCGAGGTCGGTTGGATCGAGAAGGACCGCCCCACTTGCGGCCCCAATGATGCGATCTGCAAGCCTCTCGCCGTCGCCATTTGTACCTCCGATGTGCACACGGTATGGGAGGGCGCAGTAGGACCACGCGAAAACCTGGTTCTCGGCCACGAAGGCTGCGCCGAGGTCGTCGAAGTCGGCTCCGAAGTGAAGGACTTCAAGCCCGGTGACCGCGTCCTCGTACCAGCCATCACCCCCGACTGGAACTCGCTGGAGGCGCAGGCCGGCTTCTCTATGCATTCCGGTGGCATGCTGGCCGGGTGGAAGTTCTCCAACATTAAGGACGGCCTTGATTCCGAGTATTTCCACGTGAACGACGCCGACGGCAACCTGGCACATATGCCCGAGGGAATCAGCCTCATTGACGCCTGTATGCTCTCCGACATGGTTCCCACCGGCCTGCACGGCGTCGAACTGGCGGATGTCCAATTCGGCGACACCGTCCTCGTGATTGGTATCGGACCAGTGGGTCTTATGAGCGTGGCCGGATCGGCACTGCGGGGCGCCTCCCGCATCATTGCCGTCGGCACCCGCCCCCGCTGCGTCGAGGTGGCCAAAAAATATGGTGCGGATGAATTCATCAGCTACAAGGACGGACCAATTGAGGATCAAGTCCTTGCCCGTACCGACGGAAAAGGCGTTGATAAGGTCATCGTTGCTGGAGGAACGGTCGACACCTTCGATTCCGCAATTCGTTCATTGAAGCCAGGCGGCACCATCGGCAACGTGAACTATCTCGGCAGCGGGGAATATGTCAGGATCCCTCGTGCCGAGTGGGGTGTAGGCATGGGCCATAAGAAGATCAACGGCGGTTTGATGCCGGGCGGAAGGCTGCGTATGGAGAAGCTTGGCGCGCTGGTGGCCAACGGGAAGCTCGATGTTCGCCCGCTGGCCAGTCACGTCTTCGAAGGCTGGGATCACCTGCCGGAAGCCTTGGACCTCATGAAGGAGAAGCCGGCCGATCTGATCAAGCCCGTGGTGCTGCTGGAACAATAGGACCGACGGGCACCAACCGAGTGCGGCAGCGCTTGGTTGGCTGGCTGGGCCCGGCTTGGCTGGCTGGGCCCGGCTTGGCTGGTCAGCTAGGCCCGAGAAGTGTAGGGAATGTCGAGAAGTGTCGGGTTTTTCGCGGAGTTTCTTGAAAAATCCGACACTTCTTGGGCTACTCACGCCTAGAAAGCGCGGTCACGCGCATCGCGACGCTCCTCGCGCCATGCCCGTTGGCACTAACCACGTCATGCCCGTTGGCGCTAACCACGCCATGCCCACGCGCGCCAACCGTGGCATAGCGCCGTTATCTCAGCGCGCCTTTCCGTCGCCACGATATCAACCTCGTCACCGACGATCACCGCATGCGTAAGTCCCGCGAGCACTGCACCAAGTAGAGGAGCGACGATGAACAGCCAAAGCTGACCGGCGTTCCCCGCTTCAAAGGCCACGCCGATGGACCGGGCAGGGTTGACCGAGGTGTTCGTGATCGGAATTGACACCAGATGAATAAGCGTCAGGGTCAGCCCGATAGCCAGCGGGGCGAAGCCGCTGGGGGCGCGCTTCTCGGTTGTGCCCATGATGACGAAGAGAAAAACGGCAGTAAGGATGAACTCCGCAAGGAATGCTGCAAGCAACCCGTATCCAGAAGGCGAATGATCCGCATAGCCGTTAGCTGCGAAGCCATCCACCGCAACGTCGAATCCTGGGCGTCCCTTCGCCATACCGAAGAGAATGCCGCCAGCAATCAAGCCTGCAACGATTTGCGTGCAGACGTAGGGCAGCACATCCTTCCACGGAAAACGCTTACCGACGGAGAGCCCGAATGTGACTGCTGGATTGAAATAGCCGCCCGAAACAGATCCGACTGCATATGCCATTGTGAGGACGGAGAGACCGAAAGCGATAGCGACGCCCAGGTAGCCGACCCTGTCACCCGTGAAAACCGCCGTTCCACAGCCGACAAAGACAAGTCAGAAGGTGCTGAGAAACTCCACACCAAGGCGATGGACAAGACGCGATGCCATATTGAGCCTTTCACATAACCCCTATAGCAGGCGTAGATCAGCCTGACAGCTGGGATGCATCCGAGCAGTAGTCGGCACACGCCCAAACCGCAACCAAAGGCACACGCCCAAGCCAGTGTCGGCGGTTGTCATCAGTGGCCGCCACCCTCGAGACTGAAATACATCCCCGTCCCTGCAGCCCAAACACTCCCAGCCTCACAAGCGGCGAATCCCCAGAACCCCAGGCAGGCCATGCACACACCAAATACACCGATGGCGGTCACCACCCACGCCGTCTGCTAAGGGGTAATCCTTGCCCACAACTCCCTCGCGGTATGCGACGTTGATTCTCCGGGCCCCGGCGACGCGTTGCATCATCGCTCGCGGGTAGCCATCGATTCGTTCAAGCGCAGCACCCGAGGTGAACTGTAGTCTCTACTTCTTTCGCCGCCATCCTCTCGCAACTACTCTCGCTATGTTTCACAAATCTTGCATTTCTTGCACTGTTGTTACATTCTGAGAATTCTCTCATCCGGTGCTCATGCCCCTCTTTCCGCCGCTTGTAAACCTAGAAACGTACACGAAAGAGAGGAAGACCAATGCGTGATCCACACAAGGTTGTGCTTTACAGCCATGATTCGCAAGGCCTGGGCCACCTCCGGCGGAATCTCGCTATCGCACATCAACTCGTACGCGATGTGCCGACCATAACCGGGCGCGATCTGACGGGTCTTATCATCTCTGGGCTTTCGCCCGAGTTAGGCTTTCCCCTACCGGAGGGATTCGACTGGGTCACTATCCCCGGCGTGGCAAAAGGGCGGCATGGATACGAGCCGCGCCATCTGCGCGGTCCAACGAAGGAACTCATTGCACTTCGTTCGGAACTGCTCGATGCAGCGCTACTGAACTTCGCGCCGGACATAACGATTATCGACCGCCACATCTTCGGGGTGTGGCACGAGCTGCGTGCTCCGCTCCTTCGCCTGCGCACCATGCACCCCGAGTCACATGTCGTACTTGGGCTACGCGATATTCTCGATACACCCGACGTAGCACAGGCAGAGTGGGAGGAACGCGGCGACCCGCAGTTACTAGGAGAAATCATTGACCATGTCTGGATCTATGGCGATCCGGCAGTCCATGACTCCATCAGTACTCGTGAAGTCCCGCCCACTCTAGCTGATCGCGCCCATTACACGGGCTATCTCGCCTCCGGGCGTAGCATCAGCGACCGGGAGGCGCAAGAGATACCCCAACCCTACGTCTTCACTACGGTGGGAGGAGGTTCCGATGGGTATCACCTGCTCCGAACCGCTGTCAGTCTGACACCCCCACCCGGACACCGGCACGTCGTCGTCGCCGGACCGCAACTAGACGACGTCGACTTCGCCGAAGTTCGCGCGCTCGCGCCCGTGGGAACGGAAGTCCACAAGACCTTACCGGGGATAAGCACGCACATAGCCCGTGCCGCGGCCGTGATTTCCATGGGTGGCTACAACACGGTATGCGAGACACTGGCAACGACGACCCCAGCTCTTATTGTTCCGCGCGAAACGCCGCGACTCGAACAACTCATTCGCGCCACCGCCCTCAACCGCATCGGGGCAGCCGACATGATGCGTTCCGAGGAAATCACCGCCCAGGCTCTGTCCCGTTGGGCACGCGACGCCGTGACCCGAAAGATTGACCGATCATCTATTAAACGTAACGGACTGGCACATGTTGCACGCTACGCAGCCGACCTGTTGCTGTCCGACTCTCTTGTAGGAGGTACACGATGAGCCGCATCGCATATGTTCTCAAGGTCTACCCGCGCTTCTCCGAAACCTTTGTTGTCACGGAGATGCTCGCGCGGGAAGCCCAGGGAGAGCAGTTGAGCATTTACGCGCTGCGCTCCACCACTGATGCACGTTTTCACCCCGAGATAGCCAAGGTTAATGCTCCGGTAACATGGGTACCGCGCCCGCACAAGGCCTCGGAGATGTGGCAGGAGATCACCGATTCCCTCGACGAACCCTCGTTAATCAGGCGTTTCGCCGAGTTGTTCCCGAAGCTATCCGAATTGCCCGCCGATGAAGTAGCACAGGGCGCCTGGTTGGCGCGGCAGGTACGGCAGGACGGCATTACCCACCTGCATGCGCATTTTGCCTCCCTTGCTGGGCGAATCGCCTGGATCGCCTCGCGGCTCAGCGGAGTTCCATACACCCTGACCACCCATGCCAAGGACATTTTTCATGAGTCGGTTGACCCGGTGTGGCTGCGCACCGTGTGCAGCGGAGCCAATCGCGTGGTGGCGATCAGCCGCTTTAACGAAGCGTATCTACGCGGGGTTCTACGCGGCACAGGCGCTCAGATATCTCTGCAATACAACGCACTTGACCTCACTCGTTTCCCTTACCGGCAGCAAACAGCCCGCCTGGTTCGGTCAGATGACAACGCACTGAAGGTAGCCGCCGTCGGCAGACTTGTACCCAAGAAGGGATTCGCTGACCTGATAACGGCGGCGCATATGGCATTGCTAGCCGGAACTAAACTCGACGTTAGAATCGCCGGTGACGGCGAGTTATACGGCGAACTTGCCACACAGATCGAACAACTTGGAATCGCCGAACATGTTCATCTTCTCGGACCAAAAACCCAGAATGAAGTGCGTCAATTGCTCGAGGATTCCGACGTCTTCGCCGCGCCATGTATCCGCGCCACAGACGGGAACATCGATGGCCTTCCCACGGTGATCCTCGAAGCCATGGCAACCGGAACGCCGGTTATCGCCACCAATGTCAGTGGCCTGCCCGAGGTGGTGCGCGACGGCGAGACCGGGATCCTGCTCGAGCCGGGAGACACCGTCGCCCTGGCTGGAGTCCTGCGGGACTTGGCGCACGGGCGTGTTGATACTGAGCTGCTCACTCACCAGGCGCGACGCCTGATTGAAGAGCAGTTCGACAGTCGCAAGCAGGCACGGGTTCTAGCGGGTTGGGAATCCCCGGAGTTCCCCGAAGTTCCAGCGACGACGGCCGCCTCTAGCGCTCCTGCTGATGTGGCCAGTGCGGCCAGCCACATTGCCGATTCCCACAGCGGCACAGCCGGTGTGCACGACGGCACAGCCGGTGTGTACGACGGCACAGCCGCTGCGTCCAACGGCACACCAAGCGCCCACGGTGGCGTATCTGCCAGCCAGGCACCCGCATACGACATGGCCGAGCTTGCCACCACGATCTCAGGAGAGGAGTCACACTGATGCGGATAGCTTACGTGTGTGTCGACCCCGGCATCGAAGTCTTCGGCACCAAGGGGGCGTCGGTTCATATTCAGGAAGTAGTCCGTGAACTACGTCGGCGCGGGCACGACGTCGTCGTGTATGCGCTGCGGCGCGGCGGGGAGGTCCCAGACGATCTGGCCGATCTGCAGGTGGAGGAGAACGCCCTAGAAGACACCGCTACCACGGCACAGCGTGAGCACGCCCAGCAGCGTGCCTCCGCGCGGATCGCAGAGCGAATTCGCGCCAACGGCATGCCTGATCTCATTCTTGAACGGTACTCTCTGTTCTCCAGCGTGCTTGCCATCCTGTGTGGCGACGGCGAGTGGGGAAAGAACCGCCATGAGGGCGGGGAGCGCACAGCCAACGGAACTCCGCGAGACGAGGAGGGAGTCCCGCCAGTCGATGGGAGTGCGCCCTTCGACATCGACGTCCCGCCTGTTGGCGGGGACTTGCCATCCAACGACGTCCCGCCTGTTGGCGTGCTGGAGGTCAACGCACCCCTGATTGACGAACAACGTACACACCGTGAACTGGAGGACGAGGACACCGCATGGGAACTGCTGCGGCGCCAATGCGCTGCGGCGCAGGCCGTTATCTGCGTGTCTGACCCGGTAAAGCGTTGGGTTCATACGCACACCGGAAGCACTCGTGTACATACCGTGCCCAACGGTGTGAATACCGAAAGGATCCGACCTCAGCCAGAGGCATCAGGTCCTGCAATCGTCACCTTCGTCGGCACCCTTAAGCCGTGGCACGGCGTGGCCGACCTGCTACGGGCAGCGAACGTGGCGAAGGGACCCTGGCGACTGCGAATCATAGGGAACGGGCCGGAACGTGATCGGCTGGAACGGCTGGCACGCCAGCTGCGTGTGGACACCGATTTCCGCGGGGCAGTCTCTCCCGCAAGAATCCCGGAACACTTGGCTGGCACAGCCATTGGCGTGGCGCCTTACCCGGAACCACGCCGTGCCGCCGACCACTACTTCTCCCCACTGAAGGTGCACGAATACCTGGCCGCCGGTCTGCCTGTGGTCGCTTCTGCGGTAGGTCAGCTTCCGGAACTTCTACGCGGGGTGGGTTTACTCGTTCCACCGTCCGACCCACGCGCCCTCGCGGCGGCACTGGACTACCTGGCGATTAACCCGCAGGAGCGCGCCCGACTCGGTCGTCTCGCCCGCCAACGAGCCGAACGCCAGCACAGTTGGAGTGTGGCAGTTGATCGGATTCTGCGTTTGGCCGGGCTGCATGAGACAGACAGTGATGCGGTCGCCCCACCGGCCGTCGGCAACAGCCCCGTCGGCAACACCCAGGCTACCAGCAACAACGCGAGCGGAGACGCTAGTCCGATCCTCTATGCGTACCAGAAGAAAGGAGACGCTTGATGGCGAAGCGATTTAGCCGTGCCGCGGCTCTGCGTACCCTCCGCCTTGTAGCCCCAGAGGCAAAACATCAAAAGGGACTTATCGGCGCTGGAACGGTGGCGTTGCTCCTTGAAGTGATTTTTCGCGTCATGGAGCCCTGGCCCTTGAAGATCGTTATTGACGGTATAGCCGTTTCACGCGGTTCCGAGAATGCGGGGGGCCAAGCAACGGTAACCAGTCTGGTGATCTGCGGTCTTCTCCTTATTGCCATAGTTACCCTCCGAGCGGCGACGAATTATCTGGCCACCACGAGTTTTGCCCTGGCCGGATCGCGTACTGCCATCTCATTGCGGGCACGCGTATTCCATCATGTCCAAGGCCTCTCACAGCAGTACCACGCCCATAATCGCAGTGCGGACACCGTGCAACGCATTGTCAGTGATGTCGCACGCCTACAGGAGGTGGCAATCACCGCGGGTCTTCCCCTGTTAGCCAATATGACGACGCTGGCTGTGATGCTTGTGATCATGTTCGTCCTGGACCCGCTGCTAGCGCTGGCCGTCGTCGCCGCTATCGCGCTATTCATCCCCGTATCATCCGGCTCGTCGAAGAAAATCACATCAGCCGCACGCCGGACGCGCAAGGGCGAAGGACAACTCGCCAACACTGCGCAGGAGGCACTCAGCGCGATCCGGATCGTGCAGGCATACGGTCTGGAAGCAGAGGTGGAAGGGCATTTCGGTGGAGCCAACCAGCGTGCGCTAAGCGAAGGCGTCAAATCACTGCGTCTGGCCGCCCGGCTGGAACGCGGCACCGATGTCATCGTTGGCCTAGCAACCGCCGTCGTCATGGTGGGCGGCGGAATACGGGTCATTCAAGGTGCAATGACACCGGGGGAGCTGGTACTGTTCACTACTTATCTGCGTACAACGATGAAACCTCTGCGTGACATGGCGAAATACACCGGTCGAATCGCCCGCGCCAGTGCATCCGGAGAACGCGTTGCCGATCTTATGGATGCCAAGTCCGAGGTGGTCTCGCCGGAAAGGCCTCTGTGGCCAGGTCGGATTACGGGCCAAGTTGCCTTTGAAAACGTCGTTACCGAATACGACGGTCACGAAGTCCTCCATGGTCTCGACCTGAAGATATCTCCCGGCGAGCACGTGGCAATCATCGGTCCGTCGGGAGCTGGAAAATCAACGCTTGTCTCGCTGCTCGTACGCGCAATTGACCCCGTCATCGGCCGCGTAACACTCGATGGTTATTCGCTGCGGGATCTTGATCTGGCTAAGCTACGTTCCAGTGTCTCACTGCTGCACCAGGATGCGGTACTGTTCACCGGCTCCATCAAACACAATATCCGGCTTGGACGCCAGGATGCCAGCGACGCCGAAGTGGAGGCAGCCGCACGCGCCGCACATGCGCACGACTTCATCATGGAGTTACCCGATGGGTATGAGACCATCGTAGGCGAGCGCGGCGACACTCTCTCGGGCGGCCAGCGCCAACGTATCGCCATCGCGCGCGCCCTGCTACGCGACACCCCAGTCGTCATCCTGGATGAGGCAACAACCGGTCTTGACCCGGAGTCCGCCGAGTTAGTTCTCAACGCGATTGATAGTCTCAGCCGTGGTCGCACCACTCTTACCGTCACTCACGACGCCGAGGTGGCACTGCGCGCCACGCGCGTCGTCTGGATTGAAGGCGGCTACGTCCTCCTGGACGGCAAGCCGAATGATCTGCTCGCCAATAACAGAGTATTCCGCGACTGGATCAATGCCAGTGGACGCCAGGCCGACCAGATCCATATTGGAGGATAGATATGAACGCTCTAGTAGGCAACACATCCGCCAGCTCTGGCACACCAAACAACACCACCGCGGCTATACTCGCCCACATCCTCGATCAAGATCGGTTCAGTGAGTTGATCGGCGAGCAGGTTCACGCCACACGTGTACGCATAAAACCGAATGTGAGTGTCGCCGCCTCCTTCGCGGAGGAAGCAACCGGCACCCCAGTGGGGTGGGCACGTTTCCTCTGGCCTGGCAGCCATCCGAAGGCCGAACGGGCCCAACAGTGGGCTGAACGCCTGGGGGGTGCGGCACGCACCCAGCAATTCTCCGACGACATCCTGCTTGAAACCGGTGAGATCGCCACCGATCCGCGCCTGGCCAAGTACATCAACCGCTCTTTTCCAGGCGGGATCTCTGGCGACATTCTGCGTTATAACCCGTTGCGCCGAATCGTTATACACCGCGGCGAAGAAGTGGTGCGCATCAGTGCGCAGGCGACACAACTGAACCGGTGGATGCACGGCTTTCTGGCGGAACATCTGGCCGTTTCTCCTCGGCTGGACGACGGAGAGGACCCGCATATCAGCGTTCTACGTTTCGTTGGAGATACCGATTTATCCGCTGTTGACGACGCCGACGCTACGTATCGGGCCGGTCGACTCCTGGCGACCTTGCATGCCATCTCCGGGCGCCTGCCCGAGTCGCAGCGAGACGCGTTGCCGGTATGGGACTCCGATACCGGCGCCAGGCAAGCAGCAACGCATGCTGCCGTATTGGACGCCCTCGACAAACCACTGGCCGAGCGCCTGCGAGGTATCGCGCAACGCCTACCCCGCCCGCCCCAGCTACCGCTGGTTCTGGCACACGGGGACGCCTCCCCCGACCAGTTTCTGCTGCACCGAGCTTCCGGCGCTCTCTGGATCACCGATTTTGATCGCCTCTGTGTGGCACCGGCCAGTCTCGATATCGGATCGTATCTCGCGGTTGCCGACGACGGCGCCGAGGAGGCCCTGCTTTTGGGATACCGCGATGGCTGGCAACAGCATCGGCGCTCCCCGCTGCGCGATCTACCCGCGCAAGCCTTACGCGCCATGCTTCTGCGGTCGCTGCTGGCTCGAGTGGCGGATCCCCTGCGCGGCGCAGACCCCGCGTGGCGGGAGCTCATGGCCGACCGGATTGGGCGTATCGAGGCGCTGCTGTGAAGACTGCTCTGGGGACTCTATTCACACTGCGCGGCGTCGAGCGCGCATGGCCGCGGGATGATGGGGCTGTCATCTTCGAACGCAGGGATAGCGACCGCCTGCGCGCGGGACGTATCGGCCACGACGGCGGCGTCGAACTCCTCCCCTACGCCAGCGACCCCGCTCTGCCGGAGCTGTCCCCGAGTCTGCCCGGACGGCTTGTCGTGCACAGAATGGGCCGCCGTGCCGTCGTCGTCGGCCCTGGGAAGGTGATCAAACTGGTACGCCCGGGGCGCGCCCAGTCCATTGCGGAGAAGACGCGCGCGACGGCACAGGTGTTTTCTCGCTATGGATTGCGCGGCGCCAACGTCATCAGCAGTTCTGCGGCCAATGTAGTCTTCACTATCCTTCCCGGTGTCAGCCTGCGAACCGTCGGCGACGACGCCCGAAAGGCTTGGCACCAGTTCTGCGATACGTGGCCGAACATGGCCGCTCATACCGATCTCGCCGACCTCACCATCCATACCGGCCGTGACGAGGCCGCGGTGTTGCATCGCTGGTTCAGTTGGGCACAGGCCTTCCATGCGCTTCCCGAGCTTCCCCGGCTGGGACGCGCCGTCGCCCAGGTCTGTGACGCACTGCAGCACCATGGCGACTCGCTGGTGTTCTCCCATCGCGACCTGCACGATGGTCAGATCCTCTGGGACGGGAGCACCCTCGGAATTCTTGACGTAGATACGGCCTGTGCCGCAGAGGCGGCGCTCGACCTCGCAAATCTCCGCGCGCATGTGGAACTGGGAGCGCTAATCAGTAGTAACCTACCGCGTCCACATATCGGATCGTCGAGACTCTCCAGCAGCACTCCCTCGCAAGCATCCGCAGCAAGCCATTCGTATACTCCCGCGTTTGCGACCGCAGTGCTTGATATGCTCGATAACGCAGTGGCACGTTCCGCAGCGACGTCCGCGCGCTTTGACGCTTATTTGCGTTCCGCGCGTCTACGTCTTGCTTTTGTCCATGCATTTCGGCCACCTGCACAGGCGTGGCTTCCCGAGTGGATTGACCGGTATCTACGCGATGACCACCGGTAGCAAGACCTCCCGAGTTCGGCCTGCCGAAAGGAGTAGCAATCAGGCGTTTTACGCGGCATAGGAACCGACCGAGTGGGCCCGCTCAGGCCGACGTCGAGTCGGCGGAGCAGGCGCGCGCCGCCGAGCCTTCTGCTTCCATCCGGGTGAGGATCATGTGGACCATGGTCCTCTTGGCAGGCATCGCGCTAGCGGCATCGGGAGCGGTAGTCACCGTCCTGCAGGAACACAACATTCGTGCCAACGCCACCGAACAGCTACAGCGGATTCTCAACCAGTTCCGCAGCCAGGCGGCCAGCGGCATCTATCCCGCCACCGGCGAGCAGTTCATGGACGCTTCACAGGCACTGGAAACATTCCTCAGCCGGTCGATTATGGGCGAAGCTGAGGGAGAACTCGGCTTCGTCGGAACGACCATCGCCTGGGTCGCCTCGCCGGATGTCGAACTACGACCTGAGGACGATCAGGAACTACTTTCCGCCGTCGCCACCTATGTTTCCGGCAATACTGCCATCATCGAACCGATACGCACTCGGTCCGCCGAGTACATCGTCTTAGTGGCACCGATCAGCGTTGGCGCCGACCACGGGGCTCTTCTGCACGTTATCGATCTCGGGGTGTCACTGCGCGAGTTCCGCAACACGATGCTGCTCTACGGCGTTACGGCACTCATCACACTGGCACTGATCGCCGTCCTCGCCTGGCTCGCAGCGGATCGACTGCTCCGGCCCATTGAGGATCTTCGTAAAGCGGCACAGTCCATCGATGAGCGCGACCTGAAGACTCGCGTGCCAGTGCGCGGCCGCGATGACTTGGCGGCGCTTGCCGTCACCATGAATCGTATGCTGGACCGTATTGAACGCTCCGTCGAAGGCCAGCGGGAACTGTTGGACGACGTCGGACACGAGTTACGCACGCCAATCACCGTGGTCCGCGGGCATCTCGAACTTGTTGATCCGCACGATGAGGAAGATGTTCGACAAACCCGGGCGCTAGTCCTCGATGAACTCGACCGTATGGGCGTCCTCGTTAACGACCTCCTCGAACTCGCGCGTGCATCAACAACGGACTTCGTACAGACTGTCCCCTGCCAGATTGCCGAATTGACGGAACAAGTCTTCGAGAAGGCCCGCGCGTTAGACGAACGTCCGTGGAGCTTGGAAAGCACCGCAAACATCGAGGCCTCGGCCGATCCCATTCGTATCACCCAAGCATGGCTCCAGCTCGCCGCAAACGCAGTCAAATACTCCAATCCCGGCAGCCCGGTAGCCCTGGGCTCTGCCGTTCATGGCAATGAGGTACATCTGTGGGTACGTGACCAGGGAATTGGAATCGCCCCGAAAGATATCGAACGTGTACGGCAACGTTTCGGCCGTGTCGACACGGCCGGGCGAACGGTTCCCGGTTCCGGCCTGGGACTGAGTATTGTTGAGACTATTGTCACCGCTCACGGCGGCAGCCTGCACATCGCCTCCACTCTGGGAGAGGGATCCTTGTTCACCCTGCGGCTGCCGATCACAACAATCTGAGGAGGATTAAATTGAGCACTATTCTGATCGTGGAAGACGAGGTCCGAATCGCCTCATTCATCGCCAAGGGTCTCAAGGCAGCAGGTTTCACCTCCGAATCAACGGCGTCCGGCGAGGAGGCTGCCCTTCTAGCAACCCAAGGAGAGTTCGACCTCATCATCCTGGATGTTGGCCTACCTGATATCGATGGCTTTGAAGTCCTTGAACGTATACGCGGCCAGGGGGTCACCGCACCGGTGATTATGCTGACCGCACGCTCATCGGTCACCGACCGTGTGGCAGGCCTCGAAGGCGGAGCCGACGACTACATGCCCAAGCCCTTCTCCTTTGAAGAACTCCTCGCTCGCATTCGTGTGCGTCTGCGAAGCGAACCAGCACAGGGCATCTATCAGGAGCCTGGAGGCACCAGCCTCAGCCACAACGGCCTGGTTCTGGATTTCTTGACGCGCCGCGCCCAGGTGGATGGCCAATGGGTTGACCTGTCCGCGCGCGAATTTACCCTCGCGGAAATGTTCCTTCGTCATCCGCAACAGGTACTCAGCCGCGAACAGCTCCTGAGCGCCGTGTGGGGCATTGATTTCGACCCCGGCTCCAATGTGGTGGATGTGTACGTCTCGTATTTGCGCAACAAGCTCGGCAAGGAACGCTTCGAGACGGTTCGGGGTATGGGTTACCGATTGCGCTGACGCCTACCGATCACCACTACGCCCGCTGCGGCCACCAGGCTCCCGGAGCCCTTTGATCGACAAGCAATCGCTCGGCCAATCCGGCTACCACGGAAGCCTGGCCCTACCGCAACTCAGTCGTCGTCGATGTCATCATCGTCGTCGATGTCATCAACGTCGTCATCATCGTCGTCATCGACTGCCACGGGTGCCGCCGGCTTCACAACAACGGGTTGATTATTCGTCACTACCGGAGCTGGGTTCTGAGCCGGGCTCTGTGCAGGGTTCTGCGTTGTTGCACCCGCCGGTTCCTCGCTCAGCGAGTCCGTAGGGGCATCTGTTGTAGTCTCCGTGCTCGGAGCGGAGGCAGGTTCCGTACTGGCTGACGGTGATGCCGGAGTCGTCACGACGACTTCCGGTTCTCGTACCGTCGGACTTGAGTCATTGGCCATGGCATACAGCCCCCACCCCACAGCCGCTCCAAGGACAGCAATTCCGGTCAAGATGACGCTCAGGCGTCGCCTTTCGAGTCCCATGCGTCTGCCCTCTCTTTCTCTACCACACGCGAGCATTGTCGCCTTGTACAATTAAGTACAGCAGGCACGGATGAGATGCGCGTCGGCAGCAGATGAGAAAACTCTTATGAAGCTACTTGGTCGTCATTGTCCTGTTCCCGCCGCCGCGCGGGCAAGCGTGGACGCCAAAGCACAAGCTCAGCACCGGAACTGTACTGCCGTAGGCGCTGTCGCAACTCCTCTTGATGGGATACGACGACGACGTCGCCGTCGGCAGCGGCAGCGAACACCCGGTGTTCCAGCATCCGGTACCGCTCCAGGAGTTCATCGCGTTGCGCGACCTGCTTTTGTAGCCGCGCCACTTGCCTCCTGAGTTTGGCAGCATCGTTTTCCAGATCGATAATGCGTGAAATTCCGGCGAGGTTGATGCCCTCCTCCTGGGAAAGGCGCTGTATCTCAATGAGCCGGTCGACGTCGGCCAGCGAATAGCGCCGGCCACCGCCACGGGTACGGCGGGCGGGAACCAGGCCTAGGCGATCATACTGCCGGAGTGTCTGCGGGTGCATTCCTGCCAGCTGCGCCGCAACGGACACGGTAAGGATCGCGGCATCTCGACTAGCCATGAGTCATCAGCTCCTCGCTAGGTTCTTGAACTCCGCCCGCGGATCGGCATCACGTGTGGCGGCCGCGAATACCTGCACTGCCCGGCGTGCCTCGTCAGAGAGCGATTTGGGCACCGCCACCTTGAGCCGCACGTACATATCGCCGTTACCGTGCCCCTGCGGAAGCCCCTTACGTTTGACGCGCAGCAACTTATCCGTAGACGATCCAGCCGGAATCTTCACTTGCACGTTCTTTCCGTCCAATGTCGGGACCTCCACCGTGGCGCCGAGAGCAGCCTCCGCGAAGGAAACCGGCACATTGACATACACGTCCTTGCCACGCACCTCGTAAACCGGGTGCTTCTCCACATGGACCGTGATGATAATGTCACCATTCTCCCCACCATTTCGGCCCTCGCCGCCCTTGCCCGCAATACGGATCTGTTGACCATCAAGAACCCCGGCGGGGATCCGGGCTGTCACGGAATTGCCACGCGCAGTCTGCACCTTGACCGTCGTCCCGGCCACGGCTTGGCGCAGTGTAATGGAGATTTCCGAGCGGAGATCGCTGCCGCGTTCAGGCCGACGGCTGGATCCAAAACCAAAACCTCGGGACCGGCCGGTAGTCGAGCGGCCTCGTGCCGTTCCTCCGAACATTGATGACAACATGTCGTCAAGCCCAACACCTCCGGCATTTCCCGAGGAGAAACGAACATTGGAGCCCGGGCCGAACATGGAGGAGAAAACATCCTCGAATCCACCGTTCGCGGCGCTCCCGGAACCACCGGCGGCAAATCGCGGCCCGCCACTGCCGAAGGCACGGATGGCATCGTACTGCTTCCGGTCCTCTTCATTGGAGAGGACCTGGTAAGCCTCGCCGATCTCCTTGAAGCGTTCTTCGGCTGCTCTGTCACCCGGGTTGCGGTCCGGGTGATACTGGCGGGCAAGCTTGCGGTACGCCTTCTTAATCTCCTCGGCGGAGGCGGTTTTCGACACCCCGAGGGCCTTATAGAAATCCTTCTGAATCCAGTCCTGACTCGCTGCCATTACACCTCACCTCCTTGGTAGTCCACCGCTCGGCGTGCCCGGCGGTGCATCATTCATGTCCATTGTGGCGGACCCCGTTGGGCCCGCCACAATCAGGATATTGTCACTGCGGGGAAACCACTCCCACACGTGCTGCTCGCAGTACCTTGTCACCCAAGCGGTAGCCCGGTTGAATCAAAGTCCCCACGGTTTCACTGGTCGCTTCCGCGGATGTCTCATGCATCAGCGCCTCGTGAATTTGCGGATCGAACTCGTCGCCGACGGCTCCGAAGCGCTCAACCCCATAATTCGTTAGCAGGCTCTGTTCAACCTTCTCCGCAATCAACCCGGTTGGACCGCTCAGGTCACCGTGTTGGCGTGCGAGTTCGATATCGTCCAGCACCGGCAGCAGGGTCTCAATCACGGCGGAGATGCCTTCTTCCCGGCGCTGCACTCCCTCTTGCTTGGAGCGTCGAACATAGCCGTGGTACTCCTGCTGCAGGTTGTAGTGGTCAGCGCGCGCACGGGCAAGCTGCTCCTCCAGCGAAGAGATCGTCGCCATGGCTTCGGAGAGTGGGTCTGTTAGTTCCTCGGCAGACTCGGCCGCGGCGGCGGAGCCGGTGGTTTCACCGGCGCGCTCGGCAGTAGCTTCCTCTGCAAGGGGCTTCTGCCCATCCACAGCGCGAGCTTCCTCCGCGCCCTGAGAAGCATCGTCCGGCGGTGAACCATCTACCGGCTCCCATTCCTCGGGCGTCCGCTCATCATTGCCGTTATTCACAGTCACTTGTTGTTATCCTCGTCGTCAACGATTTCCGCGTCCACAACCTCCTCATCCGAGGATTGCTCGGCGCCGGCGGTCTGCCCCGCTTGACCGGCATCGGTAAATCCACCGGACTGCTCGGCCTGGGTCTGTGCGTACAATGCCTGACCGATAGCCTGCGACTTCTCGTTGAGCTCATTCAGCGCGGTCCGTACGGCATCCGTGTCGTCACCCTTGAGTGCCTCACGTACCTTGTCTGTAGCCTCCTTGACCTCGGTGGAGACACTGTCCGGAAGTTTGTCCGCGTTGTCCTTGAGGAGCTGGTCGATGGAGTACACCGTCTGCTCCGCCTGGTTACGCGTCTCCGCGTCCTCCTTGCGCTTGGCGTCATCGGCGGCATGCGCCTCGGCCTCCTTGACCATGCGGTCAATCTCATCCTTCGGAAGGGCTGAGCCGCCGGTGATGGTCATCGACTGCTCCTTGCCGGTCGCCTTGTCACGCGCCGATACGTGCACGATTCCGTTGGCGTCGATATCGAAGGTAACCTCGATCTGCGGAATACCGCGCGGCGCCGGGGCGATGCCGGTCAAGTCGAAGGTGCCCAGCGGCTTGTTGTCACGGGTGAACTCGCGTTCCCCCTGGAACACCTGGATGGATACCGATGGCTGGTTGTCCTCTGCGGTGGAGAAGGTCTCCGAGCGCTTCGTCGGGATCGCGGTGTTCCGCTCGATCAACTTAGTCATAATGCCGCCCTTGGTCTCGATGCCGAGGGATAGCGGGGTCACGTCGATGAGGAGTACATCCTTGCGGTCGCCGGTGATAACACCAGACTGCAGAGCGGCACCGACGGCGACGACCTCATCGGGGTTCACACCCTTGTTCGGTTCCCGGCCTCCGGTCAGATCCTTGACCACATCTGATACGGCCGGCATGCGGGTAGAACCTCCCACCAACACCACGTGGTCAATCTCCGAGACCTTGATACCGGCGTCACGGATGACATTGGCGAAAGGCTGCTTTGTACGCTCCAGCAGATCCTTCGTCATTTCCTCGAACTTCGCACGGGAAAGCGTCTCATCCACATGAATCGGACCGGAATCCGACATGGAGATATACGGCAGCGAGATCGAGGTCGTCGTGGCGGAAGAGAGTTCCTTCTTCGCCTTCTCGGCGGCCTCACGCAGGCGCTGCAGCGCGATCTTATCCTTGGACAGGTCGGCGCCGGAGGAGGCCTTGACCTGCTCCACAAGCCAATCAACAATGCGCTGGTCCCAGTCGTCACCACCGAGACGGTTATCACCGGAGGTGGCACGCACCTGGATGGTGGAAAAGCCGTCGTCGTCCTTACCCACTTCCAGCAGGGAGACATCAAAGGTACCGCCACCCAGATCGAAAACGAGGATCAACTCATCTTCCTTACCCTTCTCCAGGCCGTAGGCCAGAGCGGCAGCGGTCGGCTCATTGACAATACGCTGTACATTTAGACCGGCGATAGCTCCGGCGTCCTTGGTGGCCTGCCGTTGCGCATCGTTGAAGTAGGCAGGAACGGTGATAACCGCGTCGGTCACCGTGTCGCCCAGGTATGCTTCCGCATCCTTCTTCAGCTTCTGAAGAATGAAGGCCGAGATTTGCTGCGGTGTATAGGTTGTTCCGTCGATATCCACCTTCCAGTCAGTACCCATGTGGCGCTTGACGGAGGAGATCGTCCGATCAACGTTTGTCACCGCCTGCCGCTTGGCTACTTCGCCAACTAGCACTTCGCCCGTCTTCGAAAAGCCGACGACGGAGGGCGTGGTTCGCGCCCCTTCCGCGTTTGCGATAACAGTGGGTTCGCCACCCTCCAGGACGGTGACGCAGGAATTCGTTGTGCCAAGGTCGATACCGACTGCACGTGCCATATCTTCTCTCCTATCCGGGGCGCTCGCCGCGCCCGCTGGCGCTTAAACCGGCAAGTCTAAGCGCCCTTAACGTTGTATTCGCGGGTCGTCCGGCCGAAGGCTGCATAAGTAACCTCGGCGGTTGCACCCTTCAAGTCTGAACCACCGGCGGACTTGTGTCCAACCGACTGGGCCATTCTTGAGTCTACTAAGCTCAACTTTTGTTCTCGCCCATATATTCCATCCACATTGACGCAGATACATGAGGACCGTCACATCGAGTCGGATTTGGTGATCGTTCCGACAGCGGAGCGCATGAAGCCATGACTCCACTGAGAGCAGGTGGGGCGTAGTATACGCGCGGATTCAGAGAATGTCGCGCTGAAGGCGTGGGGAATGATACCCATAGCCAACTCTCGCGATCAGCGTTAGCGTGAGAACGTACAGTCACACGAATCAATTGGAGTGAATATGACTCACACACGTTTTCTCACATCGCTCGGTGCCGTCGCATTAGCAGGCGCACTCGCACTATCGGGCTGCGGTAACAACTCGAACAGCAAGGAGACGACCGCTGGCACTTCCGAAGATGCCACCGTATCTGCGAACAATGCCGCAAATGATGACCTCACCGATGAAGAAATCATCGCCAAGGTCAAGGAAACTGCCGAACAGAGCGAGCAGCTCTCCTTCAACTCGATCACCCGGGACCTCAATGTCCACATGGAGTCATCTGCGCAAATGACAGGGGAAGGAATACCATCACAGTCAATGACTGTCACCCTGGATGCTCGTGCGGATAACGACAATCAAACGATGGAGATGAGTGTCAAGGGAAATCTTGGCAGCGATCAGCAGGTTGACACGACCAGCTACTTCCAGTACGAGGGAGACACTCTCACTGCATACATAAACAACGGCGGGGTCTGGCAGACCACGGCCGTCAGTGCCGATGAGATCAGCCAAGCAGGTGAAGGAACCACTAACCTTGCGACCATCACAACCCTCGTCGATGGCATCGACAAGGCGACGGTGACACGAGGCGAGGATTCATACACCCTCACTACCGATCTCGATCCCTCCCTGGTGAAGACGATGTTTGACTACGAGACGGACGCCGAGTCCGTCGGTACGCTGACAATCTCTGTTGACGCCGAAACCTTCGAGATATACGAGTTGACGCTCGAAATGGATATGAATATCGAAGACAACGGTTCATCAGGGAACATCGTGATGAATATGAACATGACCTCCGAGCGCGATGCCGACGAAACCGTCGAAATCCCCGCCGAGGCGCTGGAAGCGGCCGGCACCGCGGGTGCGGGCGACTCAAGCTCTAGCGACAACTGATCCGGGCCGCGCGTTCGTTGCCTTTCGAGGCGACGAACGCACCTGGGCAGCGGATTTCCACCTCGCGGGGCTCGGTTTTGCCGGGCCCCGCTCCCCGCCACTCAGCTAGTAATACGGAGCACCCCATGCAACACACACATTCTTCCCGCCTCGTGTCAGTGGTACTGGCACTCGTAGGCGCATTTGCCCTTGCAGCCTGCGGTTCAAGTACTCCGCCCCTAACGGAGAGCGAACAAGAAATCTTTGACCGCGTCAAAGAAACCGCACAAGAACGCTCCGCACTCAACTACACCGAGCTTGATGAGGACGCGGAGCTCGAGATGAACACGAAGCTCGTCGTCAATCCGGCCAATGACAGCGAGACGAGTCTTAGCGTTGACGCCACAATTCTCGGCGACGCGGATACGCAGCTCCTTCATATGACGGTCGACTCCAAGATGCAGGGCGCCAGGTCGAATTCTGCGCATACCGTTATGTACGGCCAGATTGACGGAGACAGTATGACGCTGTACTCGGACGAGTACGGAAGCTGGCAATCGCAGGTCGTCTCCCTGGATAGTCTCAATCTCAGTGGGCAGGATGTAGATCCGGCAGATCTACTTGACTACCTCTTCAACCTTCAGGACGTAACCGTCACCTCAGATAAGGACTCTTATACCATCAGCGGGAAGATTTCGCCGGACGTCCTTGCCGAACTTTTTAGGGAGTCTGGCGACCTCGATATCGACGGCGGATCCGCAGAGCTCACGGTTACAGCGGATGCCTCGTCGTACCAAGTCTTCGAGCTAACGCTTGACGTGTCAATCGATGTAAGCACAGAAGGAGAGAGCGCGCATATGACCATCGAAGTTGGATGGGTCGCACAACGCGATGCGAATGTCGACCTCGAAATCCCCGCTGCGGTTCTGGAAGCTGCTGGTACGGCACGCGGCACGAGCTCTGACGACAAGTAATTCCCGCAGCACGTTCAACGCTTTCCTGGCAATGCGCGACACTCGGACGAAGCGCGCCCGTCCACCGCGGCCCGGCTCGGGCTGGCCCCGAAAGACCGACGGAGCCGACAACACGGCGACAATCAAGAACTTACGGCTAAGGAGACCCTTTTGAAACACCGACGCACCCCATATCGCGCCTTGGCCGCATTCGCCGTCGCCGGGTTGATTGTTTCCGGATGCGGCAACAGCGCTCAAGAAGAAGCGACTACCAGCACTTCAACAACCACTGATGGTCCGACCACTACGCTCAGTGAGATCAACAGCGAGTTAACAGACGAAGAAATCGTCGCGAAGGCAAAAGAGGTGGCCTCCCAGAACAGGGAGTCCTTCTTCACCCATCTCACGCAGGATCGCAATCTTCACCTAGAAATCTCCCGCGAGGTAACAACAGCTGTGGGCGAAGAACCGCGATCTATCGATAGTGTCATTGATATCCGCGTCGATAGCAGCACTCAGACACTGGAAATCAAAGCAAGCGAAGCCGATGGGCAAGCGCAGCCAACCGAAACCACCAGTTACTTCAAGTACGACGGTGAGACCGCGACAGTCTATTCCTTTGATTCTGGTACGTGGAGTTCGTCCACCGTGTCCGCCAACGAGATCGCCTCCATTAGCCCCCAATCGCTGAATGACGCTGTGCTGGACACCGGCGTCGCCTACAGTTGGGTTGCTATGCTCGCCGATGCGGAAGTCGCCCGCGACGGCGAGGATTCTTACACCATCACCGGAAAAGTGACCCCCGAGTCTTTCAGTAGCTATTTTGACGGTAATGTCACGGCAGAATCAGATTCTCCCGGTACTCTGACGCTTTCGGTTGATGCAGAGTCCTTCGAGCTGTACGAGTGGACAATAGAACTAGACACCGAAACAACCGATCACGTGATCAACCGAAACGACAGCCTCAAAACAACCATTAGGGCAACGGCAGAGCGCGACCCTGACGTTGACCTCGAAATCCCCGCCGCGGTTCTGGATGCGGCGGGAGACCCAGCCGACTCCGGAGACAACTGATCAGCCTGCGCCCTGCTCGGCTAGTCTGGATATACATCAGCGTCACCCAACTACGGCTTGAGCCCCATGACCCGCCACTCGCGAATTCACCTCACTCTCCTCGTATGTGCGCTCATGGCTGGCCAGCTGCTCGCAGGTTGCAGCGGTCAGGAGGCAAGCGCACCACAAACGGGGATGGCTCTGCCAACCGTCGCCACCGAATCACCTCATACGCAAGAAGAAAGTATCGTCGGCTTCGTTCCTGCCAATCAACTCCGCGATTCACTCGGTGCCGGAGGAGATATTGCTGGATACGCGAAAGTGACCATACATGCCGGCCCAAGCTCCCACCAGATCTTTAACCTCGGACTAGAGTTCTCCTGCGTGATCACTTCAGACAGTGAACCTGTTCCGGCTTCTGATGGTGGGTCGGCGACCGTTGAAGTCTCGATAACCTTGGAACGCCAGTACCTACCGTCTGCTTTCGACCTCCCGGATGAGCTCGCGGAAGACACCTGAAATACGATGACCAGCCGCCGTGCCTGACGCACCATGCAGACCGCCCGGAGCACCGCAAATCGGGCAACTCCGATGGCGCGGCGACGACGCCACGACTACGTCCACTTGGATTAGAACCTCCGCCGATGGTGCCATCACCAATCCTCTATCGTGACCCTTGCCACGCCTACCCACCTTGGGTAAAATACAAATCAGCCGCCACATGAGACTGTTGCCCGAGCCGCGCCGACGCGGCGAGAACAACGTCGCTCGACGGCCACACCATACGGCAGGTGACAGCATTGGCTCATCACCGCCGTCATCAATGTCATTCAGGGTGCCCGCCAATCGGCCATCCGTTGGTCGGCCACATATCCGATCAGACTCTTGCCCAGCCTGCTCATGGCGAGCCCAGCGGGCAGCGTAACGCACAATCAACTACCACCGAAGGCACTCCGGCAACGCCGCCGACGGGGGTGGAAGAAGTGGCAGGGTTGCCAGCACAGGGCCTGGGCACTGGGCAGATTGACTGGGCACCACGAACAAATTCAGTCAAAGATGACCGAAATAAAGGAGGACCACATGTCCGCAACATTCGATGTCGAATACGACATTGTAGTTTCCGGTGCCGGTGCTGCCGGAATGTTTGCCGCAGCAGAAGCCGCGACCAACGGCAATAGCGTCGCTTTGCTTGAAAAGCTCGACCGCATTGGCGGGCACGGCCAGTTTGTCGAAGGCTCAGCGGCCTTCGATTCAGAGGAGCAGGCCAAGCGCGGTATCACCGTAACGCAGGAGCAGGGCTTCCACCGCTACATGGCGCTGAGCAGTTTCCGTGGAAACGCGGATGTGATCAGCATGTTCGTCCACAACTCGGCGGAGACCATTCGCAAACTCGCCGCCATGGGAGCGGTCTGGGAGGACGTCACTGTCTACGCCCTCGAACAGGACACCGAACTGAAAACGATGCACTGGGCCGAAGGCGAAGGCGTAGAGATCATTAGGCTGCTGGAGAAGCAGGCGCAACTGCACGGCGCCGAAATCTTCACCAACACAGCCTCGCAGCATCTCATCGTGGAGGATGGAAAAGTCGTCGGCGTCGAGGCACTCGATTCCAACGGCGAAACCATTCGCATAGGAGCCAAGGCTGTGATCCTTGCCGGTGGAGGTTATTCATCGGATCCCGACGCCGTCGTCGCCTTCTCTCGTTTCGGCGAGAACGGCCGCAAGATCGTCGAGCTGGGCACGCCGGGAAACACCGGTGACGATCTTCGGATGGTCGAGGAGATCGGCGGCCTGCGCGACTTAACCGGAGCGATGGCTCTGATGCCCGTGGCCAAGGATCGGGAGATCACCTCGCATATCAGCGGCGCCGGATCGCAACCCTATCTGTGGGTGAACAAGTTCGGCTCGCGGTTCACCGATGAGACCGTTGCAATGAACTTTGCCGATGCGGCGAATATCATTGCGCAAGCTCCTGACGCGGTTACATACACGATCTTTGACACCGCCACAAAGCGCCATCTGGAAACCGCTGGTAGTGACATCTCGCTTGGCACCTTCATTCCGTATCACGCAGCTTTGAGCCACTTGGACGCGGAGTTGAAGCAGGATGTGGAGACGGACACCGCCTACATGGCGGACACCTTGGAAGAACTCGCCGACCAGATCGGATTTGATCGGGAGACCTTCCTGGCCACCATCGCCCGTTACAACCAACACTGCAAGGCGGGCGCGGACTCGGATTACTACACAAATCCGAGGTACCTGCGCGAGGTAGTTGAGCCGCCGTTCTATGCGGTCACGATGACTCCCGGAAACCTGATCTCTCTGGGAGGGATCGCCGTCAACGGAAACCTTCAGGTCATTGCTGCTGACACTCACGAGCCCATTCCCGGGCTCTATTGTGTCGGCTCCGAGGCGGCGGGCCTGTGGGGCGATTCGTACCCGCTTGACGTTCCCGGAACGGTGAGCGGCTTCTCGTACACCTCTGGTTGGGTGGCTGCCGATCATGCCGGAGAGGTCATCAAGTCAGCGGAGAACTAGCATTCGCTTCCCATGACGACGCCGTTGTGAGACGCGCCACCTTGGGCCGGTCCTGTGATATTTCATCGGACCGGCCCCTTCCTGTCTCATATGTGGACATCGCTTCCGTTCACCTCCCGACCGAGGCACGATATTCCTAAGTTAGGAGTTCCTTACATGAAGTCTATCGCTACTGTTACCACCTACCGAGCACAGCGCTACGGTAAACAACTCGTATCCCATATGGCTCGCCGCATCACGACCAGTTGGGATGGGGACTCCGGCGTCCTCGCCTTTCCCGATAAGCCCGTCACCGTGCATCTGCAGGCCACCGCGGAGGCACTGATCATGAACATGGAGGCTCCCGCCAAGGACGTCGCTCATTTTGAAGAAGTTGTAGGCATTCACGTCGCGCGCTTCGGTGCGGGGGATTCTCTGCGCGTCTCCTGGCAGCGCGACGATGGCTCAGCCGGGAGCTCTCAGGGACCGTTTGATCCGGCCGAAGTTGAAGCCTTTCGCGCTCGCATGCGTGCGCGAGGGGGCGCCGGTCCCGCCATCTAGACATACACCGAGAGTGGTCATGCGGCACCTTGCCCAGCGCAATCCGCACTCGATGCGCAGAGTCCGAGAACAGGGCGGCACCGCGCCGAGCACCGCCGAAACGCCAATTGGAGAAAGATCCACGTCGCAAACCAGGCATCTCGCCGCGGCTTCGGAGAGTATGCCAAGATATGCATATGAGCATGACAATCGGTGTAGATGTTGGCGGTACTAAAATCGCCGCCGGGCTGGTGAGTGACGGGCAGATCATTGCGTCATTACGCAAGCCAACCCCAGCGCATGACGCCGACGCCGTCGTGCAAACAATCGTCGACTGCATCGCTGAACTTCCAGAAGCTGCCAGCATCACCAAGGTCGGCATCGGCGCTGCGGGCTTCGTCACCGCAGACCGCAGGGAAGTTGTCTTCTCCCCAAATCTTCCCTGGCGGAATTTCCCTCTCGCACAGCGGGTAGCAGACGCAACTGGTAAACGCGTCGTCGTGGAGAATGATGCGAGTGCGGCGGCGTGGGCCGAATATCGTTTCGGTGTGGCCGTCGGCGCCCAGTCCGTTGCGGTTGTGACCGTTGGCACCGGCATCGGCGGAGGCATTATTATCGATGGCCAACTCATACGCGGCGCCTCGGGCTTCGCCGCCGAAATTGGGCATATCTGCCTCGAACCAACCGGCCACCGTTGCAACTGCGGGCTCATAGGCTGCTGGGAGGCGTACTCCTCCGGCAGCGCACTGGTGCGTGACGCACGGCAGGTAGCCCACGAGAAACCTAACTACGCCGCACGTTTGCTGGAGCTCGCCGGTGGATCCGCCGAGGCCATTACCGGGCAAATGGTGACGCAGGCCGCGCAAGAGGGAGACCCCTGTGCGCTCGCTTGTTTCAACAACGTCGGGTATTGGATGGGCCGCGGGCTGGCCGACCTCGCGGCAGTACTGGACCCCGAGGTTTTTGTTCTTGCTGGTGGCGTATGCGAGGCGGGCGATCTACTGCTGACGCCCACGAGAGAATCGTTTGAGGAGCTGCTCACTGCTCGCGCCTATCGGCGCACTCCCCAGATCATGATCGCCACGCTCGGCTCTGCGGCAGGAATCATCGGCGCAGCTGACCTCGGCCGATTGTAAGAGCGGTAACCACTTCTACTACACCCATTAGATAGAAAAAATTGAGCCTACGCTAAACGCGCCGGTATTGCAACTTTTCAAATGGGTACTGGATGGGCGTTTCTCCCCATTGTGCCGCCATGTTCCAGCCTCTATTGTCACGTACAGGTGGCCTATCATCCCAGCGGGTTTGCGACCACCGACGGACTGGGTCTGCTGCACACGCTCACAGACCCGAAGGAAAGGAACAGTATCTTGTTACGCAAATTGAAGGGGATTGTTTCGATCGCGAGCATCAGCCTTCTCACCCTCTCGGTTCTGCCTGCTGCAAATGCAGCAGCACCCGGATGGAAATCAGGCGCCGGATATTTCACCGGCTCGTCGCTCCACACCGGCGTCGAAGTTGGTCCGGAAGGAAACTCCTACATGTGTGCCGCAGACGGCGGTACCGCATCTGTTACAAGTAACTCCGTAACTCAGGGGCATATGAACCCCGCAGCACCGGTGAACTCACTCGATGTCCGCTCACTAGGAGGAAACAGGAGCGCGACCATCTCCGATGCCACGCAACTCGGACAGATGGCCTACATCGCTTCCACCGCTGACATCAGCACCGACGAATCTGCTGCAACAGCACAGATCGCCATCATTCGTGCAGCCGGAATGTACGAAGGGAGTGTGTACGAGCAGGCAGAGCACGGCACGTACGCTTCAACCAATGCTGACAAGTTGAAGTCTCCGGCGAAGAACTCCGCAGAACTAGCAAGCCGGGCTGAGCAGTACGGTGGTCCTTACACCGTACAACCCACCCTCGACCTTCCTGATGGTGTTACGGGCTCCATCGGCAATATCGGCGCAAAATCTGCGGCAGGCAACTGGCTCTCTGGATACACCTACACCCTAGAAATCACCGGGCCGGCAGTGTTCGACAGTACCGGTGGCACGACTGTGACCGGAACAACCTCCGGCTCGGCCAAATCCGAGTCCATCCGCGCCACCGCGAGCGGTGAGGTCGCCGTCGAACTCACAGTCAAGGATCTGCCGACGTCGCAGGCATGGATCTCAACCGGTGTGATCGGAAATGCCACCACTCAGAATCAGCGTGCACAGAACTTCATTATTCTGAACAAAAAGGAGTCGCTGAACGGCAAGGCTTCCGTGCGATCCACCGTTGAGTTCTCCCCACAGATTGCCACGACGGTTAAGTCTGCCAAGATCAACAAGGGCGATGCATTGGTTGACACGGTTACTGCATCCGCCGACAACTGGATGAATGTACCCGGCACCGATACCCCCGTTCCTGTTATTGCAACGGTCGATGTGTACGGCCCCTTTGCCAGCCCCACCGCACCCACTACCGATGGCACGGCATTCGCCAGCAAGAAACTGGGCTCCTATCAGCTAGCCTTCAATGGCCCCGGCACTCAGGATACGGAGGGATCGATTCATGCCCCGGAGGAGGGCTTCTACTTCTTCCAGGCGCATGTGGACAAGGCCGCTCAAGGTGAGCACGCCGCATACATCAACGAGTACGCATCCGAATTCTTCGAGCTCTCCGAAACCACCGTGGCGCCGTGGACACCGAATATCACCTCGAAGGCAACACAGGAAGACCTGGGTAATGGCAAGGCCGGCATCAAAGATGTCATCACGGTAACGGGTATGCCCGAAGACCACACCTCTTTCGCCGGCATCGAAGGCTGGAAGGCGGATGCGCAGGCGATCTCTCATTCGTTGTACTTCGTTCCCAAGCACACTGAGTTGAAGGAAGGCGTTACCGAAGGGCTGACTCCTCTCGCAACGGTCGAGACTCCCGCGAAGAACGGCGAATACACGATTAGTGCCACCGACTTCCAGATCGATTGGGATCTAGGCGTCGGCACCTACGTCGTCGTCTCAACTTACGCGGGTGATTCGCGTACGGTAGCGATCACGACGTCGGATATGGACAAGGACGAGCAGGTCTCCCCCACCTTCGGTACGGTGACAACTAAGGCCTTCTCCGAAAAGGGTGGCACATTGCAGCCCGGCGATAAGATCGCGGATACTGTGACGCTGACGGGATCGTTCCCGCAGGGATCATATACGGAGGTCCAGTTGTACACGTGGGCCAAGGACTCCGCGCCGACCTGTGACACTCCGGTCTGGACGAGCCGTCTCGATCACGACGGCGTAGCGGGCGAGTATAAGACGGAGTTGTACACCACACCATCTGGCAAGCAGGCCACCTATGGCTATGTGGAAACAACGTACGACCGCAACGGCAACGTGATCTCGCAGGGTACCTGTGGTGAGGCAGAGGAGACGCTGACAACAAGCCAGGCCGCCCCAGCGCTTCCGAAGACGGCACGACTTCCGAAGACCGGCGCGAATGTGACGGGTATTGCCGCAGTGGCAGTCACCCTCGTACTACTGGGAAGTGCCGGAGTCGTGCTGCGACGTCGTAGTGCGAAAGCCTAACGCACCCATAGATCACTCGCAGCACGACTGAGCGCGAGGAGCAAAAGCCTCCACGAGTGAACCGACGGTGGGGAACACGTCAATATGGCGTGTTCCCCACCGTTGTCTATACGAGGGGAGGTACAGGCCCTATCAGAAGTTCACGCTCCGCGCGAGGAAAAGTTCATCCGCAACCACGGCCCGGAAGCGAGAAGCAGCAATGAACCGGCGAAGGCGAACGCCAGGCCGTACCCTGAAATGTCGACAAGCCATCCGGCCACCACCGGACCGGCGATCTGACCGACGTCGCCAGCCATCTGGAAGGCTGCGATCACGCGTCCACCTTCCCGACCATCCAAAATGTCGGCCATTTGCCCTTGCATGCCCGGTTGGATGAAACCGGCGCCAAGCCCGGCGAAAACACAGCAGACCAGCATAGCCTGCCATGGCAGCCAGCCCAGCATGACGGAGAACAACCCCGATACAACCAGTCCAAAGGAGATGGCGGCGGCACGTCCTCGTCGATCCGCAATACGTCCCGCCATAAGCAGGGAGATCGCGTTTCCAGCGGCGTAAACGGTAAGCGCAGCTCCCGGCAGCCACTCCGGAGCACCCGCGAGCGCGGCAGCCAGGAGGGGAACCAGACTGACCCGGACACCAAGGTTCGTCCAGCCATTGGCAAAACTGGC
Source organism: Actinobaculum sp. 352 (assembly GCF_003957265.1). Taxonomy (NCBI): domain Bacteria; kingdom Bacillati; phylum Actinomycetota; class Actinomycetes; order Actinomycetales; family Actinomycetaceae; genus Actinobaculum; species Actinobaculum sp. 352. The sequence continues at coordinate 18,802 of NZ_RQSN01000010.1, read as the reverse complement.
GAAGAGCAAACGGCGATAAAGAGGGAGCGCCAGTGTTGTGCTTAGATCGGCGCGCTCGCGCTGTGCGACGTCGCCCTTGCCGGTATCGCTCAGTTGCTGGCGCGGCGTCAGGATTGCCACAAGTAATGCAGCGAGCACCAGTGTTACCACATAAATGATGAACGGGGCGCGCATTCCCAGCGGTGCCAAAAGCGAACCGATGGCCGGTCCGGCGATTCCTCCCAGCAGGAATCCGCCACCGTAGGCGGCCGAGGCCCTCCCCTGGGCACCGCGCGGAGCGTTCTTGATAATGAGGCTAGTGGCCGCAACCGTGAAGGTCACTGAGCCAATACCGCCCACTCCACGGTAAATCAGGAGCTGCCAATAGCTGTGGGCAAAGGCGCTGGCAAAAGAACTGGCCGCCACCACGAGCATTCCCGAGATATACATTGGCCGTTCGCCAAGCGCACCGATAAGCCGACCGGCAGTGGGGGCGAATACAAGGCGGAAGAAGGCGAAAACAGACACCACCACATTCGCCGCCGTAACAGACACGTCAAAACTGATTGCGAAACGTGGCAGGACAGGCGATACGACCCCGTAGCCGAGCGCCACCAGCAGCGCTGCTCCCACCATTACCCAGATCTCACGTGGCAATCGCACAGGCCTATGGTACGGGAGAAGCGATCAGACGGGAATTCCCACCGCTGCGCCCGCACTGACCAACCCTCTCCGATCCACACCCTCTGCCTTACTGGGCACCCGCGGAATAGTGGAGGAGTCGGCACTGGGCCGGGGCGTCCACCTTCAGGATGTTCGTGCGATCACCCGACTCGTACCGCATCGCCACATTTACGCAGCTCGCTCCGGTCACATCGCTGACCTGCGATTATCCCTCCCCTCGGTCACACCGCTGACCTGCGATTCTCCCTCGCGTCATTCATCTATCTCTCAGCATTCCGACCTATTATGTGAAACATGAGACTCAATGCCGTTTCACAAGGAAATCCCATCGATTACCGGGTTCTTCGTGAAGTCCGTTCCTACCGGGACGCGGAGAGCATCGTTGACATCCTCTCCGATGCCCGTTTTCCCGTTGCCAACACGCGAATTGTCGGCATAAATCTCGAAAGTGTTGAACAGGTGATGGGGAGGCAAACGGTTCTCCTGGCGGGCGGCTCGGGTGCGCTTTCTGGCGCATCAATGGGCCTTTTCATCAGCTTGTTCTTCATGATCTTCAGCCCGGTGGCCAACCTTTTCTCACTCCTGCTATTCGGTCTGCTTGTGGGAGCCTTCTTCGGCGCAATACTCGGTGCCGTGTCACATTGGATGACACGAGGCCGCCGCGATTTCCGTTCCGTGAGCGGACTGCAGGCTTCCGCCTATGAGGTGCAGGTACGCGCCGAAATGCTCAACAACGCCTTGGCAGTTCTGCGGCAGGCTGGAATCGCGGAGAGTTCCACACCGGCTCCGGTAACTCCGACCTCCACAGCCGGGGTACAGACTCCTTCTTCTCCGGTGGCAGTGGCGCCTTCAACCGCCTATCCGACGCCCGCAGCGCAGGTTTCTCCCCCTGCTGCGCCCTCAGCCACACCGGCGGCACCCCCTGCGGCAGTGCCACGGCAAGCACCCGCGCCTACTGTTCCTCCGGCTACCCAGCCTCCCACTGCCCCGTCAGATTCTCAGTCGTCTGACGGATTGCCAAACACCTGACATTCAACATCCGCCAACTGAGTACCACGAAGCCGTCACTCTGACTAATCTGGAACTATGCCGCAACGCATCGAAGATTTCACACCGCCGCTGACGCGCCTGCCCGACGGTACGATCAAACAACTCAACCCGTTCTCAGGCACCGAGGTATGGACCGTGCCGGGCCGCGCGAACCGGCCGCTGGATCAAGCACCTCAGAATCCGCAACCGGTAGAGGAAGTCGGTCACAATTGCGCTTTCTGCTGGGACCGGATTCTTGAAACCCCGCCGGAGAAAGCACGCATCGTACGCGATGGCGACGACGCGCGAATCGTGCGGGACATTCCGGTTGACGATCTGGCCGAACCGTGGGAGTTCCGCCGCATTCCAAACCTCTTTGAAATCGTTCCCTTCGACTATTGGCGGCAAAACTATGACTATCGAATGCCGGTTGCCTGCCATGAACGGATGGACCGCTATCTTGCAGACCCAGCGGGCCGCGCTCACGTAATGTCGGTGCTGCGCCAGAAGGCCTTCGCATCCGGCATGTCCGAAATCGCCTGGGATGCTCTGCCGGAGAACGAGCGCACGGCGATGGCCGCGTCATTCTTCGGCGGCGGACATGATCTGATCGTGGCACGGCGGCATTTCGTCGACGGCGCCACGGATACGTCTCAGTTGGCCTCTGCAGGCACGCTCACCCCTCAGGAGCACCAGTGGTACATGCGTCTGACCATTGATGCCATGCGTGACCTGTACGAGAAGAACCGCTACGCGAAGTATGTGCAAGTGTTCCAGAACTGGCTGAAGCCGGCGGGTGCCTCATTCGATCATTTGCATAAGCAGCTGGTCGCCATTGATGAGCGGTCAGTAAATTCACGCGTCGAAGTGCCGAAGGCGCGCGCCAACCCGAACTACTTCAACGAGGCGGGCCCCGATTACGCGGCCTCCCAGAACTTGGTGATTGCGGAGAATCGGCACGCGGTTGCCATTGCCGGCTTCGGGCATCGCTATCCGACGCTGGAGGTGTGGAGCCGTTCGGCGGCCTGCCAGCCCTGGGACCACGGTGCCGCCGAAGTGCGGGATGTATCGGATCTGGTTCACGCCATGCACGCGGCCACCGGCACCCACATCCCGACCAATGAGGAGTGGTACAGCCGCCCGATGGATGTGGACGTGCCTATTCCGTGGCGAATTCTCATCAAGTGGCGCACCTCCACCTTGGCCGGTTTCGAGGGCGGCACGAAGATCTACGTCAATACCATTGATCCTTGGTCGCTACGCGACCGCGTGGTCCCCCGCCTGCTGGAACTGCGCGCAGAGGGAAAACTTGCTTCCGGGATCAATATCGCCACCGAATGCTCCTGCCGGGTCAATTCGCTGCGCTACAACCCGAATCTGCAGTAATACCAATGGCCGGTGCTCCGGGCGTGATTTCTGCTATCGCATCCGAGGCGCGGTGGCTCGATCAGGTGGGATACGCGCTTGGACGGCCCGAGTGAGGGCGACTCGGCCTGGTGGAAGATGGGCCGGGATACTTCGAGTAGGTGCGCTTCGGCCTGGTGTGACCCGGAATCGGGCGGTCCGCGTTCGAGCATCCCGCGTCGGAATAGCCCACATCGGGGTAGCCCGCGGTGGCGCGTCCGGCCGTGGAGCCATCCCAACGGGCACACCTCGAACAGGAGTGGCCTAGGCGGACCGAGGATCATCCGGCGACCTGTTTGGCGGCTTCTCGGTCGGGCCCATCTGGGGAGCGGTAGAGGCAGATTCAAGGTCATGCCGTGGTGAAAACAGGGATTCTGGTGAAAACGCGGAAGTAGCGAGGAGAGACGAATGGACTGGCTGATACTTGTCGGCTCAGGAACGTTGGAAGCCGTGTGGGCGCATGCGCTGGGGCGCTCTGATGGATTACGCCGCCTGCGGCCCGCTCTCCTGTTCCTGGTCGCCAGCACGCTATCCGTGGCCGGCCTGGGCATCGCGCTGCGCACAATCCCTGCGGGCACAGGATACGCCGTGTGGACGGCCGTGGGCGCCGGCCTGACGACCATCTGGGCGTTCATCACCCGCACCGAGCGAGTCTCGGTAACAAAGGCCTGCTGTATCGCCGGGATCATCGTCGCCGTCGTCGGATTGAAGGTGACGGCGTGACGGTGGAGGCTAGCGGACGAATGCACGACGACGGAACCAGCAGTTGCGGCACCGCAGACACCGGCAAAGAGTCCGACGACGTCTCCGGGGCACAGACGAGCGAGCCTGCCGACCGTGGCATTCGGCAAACTGACTCCGCGAACAGCGACGCCGGGGGCGCGGGCGACACCGCGGAAGGAGGCGCCGGAGGGGCAGGAGACGGGAAGAACCGAACTCGCCAGCGCGGCCGCGGCGGCGCATGGGTACTGCTAATAGGAGCCGGTGTACTTGAGGCCGTGTGGGCTCATGCGCTCGGCCAGCTCTCTGGTTTTGGACTGCCCCTATTGGTGTTCCTGGCGGCGTTGCTCGGGTCAACGATTGGCCTGGCGCTGGCGATGCAGCGCCTGCCGACGGCGGTGGCGTATTCGGTGTGGACGGGTATTGGTGCGTCACTGGCAGTCATCTGGGGAATGGTTCGCGGCAGCGAACCGGTTTCCGCCCTGCGGATCGCGTTGCTAGCGCTGCTGGTGGCCTGCGTCGTCGGGCTGCACGCCATCCCGGAAGAGCGCGGGGCCGAGTAACGCGCCGGTAGCGCACACCTTGCATGGCCGCGCAGTATCAACGCAGTGGAGCCGAACATGCTCGCTCAACGCAACAGAGCCGCTCAACGCAACAGGGCCGAACACGCCCTACCGCCGAGCATAGCGGTGCCCCGCGCATCCCGCGGAGACACGATCAGAAGGTGCCCTACAGACGTCCCTTCCGCCACGGCGGTACCATGCGAGTGAACCAGGCAACTGCCAGTGCCGCCACAATCAGCACCGCCATCCACACCCATCTGACACTTCCGTCGAAGCCAGCCCCTGTTGATTCATTGCGCACAAAGGTCCACGTAAAGGGAAGCGCCCAGAGTGCAATGTTTTGTGCTTGCGCATGCAGAATTAGCGCTACCAACACCAGGAGCAGAACCGATCCCCAAGCGAATCCTGCCAAACAGACGCATATGACGGCGAGCGCGGCGACAGCCAGTACGTTGCCGACGATAACCACCGGGTCGGGCATACCCGGCGTCATGAGTTCGGCTGGAATCTTCACGAGCAGGTATAGGCCCACCGGCAACACCAGTGCCGCAGCCGCAGCAGCAAGCGCTCTCCACGTCAGGCTCCTTTTGCCCAGCGCCTCCCAGAGCGGAAAGCGCGGCGCCGCTGCGGCAACAATTGCCCAGGCAAGCAGCCAGCAGGCGAGTTCCCGCATGGGAATGGGGCGCCCTACAATCTGAGAGCCTTCCCCGAAGAAGTACACCTCATCGGGGAACTTCATCAGCAGCAGGGCAGCGAGAAGAACTGCGACGAGCGGGGCGATAACACGCCTGCCCACACGCCATACTGGTGCTCGTAGTCTATGCATTGCAGTACTTTCGTTGGCTTGGGCTAGCCGCCACCCCAGCTTCCCCTCTCATTGCTCCAGTTGCGGAGCATACTCGCAGTTCAGAATCTCGTCGCGGTGCTCGTGGTACAAACCGACAACCTCACTATCGGGCGCGGAGAAAAGCATGCGTATATATATATTCTCCGTGTACATGTCTTCCGCTAGATTGTCGATTGTCTCCTGGTCTTGCATTGCCCACAGAGTTAGTGCATGTGAAAAGTCCAGCGACGCACCCGGTTTACACTGATTGAGCCCCGTGTAGGAAGCCGCAATCTCAAATCGCGTCTGTTCTTGCTCCCCCGGAGAAAAGTGGTAGCCATGAGACGGCATATCGACCGGCAAATAACTGGAGAATCCCTCTCCCCCTCCGGTCTGTAGTTGTTCCTCGACTGCGTTAACATCCTCCACTGCCTCTGACAGTAAGGGCGCTTCCTCGGCAGCAAGACATACCTCTGTGCCAGCCGTCGTCGAGGAGCATACAACCTCGTCCACCTCATAGAATGCGGTGACTCGCGGACAACGCGATCCCCACAGCACCAACACCGCAAGGGCAACCACGCAACCGCCGAGGCTTGTTATTGCCGGAAGTCTGCCATACCCGGCCGCCATACGCTGCCATGTAAATATAGCCATGACACCAAGCAATCCGGCCGCAAGAACCAAGGCTTCCATTCCCCACCACGCCGGACTCACCGCACCGCGCTGGGTCAACTGACCACCTATCACGGAGAATGCCAACGGCGCCATTTCACCGGAAAAGCCGTTCCTTCCACTCAATCCACTCATCAATAGTTGTGGAGCAAAAGCCATCGCAGCGCCAAGCACGATGGAAAGCAGAATTGCCCACCACCGTGCGATTGCCAGACCTAAGAAGAAGCCGAGTGCCTTGACAAGAAGAAGCCCGACCGGAGCCGTCGCCATACGAACCCAGTCAAGTTCTCCGCCGGTAGCCCGGGTAGCGAGTATCGGTGGCACAATCAAAGCAGCGGCAGTAAAACTCAGCAGCACCGGCACCGCGAAACGCCCGAACTCGCGCAACGCCTGCCCGCCAGCAGCCCGAGTAGCCACGGGCGAGGCAAGTGGAGAGTTCCTATCGCAATACCAGTAGGCAGTCAGGCAGGCGAGCCCGGCCAAGGCGGGAGCCGTATACAGCAGACTTGCCAGCGGCACCACCGAAAGGATGGCCGGAGACACATACAACCCACCGAGGTGCTGGATACCCAGCACCAGCACGCCGCCGATGGCCAGCACAACGCCAGTGACTATGACACCCAAGTTACTTCGTCTCATACGGCGCCTTTACTCAAGATAGTTAAGTATGCCAGTTCTAGGGGTGACCCCATAACACCTTGCTCTCCCGCGAATTCCACATTGACCTGTGATTCCAGGTCCCTGGGAGATCCGGTGTACTTGACGCGGCCGTTTGATATCACTGCCATGTGATCACAAAGAATCGCTACGTCTTCAATCAGGTGAGTCGAGAGGATCACGCATGTGTCGCGCCCGATCTCCTTGAGAGCGCTACGCAAGCCCATGCGGATTTCCGGGTCCAACCCCACCGTTGGTTCATCGAGCACCAGAACCTCGGGACGATGTGCGATGGTTGCCGCAATTCCTACCCGTTGCCGCTGGCCGCCGGAGAGTCTACCCACCCGTTGTTCCATCAGATCGGAAATCTCGAGCAGTTCGGCCGCTTCACCGGCCCGTTCTCTTGCCTCGGAAGATGGCACCCCATGCGACCATGCCGCATAAGCAATCGTGTCTGCCACCCGCATATGCGGTACAAGGCGGAAACTCTGCGGCAGCACACCCAGCCGATCACGCGCCGCCTGCATACCACTCCGTGTGCTGACATCATGACCGCATATCGTAACGCTACCCGAACGCGCCCGCCGCAGCGTCGATATCACCGAGAGCAGGGTAGTTTTTCCGGCACCGTTCGGACCAACGATTCCCGTCACCCCACGCGATGCGGCGAGATCGATATCGTGCAGGATCTGCCGACGTCCATAGTTGAAGCTAACACTCGCCAAGGCGACCATCGGGTCCGGCTTCACCATCGGTCACACTCCAATCCCCAGTGATTGCCCGCAGGGTGCGGACGCCACGACGGGTCCGCTTGAAAGGCACTCTCCTCGCACCGATCATCGTAGCAAATATGATCCGAGAAGCCTTGTTACACAAGCGGTTGCGTCGCTAAGCACCTGACCCCAGTCGCGCACGGCACTGGGTCTCAATTCGCCCACGCCGAACCGGCTTCACGGCAGCTACCTTCACCTCGCTTCGAGCCACGCCACTTCCTCTTCGGCGTTTCGGCCGCCCAAGCATTCCCCTGCCCGGATTCCCACGCGCTGCCTTGCCCAACCGAGGGCGAACTCGGCGTCGGAAAGGTCTCGGCCGCATCAGGAACGGGCTGCGCGGTCGTCTGGCTGGAACCGCTGTATATCCCGGGCACGTCGGATATCCCCGGCACGCCATCAGCATCATTGATATCCACCGGATTAGTGGGCACACCGTTGACTTCATTGGCATACGCCGTGGCCTGCCCAAGCTGATCAGGGCTGGGGACCGGCGGGGAATCCATGCTGCCAGTCTCGTAATACGTCGTGTCATAGCCTCCAAAATCGTCCGGATAGGGTATCGGCTCGCCCGGCGCGACGTCGTCAATGAGCGGACGCGGGTAATCTCCCCACACATGTGGCGGCACTAGTTGGCACAGCTCAACCATGCGCCGCTCGAGGTGACCGAACTCCTCAACCTCGTAGTCATCCCCGCCAAGACCCACGATCAAGCCGGGTAGCAGATGCAGCTCCCGGAAGGGGGCGCTATACATCCAGTCGCGTACCGCGGGAACCAGAAAACTGAGGGCAAAGGGCTCGGAATCCGAGCGAATATCCCAGTCGACATTGAACTTCTCGCTCGCCGTTTCAATGTCATTGTGCTTGAAGTTGAAGAATCCCTCCGGCTTGATACGCGTCCTGGGAAAAAGCGGGTCAATTGCCACGGTGAAGAACGGCCGCCGATGTGTCGTTTGATTGTTGCCAGATCCAGTTGTCCACTGGAGCACCCCATATGTCCTGCCCCTGCGCGTTACAACATACTTCGCCGTTGCGCGTCTATCGACGTTGCATTCATTTCCGAGGTATCTGCCAAGATCGCGGTCGGTACCAACATACTCGAGTCCCAGCCGCGTGCTCGCTTCCCGGATTCGATCAACCTTGTTATTCTCCAAGGCCCGCGTTGTGACCCCGATGATCGCCACGAAGACAATAAACAAGAATACGATGAGTCCACCCACGTCAGCTCCTTCACCTCGTTCTAGTTTTGCGCTGTCCATCCGCCACGGGCTGCTGCCCGACTCGCGCGGCAGGCCTGCCACTGCAAATGCAGTGCCAACGCCATCCCGGACGGGTACCGGTAAGTATCCAACCGAGTGGTAGCAACTGTTGGCGGATAATATGGCTATCCTGTCATATTCGCTTCCGATATGACAGCCGAAACAATGGGGAGCGCTCCCCACACCGGTCTTTCTACCACAGCTCCCTGTATCCCCACACCAGCCGTTCGGCCACAACTCCCAGTAGTAATCGCGGCGGCCTAGTCCCCTCCCTCAAGGCTCTCTTATTCCCCTTCTACAGGGCCCTCTTCAACCCGGTCCGCGACGGTCAACACCACCACATCCGGCTCCGGTGCGGCGTCCTGCACCACAGCCAAAGTCACGCCGTATTCCGCCGCCATGTCGATGGCAGACGAACTAGGCGGGTGCATACCCACCACAATAGGTAGCCCTGCTCGAACTGCCCGGGTCATCACGTGAATATCCGGAATGCCACTCACTCCCAGTACGGCACCTTCCAGTGGCATAAGACCTGCGAGCACGGCCCATCCCACCGCCTTGTCGACCGCCTGCCCCAGATGTATATCGGTCCGTACCGTGGAGATTCCCGGCAGTGTCAGCGATGCCGCCGAGTAGACGCGCTCCTGCGCGAGTTTGGCGACGATGCGGCGCAACAGTGCCGCCTCCACAATGGTCACGTCCTCCCTGATCGCCACCGGCGCGACGACGTCGTCGAACCCGCCTGATCGTGCTGCGACGTCGTCAAGCGCATCCGGCCCAGCAGGGGATTCACGCCCGTCCCCCGACGCGATGCTCTGAAGAACGGAACTCTCTCCAGCACGCTTCACCCGCCCTTGCGGTGATGTAGCCGGCCCCGGCACCTTCCACTGAGAGGAGCTAACTCCCACGTCGGCGGTAACCGAACCCGCAGCCGCCAATGTCGCTGCGTCATTGACCGTTACCGAGACGACGTTGTAACTGTTCTCGGCGCACCCGGCGCCCTCCGAGATGCTCCTTCCCTCGCAGTAGCGCGCGCTACGAACGTCATCGCGCCCCGATATAAGGCCCTCCCCCAGCAGATAGCCGTGCACCAATTCAAGATCATGCCCTGGGGTGCGCAGCAGCCGCACCAGGCACCTTCCGTCTGCCCGGAGCTCAAGCGGCTCTTCGAACGGAACACGTATTTCGCGCGTACGGCCGGGATAAAGTGGATCGACGACGGCGCCGCGTCGGCGCCCGGTGGGGGACTGACTCACATGTTCAGCCTAGACGATGAGGACGGCTTAACAGGCTCGTCAATCACACCTTCTTGCCATCGGCCTCACGTGAACTACACTGAAAGTCTGCGAAAGGAAGATCAGCCATGTCCCGTTTGGAGGAGACAGCCCTCATTTTCGAAGGGGGCGGCATGCGTGCCAGCGGCACCGCACCGGTGGTCGTCACCCTCATTGAGCAGGGCCTGCAGTTTCCACACGTATCAGGCATTTCCGCCGGCTCCTCTCACACCGCCAACTATCTGGCTGGGGAGGCCAAGCGGGCCGAGGAATGCTTCGTAGACTTCGCCGACGACCCCAACTTCGGCTCCCTTGGCACGTTTCTGCGCGGCGAAGGCTTTTTCAACGCGCATTACATTTACGAGGAGACCGGCAACGAGGGCCAGGCGCTCCCGTACAACTACGACGCTTTCCATAACAACACGGCCGCCGTGCGCATCGGCGCCTTCCGGGTCTCCGATGGCCGCGAGGTGTACTGGTCAAAGGACGACATCGCCGATAAGCCCGATCTCATGCGGAAGGTGCGGGCCTCGTCGACCATGCCCGGCCTCATGCCGCCGGTCGAAATCGACGACGAGCTGTACGTCGACGGCGCGCTCGGCCCCTCGGGTGGGATTCCTCTGGACGCGGCGATGGCGGATGGGTATGAACGTTTCTTCGTCGTTCTGACCCGCCCGCGAAGCTATCGCAAGCATCCCCCGCGTAACCCACAGTTCTACCGTCGATACTTCCACCAGTATCCGCGCGTGGCGGATGCTCTAATGACGCGCTGGCGCAATTACAACCGGAGCCGGGACAAGCTCCTGGAACTGGAGCGCCGTGGGCAGGCCTATCTGTACTTTCCGGAGGCAATGTCCGTCACCAATCACGAGCGGAACGTGGAAAAGCTACGCGCAAATTACGACGCCGGATGGGAGCAGGCGCAGCGGCAGTTGCCGGAATGGCTCGACTGGCTCGCCTAACAAACCGGACCCAGCTCAGCCCACTGCGACATCGCCCGGCACTGCGACGCTATCGCTGCTGCCTGCGTCGTCGGCACTCATACGCGCAGGTTCCAGCATCACGGTTCGCTCGGTGAGCGCAAAGCCGACCGAGTCGTATATGGCCTGCGCCGCGAAATTATCCGCCACAACACGCAGATTGATATGCCGCACGCCTTCAGCCTTGAGCCGCTCAGCCAGTGCAACAAGCGCGGCGCGTGAATGCCCGTGCCCGCGATAGGGGCGGTACACGTACAGATTCCATAGGAAAGCGCAATGCCCGTCGATTTCCGCCCATATGCCGCCGATTGTGCGCGTATCTGTACAGATCGCACATACTTCGTGCCCCGGCGTGGAAACGCCGTCGGAGAGCAGACGCTCGCACTCGGCCAGGTTCTTCGCGGCGAGTTCACGGGCGTCACTGCCGGGGTTCACATTTGCCTCATGCCGCCCCAGTGATTCGCACACCGCGTCGAGGAAGGTGCCGAGTTCACCCGCGCCCATCGTGCGCAGGTGGATTGCCTCCGCCCCCTCTGCAGGGACGAAACCGAGCCGTGGTAGAGACACGGACATATGCCGCAGCACTTCCCGGTGCGGCAGCGCATCGAAAAGCGCGGCAGCACTCTGGTCGCCGGGAAAGAAACTGACTTCGGCTTCCCGTCCGTCGAGGACGGTACACAGGGCCTCCCGCCATTGACCGTGTGGGTCGGTATCGATTTTCGCGTCGACGACGGCGAGTTTCGGGCGCTCTTTCACCCACAGCCACTGCGTGCAATTGTCATTGACAAAGATACGCGATCCGCGGGGAACCCCCACACGAAAGGTCTTGAGAATCCGGGCAGAGAAAAGCTCGGCGACCTCGCAGCGCAATGCGCCGGACGCCTCGCGAATTCGCGTCATATGATCAACCGCGCGCGGCGCCCATGTGGCGACTTCAGCTGCGGTGATCTCCCGGACCAACATAGTCTAACTCTAGGGGACCTAAGTCTTGGGCGCCAATGGTATTCCGCAGAATAATCGGGCGTGCGGCTAACAGCGCACCAGGTGAGACGATGGTCATCAAATCTAGGTCTTTCCGACTACCTGCGGCGGGCTCTCTTCCTCGCTGCTCGTGTGTGTATTTCCCGGTTCGCGTGCGCCGACTGGCAGTAGAGGCCTGGCGGCCCACCTCGCCCTCAATGAAACCGGTTCGTGCCCCGGCCAGCAGACTCCTTGCTTTACGTATGTCAGAGCTCGCCTCGGATTTGCGCCACTGTTCCCACCCGGGTGATACGACCGTCGTCTATCAGCGCCACACGGTCCGCCACGGTGAAGGCCTCCTCGTGGTCGTGCGTCACGTACACCGCGCATGTTCCCGACGCCGTCAGGATCCGCCGCAGTTCGGCGGAGAGTTCCTCGCGCAATGCGCGGTCCAATGCGGAAAGTGGCTCATCCAGTAGCAGGACCGCAGGGCGTGGGGCAAGTGATCGCGCGAGGGCTACACGTTGTGCCTGCCCTCCCGACAGCGTCGTGACGGCACGCTCGCCGTATCCGGCCAAGCCGACCAGTTCCAAGAGTCGATCCACTTCCGCGTTGATGGAGCAACGCCTGAGGCGACGCCGCCGCAACCACCCCGCAGCGCGATAATCAGCTTCACAAGTAGGCTGGCCGTCCGGTCTGGTGGTTTCCCGACCGGAGGCAGGCAAGTCCGCCTCCTCCTCTGCCCCTGAAGACCGAGGCCTCTCCAACCCGTAGGCAATATTGCGGCGGACATTGCGATGGGGAAAGAGCTGCCCGTCTTGAAAAACCATGCCGCATCCGCGCAAATGGGCAGGTAGGCGAGTTACCTCACGGCCCGCCATCAACACCTGACCGGAGGTCACCCTTTCCAGCCCGGCAATCGCACGCAACAGCGATGACTTGCCCGAGCCGGAGGCGCCGAGTAGCGCGATGATCTCGCCGTCGTCGACGGAGAGGCTAACTCCATGAATTGCTTCAAAGCCGTCCGGATACGTCACGACGACGTCGTGCAACTCCAACCCATAACGGACCGGTGGCGCGGATCGCCCCTCCTTAACGGGCGTGGGCGGCGTACCGCCTCGCTCAGAATCCATGAGCGCTTCTCCTTTCTATCCCGCGTGGCCGCAGATTCTCGCATAATGCCATCACACCGGCGGTGACCACGGCGAGGATAACCGAGGCGGCCATCGCCATACCGTAGTTATTCGCGCCCGCCCGGCCCAGCAGCCGTGCAATAAGTACCGGCAAGGTCATGTAATCGGCCGATGCCAGGAAACTGGTGGCCCCGAACTCGCCCAGAGATATCGCGAAGGCAAAGCCCGTGGCAAGCCCCAAACCTCGAATCATAAAGGGAAAATCAACGGTGGCAAGGACCCGGCCGGGTCCGGCGCCCAGCGTTGCCGCCGCCTCGCGCAGGCGTGGGTCAATGGCCCGAAGCACCGGCACAAGCACCCTCACCACAAGGGGAAGGGCAACAACAGCCTGCGCAAGCGGCACCAGCATGCCGTTGCCCGCCAGGTTCAGCGGTGGCCCCTGCAAGGAAATGAAGAAACCGAAACCGACGGTGACGGCCGAAACTCCCAGCGGCAGCATGACGGCACTGTCCAGTAGTGCCTGCGCGCGTGCCAGCCTGCGGGACCTCACCCGCCGCGAAAGCACCAGTGCAAGTGGAATCCCCACTGCCAGCGCAATACAGGTGGCGTCCACGGCGATCCGCACTGAGTGGCTCAGCGCGTCAAGCACCGTGGCCCCACCGGTGAAGCCGGAACCAGAGGTGGAGAGCAGGCGATAGTTCTCCACACTCCACTGACCGTCCCGCCGCAAGGATCGCACCACGAGGGAGGCCATGGGTGCCACGAGCAGCGCCGCGATCACCACGAGTGTGACGACTAGGGCGGGCAGGTCGGGCCGACGCAACCGGTGCTCCGATCCGGAGCGCAGCCGCAAGGCGACATCCGTTCCTCGGCTCATACGGCGCGAGATGAGCAAGGACAATACGACGACGGTGAGTTGCAGGCAGGAGAATACCGCCGCCGTGCGCAGATCCAGATAGGTGGAGGTCTGTACCCAGATTTCCGTTTCTAGTGTGCCGTAGCCCGGGCGGCCCAACGTCTGCACGACGCCATACGCCGTCGCGCAGAAAAGGAATACCAATCCACCGGAAGCGGCGATTGACGGCCCAAGCGTCGGCAGGGTCACGGTGCGCAAGACGCGCCAGGGCCGCGCTCCGAGCGTGCGGGCGGCCTCGGCGGTGCGCGGATCCAGGCTCAGCCACATGGTGCCCACGGTGCGGATCACTACCGAAAGATTGAAGAAGACCAGGGCCAAGACCACAGCATTCGGCGTGCCATCCAAACCCGCAAAGGAATAAAGACCGCCCTTACCCAGCAGAGCGCGGAAAGCCGCACCAACTACCACGGTGGGCAGTACGAAGGGGACGGTGGCAATTGCCCGCAGCAGGCGCCTGCCCGGAAAACGGCAGCAGTATAACACATAGGCGGCCGGAATCCCGAGCACCACGGATCCTGCGGTGCCCGCGAGCGCCATCCATATCGTCTGCCAGGCGATGCGCCACGTGCGGCCGCTGCCCAGCACCTCGGCGAAGGCTGAGAAGTTCAGGGAGCCGTCGGCAAAGAATCCCCTTGCGAGCATGGCGAGCACCGGCCACGCGAAGAAAACCGCCAGGAAAGCCAGCGGTACCAGCGCGGCCAGCGCCCAGAAGATGCGCGTCAGGATTCTCGCCGACATCAGGCGTTACGGCCTAACTGGTGTCCGGCGCTATATCCAGGCCCCAATCCAGCGCTGAAGCCCCGCAGCTGGCGCGCACTGCCTTCCCGCAGTCGGCAAGCCGTAGCGCCCTGCCACGGTGAGCCGCTTCGGTAGTGCAAACGCCGAACCGTACGAGCCTGCACTCTTGCGTCACATGGTTTCGTCACCGTACGAGCCTGCACTCTTGCGTCACATGGTTTCGTCATGGCCTTTACGACCGACTCTCGAACAGCTCGGTCCAGTCCTTGATCCAAGTCTCCCGCTGGGAGGCCACCTCCTGCGGGTCCACCAGCAGCGGGCTCTCTGCCAGGGATGCGTTCGCCGCCCACTGTTCCGGCAGGTCGATCATGGAGTTCACCGGGTACATATACATACTCTCCGGCAGAGCGGCTTGCACGTCGTCGGAAAGCATGAAATCGATGAATGCCTGCGCGCCTTCCGGGTTGGTCGCCCCTGCCACCACGCCCGCGTATTCCACCTGGCGGGTACAGGTGGCCTCCAGCGATCCGGTCGCTCCGTCTGTTTCCGCGGGCGACGACGCATATGACACCACGAGCGGATAGTCGCCTTGGCCGTCTGCTCCGGAGAAGTCGGTGTAGTAGGCGTCCGACCAGCCGTCGTCGACCTTTGCGCCACCCTCCAGCAGCTGCGCCCAGTAGTCCAGGTATCCGTCGGTCCCCGCGTCGGCGATAGTTGCGGTGAGGAAGGCGAAACCCGGCGACGACGTCGCCGGATTCTCCACCACCAGCAGTTTCGCGTATTCCGGCCTCGCCAGATCGGCTAAGGTTTCCGGCTCTTCCATGCCGTGATCCGCGAACCAGCGATGGTCCACGTTCACGCATACGTCACCCATATCGATCGGCGTGAGGGCATCGTCCAGCACGTACTGCTCTGCAGAGTCAGGCAGGTGATCGGAAGTGTACGCGACCAGCACACCCTCGTTAAGAGCTGAGTGGGCCGAGTAGTTATCGATACCGTACACGCCGTCGACTGTCGGGTGATCCTTGGTGAGAATCAGTTGGTTGACGACGACGCCGGCGTCGCCGGGCGATGTGGTCTTCAGCGTGTAACCGGACTCCTCCTCGAAGCGCTGCACGAGCTCATCTGGTAGAGCGAAGGAATCATGCGTGAGGATCGTGACGGTTTTATGGGCAGTGCCGTCCGTGCCGGAATTATTCGACCGCTGGTCGGCGGCAGAACAGGCTCCGAGGGCTAACGTGAATGTGGTAAGAGCGGCGAGCACCGCTCGGTGGGAACGTGACATGTTCTCCTCCATCTCTGGAGGGCCCACCACACCCTTTGCGGTGGGGAGAGAAGGACTCGACTTCCTTCGCCGGTATGAACCGGATCAGGTTCGAGGGTCTGCTTTCGCACTCTCAGCGCTCTCCTGCGGGTCCCGGGTTGCGGCCGTGGCGCTGACACCTCGACTGCAACCTCCGGGACACCCTTCGGGCGCTCCCCTGTCGTGTTTTCCATCGTAGCAAAACGGAGTGGGCGGAGACCTCCGGTCGGTACGCCCTGAGACGATCACGCTGAGGTCGGGTTTCGCTCGTGCCGGGGACGGCTTTCAGCGGAGGGGCGAATGTCGACCATGCGGAAGTCTGACGTCGAACGTGCCGAGGCCGGATATCAACGACGGCAAGTTGGGTATCGACGATGCCGAACTCGGATGCCGACGACAGCGAAGTCGGATATCGAACGTGCCGAGGCCGGATATCAACGACGGCGGGTCGGGTATCAACTTTGCCAAGATCGGACGTCAACGACGGGCAGACGGGATATCAACAGCGGCTTGCTGTGAGTACGGTCGAGTCCGTATTGATCGCGGATGGACCGGGTGAACTCAGACCCGCCCCGCTCGGGTGACGGCATCAGCCTTCCGCTTGTGCCACACCTTTACCTATGGCCGCCAACGCGCGGTCCATGCCATACCACTTCGCCGTGCGGCGGATAACGACTTGGTTGATCGCCGCGCCCACCGCTGCCGAGATGACGGAGAAGATCAGCACGTCTCGCAGCGGGTCGATGAGATTGTCGTCTTCTCGCGGGCTTTGTTTGCCAGTGACACCCTTCCACAGCACATCAACGGCCTTGTTGGCGACGAGGCCGGAAACGATACCCGCACCGGCGCTGACTACTTTCCACCCGATGTCCATTTTGGTCCTCTCTCGGCGAGCCAGGTGGCTGGCCTGCCGTTGACATCCTAGAAGTTGACATCCTTGATCTGGTCTGCCGTTCACTTCCTAGAAGGAGTCTAGTGGAACTGCGTCCGGGAACGAACCTTCTTCACCGGCCCACTAGCTGCAGCGCCTCCGGCATCGACGCTCGGGCGGCACTAAATCGACGCTCGGGCAGCGCTGAATCGATGCCTAGCGGCCGTGAATCAGGACCCTCCCAGCTGTCATTTCCTCGGCGTCGAAACCGCGTACCCGGCAGATCGTCATCTCCAACTGCGAGTGCACCCCGTGAACCTCGTCGTGCCGAACCCCGGCCCACATGCCAACTCGCCGCACCCCGGCCCACGTGCCCACTTCTTGTTGTTGTATCCGCGTGGACCATACGGCGAGCCGGGCGTCCAACTCTTCGCCGCTCACATCCCACACGCCAGACAGACCCGCCACCTGGCACCCGTCAACCACATAGCGGTTCTGACTGTCATGTGTCAAAATCCCGTCCAAACGATGACAATGTGGAATCTCTCAATTTAAAGAATGGCGGAATCTCGCGGATTTCGCAGGTCGACTCGATGGGCCGACTTTCGTTTGGACGGGATTTTGACACCGACCCAACAAGGTCGGCCGCCCGGAATGGAAATGCAGGCCCAACACCAGCGCCCGACCGGGGACCGACGCCTGAAAGGCACCCACCTCGGTGCCCGTCTCTCAATCCAGCGGCCGGTTTCCCACGTCGACCCGATGGAAACCGAGGTGCGAGCGCGACGCCGTCGGCCCGCGCTGGCCCTGATAACGGGACCCCAATGCCCCGTGCCCATACGGGCTCTCCGCAGGGAAAGAAAGACGGAAGAAGCACAGCTGACCGACCTTCATACCCGGATAAAGCTTGATGGGCATGGTCGCCGTATTCGAGAGTTCCAAGGTCACATGGCCGGAGAAACCCGGATCGATGAACCCTGCGGTGGAGTGGGTGAGCAACCCAAGGCGACCTAAGGAGGACTTACCCTCCAGCCGGGCGGCGACGTCGTCGCCTAAGGTCACCACTTCGAAAGTGGAGCCGAGGACAAACTCACCCGGATGCAGAACAAACTCTCCATCGGCATCGACATCAATGAGACGAGTCAAACCGGACTGGTCGGCGGCAGGGTCGATAACCGGATACTTGTGGTTATCAAAAAGTCTGAAAAAGCGGTCGAGGTGAATGTCCACCGAGGACGGCTGGATCATCTCAGGGTCCCACGGCTCGACCGAGATACGGCCGGCATCTACATAACTGCGAATGTCGCGATCAGAGAGAAGCACGTTCCGATTGTGGCACGACGCGCGCCATTTTGCAGCCCGCTTTGCTCCCGGGCCGGTCAACCGGTACCATCAGTAGAGCATTCTGCGGGCGTAGTTCATCGGTAGAATGGAAGCTTCCCAAGCTTCAGAGGCGGGTTCGACTCCCGTCGCCCGCTCTGACTTTGCCGCGTCATAGCAACGTTTCTGTGGTAGGCTTTTAGCTGCGTGACACAGCCCGTGACACAGTTGGGTTTGGCATAGTGAGGTGACGATGGCGCACATACACACTCATATACGATCCGACGGCACCCCCGTCTTCCGGGTCCGCTTCAGACTCCGCCCCAACAGCAACCCCGTCAACGAATCATTCGAAAGCATCGAAGACGCCTACCAGTTCGCTGACCTAGTTGACCGTGTCGGCGGCGCCGACGCCAGACGAATCCGAGAGGTCACCACCACAACACCCCAGATCATCACCCTGGAGGCAGCCCTTGATGACTACATCACCCACATAGAGTCGCACGCAGCCCATGGCACCGGCTGGGAATACCGGAGAGTCGCGGAACGCTACTGGCTTCCCCGGCTCGGCTTCTTCCCCATCCAAGCCCTCACCCGCCGACACGTCGAAGAATGGGTCGCGTGGCAACGCCACCAAACCAGCAGGAACGGGAAGCCGTACGCGACGAAGACAATCCGGAACGCGCACGGACTCCTGTCCTCCGTGCTTGACTGGCAGGTGCAACAGGGCGTCATCCCAGCAAA